>NZ_JAURWM010000096.1 GCF_030654915.1 Phenylobacterium sp. | reverse complement strand
GTCCGGGCCCAGGATGATCGGCATGTCGCCGGTGAAGTCGATCGCGCCGATGGCGTAGGCGTTGTCGTGGATGTTCGACGGGTGCAGGCCCGCCTCCCCGCCGTCGCGCCGCGCCCACTCCGGCTTTGGCCCGATCAGGCGCACGCCGGTGCGGTTGGAGTTGTAGTGCACCTTCCACTCAGCGCCGCGGACCATCTCGATATCGCTGGCTGTGAAGAAGTCCGGCGCCCCATGCGGTCCATAGAGCACGCGCACGGTCCACGCCTTGGTCAGGTGCGGGCGAAGTTCAGGATCGAGCATCGGTTCTGGATCGCCCGAGGCTGGCCCGATGTGCAGGACGTCGCCGGCCGTCAACGCGCGGCCGGCATGGCCGCCGAAGCCGCCCAGGGTGAAGCTCGACCGGCTGCCCAGATAGGCTGGAACATCGAGGCCCCCGTGAACCAGCAGGTAGGCGCGAAGCCCCGCGCCCCGGATCCGGCCGAGCTTCAGAACCTGCCCTGCCCGGACCTCGATCGGCGCATAGGCGCTGATCGGCGCCCCATCGAGGCTAGCCTCCAGCTCGGCGCCTGTCAGGCAGACGATGGCGTCGTGATTGAACGCCAGGGTCGGGCCGAGCGCGGTGATCTCCAACCCCGCCGCGCCGTCGGGGTTGCCGACCAACCGATTGCCCAACCGGAAGGCCAGCCCATCCATCGGGCCGGAGGGCGGCACGCCGACGTCCCAATAGCCAAGCCGGCCGGGATAATCCTGAACCGTGGTCGAAGGTCCCCCGCTCAGCACCCGGAAGGTGCGCGGGGTGTAGGCGATCTCGGCCAGGGCGCGGGTCGAGACCTCTCCACTGGTGAAGGCCTGGCTACGCGCGACCTGCCGCAGCCAGTGCAGATTGGTCTCCACGCCCGCCAGCCGGGTCGCATCCAACGCGGCCTGCAAGACGGCGACGGCGGCGGGGCGATCCGGCGCCGTGACGATGAGCTTGGCCAGCATGGGGTCGTAATAGGCGCTGATCTCCGCGCCATCGGCGACCCAGGTCTCGACGCGGGCGTCGCTCGGGAAGCTCGCCTCCGTCAGTACGCCCGAGCTGGGGCGATAGTCCTGGCCGGGGTCTTCGGCATAGAGGCGCGCCTGGATGGAGGCGCCGCGCGGCGTCGGCAGTGGCGCATCCAAGAAGCTGAAGTCGTCAGCCGCGCCGCGGATCATCCACTCGACAAGGTCCACGCCCGTCACCTGCTCGGTGACGCCATGCTCGACCTGCAGGCGGGTGTTCACTTCCAGGAAGAAGAAGTCGTCGCGATCGGAGTCGTAGAGGAACTCGACGGTCCCGGCCGAGCGATAGTTCACCGCCTGTCCCAGCCGCACGGAGGCGCTCATCAAGGCCTGACGCGTCGCGGCCGGCAGGTGCGGCGCGGGCGTCTCCTCGATGACCTTCTGGTTGCGCCGCTGCAGCGAGCAGTCACGCTCGCCCAGCGCCACCACCCGGCCCTCGCCGTCACCAAAAATCTGCACCTCGATATGGCGGGCGCGGCGGACGTAGCGCTCCAGGAACACCCCGCCGTCGGCGAAGTTCGAGGTTCCCAGACGCGAGACCGCGGCGAAGGCGTCGGCCACCGCCGCGGCGTCCTCGCAGACCCGCATGCCGATCCCGCCGCCCCCGGCCGTGGCCTTCAAGATGACCGGAAAGCCGATCCGCTCGGCGGCCGCCAGCGCCGCGCCGGCGTCGGTGAGCAGGTCGGTGCCGGGCGCCAGCGGCACGCCGTGTTCCTGGGCCAGATCACGCGCGGTGTGCTTCAGGCCAAAGGCGCGGATGTTGTCTGGCGTCGGTCCTATGAAGGCGATCCCCGCCGCCTCGCAAGCCTCGGCGAAGGCGGTGTTCTCGCTGAGGAAGCCATAGCCGGGGTGGATCGCCTCGGCCCCGGTATCCTTGGCGGCGCGCAGGATCGCCTCGACGTCCAGATAGCTCTGCGCGGCGGGCGCGGGCCCGACCCGAACGGCCTCATCGGCCTGGCTGACATGCAGCGAACCGGCGTCGGCGTCGGAGAACACCGCCACCGACTTTACACCCATGGTCCGCAGGGTTCGGATGATGCGGCACGCAATGGCGCCGCGGTTCGCGATCAAGACTTTCTGGAACACGCCCTACCCCGAAATAATCATGCGCACAGGCGTCGGATCGAAGCCGTTGCAGGGATTGTTGATTTGCGGACAGTTGGAGACGACCGCGATCAGGTCCATCTCAGCGCGCAGGTCGACGAACAGCCCAGGCGCCGAAATGCCGTCGACGATGCCCAGGGCGCCGTCGGGTTCGACCGGCACGTTCATGAACCAATTGATGTTGGAGACCATGTCGCGTTTGCCGCGCCCATGGCGGGCGTTGGCTTGCAGGAAGTTCTCCACGCAGGCGTGCTGTCCCTTGGTGTGGTGGCCATAGCGCAGCGTATTGCTCTCGCACGAGCACGCCCCGCCGATGGTGTCGTGATAGGCGACGGGCGTGGCGACCAGGGTCGCCATGGCTCGGCCCTCGTTGGACAGCAGCACCGCACCGGCGCGCAGGAACAGATTGCCTTGCGCGGCGATGGTGTCCTGGGCGCTGTAGCGCTCGGCGTCGTCGGCGGCTGCGTACATCAGGAAGTCGACGGCCTGATTGCCTTTCAGGTCGACGATCCGCAGAGTTTGGCCCTTGCGGACCAGGGCGTCCCAGGGGGCGCGCGCCGCGACGACCTCATCAAGGACGATCGGCCCAACCAGGCCGGATAGAGCGTTGTCTGACATCGGAACCTCAGCGCTGGAGATCGTCTTCGACGTTCAGGAAGGCCCGCAGGCCCTCTGGCGTCGCGAGGCGGATGGGATCGTCGGCGGGCGTCGGGGCGCCTCGCCAGGCGGTGACCTGCAGCGGAGTGGCGCTGTAGGCCGGGCGAGGATCGAGGACGTGGGGGCAGTTAGTCAGCACCACGATCAAGTCCATCTCGGCGCGCAGCGTCACCTGCCGACCCGGCGTGAAAGGCCCAACCTCGAGATGGGTGGCGCCGTCTTCGCCGACCTTCACGCCCTTGAACCAGTTGATACAGGGATGGATGTCCTTGCGCCCCAGCCCGAACTTGGCGAGCGCCAGCATGAAGCGATCGCGGGCGTTGGGATGGTCGCCCCAGTTGAAGCCGTCGCCGTACCGGCGGGCGTTCGAGGCCTCGTTGGAGGCCCCGCAGAAGGCGTCGTGGGTCTGCGCCGTGTCCTCCACGACGCTGGCCAGCACCTTGCCCATGTCGGACAGCAGCAGGCGCCCCTGGCCCAGATAGGCGTTCCACTGGACCTTCAGGGTGTCGGCGACGTTGAGGCGCTCAACGGGCCGCTCAGCACTGAAGATCAGCATGGCCGCGCAGGCGTCGCCGCCGACGTCGGTCATCCGCATTCGCGCGCCGCGGTTCAAGCGCTTGGCTGCGTACCCGCCAGCCGCGAGCGTCTCGACCCACAGCAGGTCGCGCGCGGCGACGCCCGGAGGCGGCGGGGCGGCGGTGGCCGGCACGGTCGGCATGGCCTCGACACGGGTCCCGGCCATCGCGCGCGCATGGGCCTGTGCGCCGTAGGGATCGGCGGTGGAAAGCGTCATTCGGTGTCTCCGATCTGGGCGAGCCGAAGAAGGGCCGCGCCATAGGCGTGCAGAGGCGGCAGCAGGGCGGTGGTGGTGACGAGTTTGATCTGCTGCACCCCGCGTATGCGGCGCAGTTCATCGCAAAGGCTCTGAAGCCGGTGCGATGGACCCTGGACCAACAGGACCTCGAGCGACTGATCGTCCTCGAGAAAGACGTGCTGAGAGGAAATCACCTCCATCAGAAACGCCTGCTGTGTGAGGGCCAGCGATTGCCGAACCCGCCCGCTGTCGGTGCGATAGATGAGAGTGATCGCGCCCGCGCGGACATCTTCATCGCCGGCGTCGCGATGCTCGGCCAGTTCGTGGCGGATGAGTTCGGCGATCATCTGCGAGCGGCTCGGCAGACTGCGCCGCGCAACCATGGCGTCGAGCCGGGCCAGCAACTCGGCCGGCATGCTCAAGCTCAATCGCGCAAGTTGGGAGGGCGCTTCGCCATTCATTCCGCCAGTGGGCGGAGTATTACGAACCGTACCATTCGTAATACGACGTCGATCGATACAACGCGCTTTGGCGCCGCAGTCTTAGGCGCCGCGCGCTTGGCGCGCTCAATCTGTCAGCGTTCCGGGTCCAGGGCGGGATTGGGCGGCGACTCGCCGCCCTGGCTCGCGCCGCCGGTGATCAGCGTCCCGCGACCGTGATGTCTTTGATCGTGGTCTGCACGGCCGCCTTGGCGCCCACGTTCCACATCAGCCGGAGATAGGAGAGCGTATGGGCGGCCGCGTCTTCGAACTTCCATTCGCAAGCGTCGAAACGGCAGCCGTCGAACTCAGGCAGCGGTCCCCCCGAATAGATCAGGCGGCAAGCTGCGAATTCGCAGTTGGAGAAGGTCTCGCCATCCAACGTGACCGTCTGGTGATTGTAGCTGATCCCCACTTGCATCTCAGCTCTCCGCCTTCGACAGCGAAGATCCCAGGTCTTGGGCGGCGGGCTTGAGGTGCAGGGTCGTGCGTGGCCCGGTCCGGGCGGCCCAAGCGACAGGCGGATGGTTCAAAGGGTTGGCGAGAGGCTGCCTGCGAGGGCGGATGACGGTCGTGAAAGACATTTTATTCCTGGGGGTGATGGCGGCCCCCGTCGAGCGCGCTTCAGCGCTGCTCTGACGGGCCGCAAGGTCTGGCTTGGGTTGGAAACTGCTGCGCAAATCGCGGCTGCAGATTGTTCGCGGCGTCGGCGACATGGGCCGCGCTACGGTCACGAGAACCGGTGCTTCAGATTGGACGCGCCTGCGAGTTTCGAATGGCGCGCTAGGTCGAAGGTAGTTCGTCGAGAGAGATCGGCGCCCCGAGGAGGAAATAGCCTCCCCGGAGCAGCCTGACCTTTAGGCGGCTTGAAGCTGCTCGGCGGACATCTTGCCGCTGCGCTGATCGCGCTCGAGCTCGTAGCTGAGCTTTTGGCCCTCTTGGAGCGAGCCGAGGCTCGAACGTTCCACGGCCGAGATGTGGACGAAGACGTCCGGGCTACCGTCGTCCGGTTGGATGAAGCCGAAACCCTTGGTCGGGTTGAACCACTTCACGATGCCAGTTGTCATAAGTAATATCTTTCAAGTGTGAGTTTTCGCGCGCGCCCCATAAGGACACACGACCAAATTTTCGGAGAGGATCTTGGTAGGCCCGGGCTCGATCCGAAGAAAAAGCGTGGAGAGCAACCGAACCAAAGCGACATTCGATAAAACACTATGGCTGTTGTCGAAGATCAAAGCCAGAGAATTCGGCCACGGGCTCAGCTTCAGGACTTTTTCCCGACGAGGAAATGCTTCGTCGAGGTCTTCAGGGGGGCGGCCAAGGCCCGGACCGGCACGCCAGCGCAGCCTTGTTCAAAAGTGCAGAAGATCGCCTCGCGGGCCTGCTTGTGGCCAAGATCGCTACGCCGTTTCTGATCGGAGATGCCGGCCTTGCCGGACTTCAACTCCCCATCCGCACTTGGCGGTGTGAGCCGTGGTAGCTGGAGGCGGGATCGAACCGCCGACCTGTGGGTTATGAATCCACCGCTCTAACCATCTGAGCTATCCAGCCGCCGGACCTTTCGGCGAGGCGCGGTTTATAGGGGGGCTTTTTCTGATCTTCAAGCGGCTTGGGTGCGGCGCAAAGCCCGGCTAGGTTCTGCTCGGCATGAGCGTCCTCCATCTCCTCGGTACCGCCGGTGAAGGCGGCGCGGAAACCTACTTCCTAGATCTGGTCGCAGCCCTTGCTGGCGACGGGGTCGAGCAGGTCGCCGCGATCCGCACGAACGCCAATCGCGAGGCCGCCCTGGCCCGCGTCGGCGTGCCCTCGGGCGTCTTCCGATTCGGCGGCCCGATCGACATTCTCACCAAGCCCAAGCTGAAGAACTTCGCGCAGAAGCACGACGTGAAACTGGCCCTGGCCTGGATGAATCGCGCCGCGCGTCATACGCCCAGCGGGCCATGGGCGCGGGTGGGTCGGCTCGGCGGTTACTACAACCTCAAATATTACAAAGGCTTCGATCACCTGGTCGCCAATACCGAGGACATCGCCGACTGGGTGGTGAGCCAGGGCTGGCCGGCCGGCAAGGTGCGCCACATCCCCAATCTCGCCGCCACGCCCCCCGATGTCGCGCCCGCCGACCGCGCCACGCTGAACACGCCGCGGGACGTGCCGCTGCTGCTGGCCATGGGCCGCCTGCACGAATCAAAAGCCCACGACGTCTCCTTGGCCGCCCTCGCCAAAATCCCCGAGGCCCATCTCTGGATCGCGGGCGTCGGCGGTCTGGAAGCCAAGCTGCGGGCGATGGCCGATGCGCTGGGCGTCGGCGACCGCGTGCGATTCTTGGGCTGGCGCACCGACCCCTCGGCGCTCTATCGCGCCGCCGACATCTGCGTTTTTCCCTCGCGATACGAGCCGCTGGGCAATGTGGTCATCCAATCCTGGGCCCACGAACTGCCGGTGGTGGCCGCCGCCAGCCAAGGCCCCTCGGCCCTGATTCGCGACGATCAGGACGGTTTGTTGATTCCGATCGACGACCCCGAGGCGCTGGCCGCCGCCGTCAATCGGCTGCTCGGCGACCCGATGTTGCGGGCTCGCCTAGCCCAGCATGGCGCCGCGCGAGTCGAGGCGGAGTTCTCCGCCGCCGCCGTGGTCGCCCAATGGCGCGAACTCTTCGCCGACTTCGGAGGTGAGTGATGTGCGGCATCGCCGGCGTCATCGGACCGGGCGGCTCGGCTCGCCCCATGATCGAGGCCCTGACTCACCGCGGCCCCAACGGCGTCTTCGTCGAGGAGACGCCGGGCCGCTCTCTGGCCCATGCGCGACTGTCGATCATCGACCTAGAAGGCGGCTGGCAGCCGCTGCACGCCGCCGGCTGCACCGTCATCGGCAATGGCGAGATCTACAACTATGTCGAACTGGCCGCCGAGTTCGGCCTGGCCGATCAACTGGCCACCGGCTCAGACTTCGAACCCCTGCTGCATATCTACGCCCAGGAAGGCCCGGCCGCCTTCCAACGCCTGCGCGGCATGTACGCCTTCTGCTTGATCGGCGCCGATGGTCGCACCTGGCTGGTCCGCGATCCGTTCGGCATCAAGCCGCTCTATGTGCTGGAGCATGAGGGCTCGGTGGCCTTCGCCTCGGAGCCTCGCGCCTTCCTCGCCGCCGGCCTGATCACGCCGGAGCTTTCGGAGGACCGCGCCCGCGAACTGCTGGCCTTCAACTACACCCTGACCGACGAGACGATCTTCAAGGGCCTGCGACGCCTGGCGCCGGGCGAGATCGTCGAGGTCGTGGACGGCAAGCTAGTCGCCCATAGGGTTCGCCTCGCCGTCCCGGTCCGCACAGTGCGCGGCGGCGATGAAACCGCTCTGCTCTCGCGGCTGGACGCCGTGCTGGAAGACAGCGTCAAGGTTCACCAACGTTCCGACGTTCCCTATGGCCTCTTCCTGTCCGGCGGCATCGACTCGGCGACCATCGCCACCCTGATGTCGCGGTTGAACGCGCGGCCGGTCACCGCCTTCACCTGCGGCTTCGATGCGCCCGGCGCGCGCGACGAACGCGCCCAGGCCGAGCGGGTCGCCACGGCGCTGAACCTCGACTGGCGCGAGACCACGTTTGACGAGGAAGACTTCTGGCGAATCCTGCCGCAGGTCGCCTGGGCGATGGACGACCCCACCGCCGACTATGCCAGCCTGCCCACCTACAAGCTGGCCGAGGCCGCCAAGGGAACCCTGACCGTCGTGCTGACCGGCGAAGGCGGCGACGAGCTGTTCGGCGGCTACGGGCGCTATCGCCGCGCGCTGCGTCCCGCCTGGTTGGGTGGCCGGGCCGCCGAGCCGCGCACGCCCGACGCAGGGGTCCTCGCCCGTTGGCGCGAGCAGGCG
>NZ_JAURWM010000095.1 GCF_030654915.1 Phenylobacterium sp. | reverse complement strand
AGCCTGCTGATCGGCAAGACCTGCGCGGCCCACACCGTGCCCTATGTCGAGGCGCGCAACGGCCAGTGCGTGTTCGAGCACGAGGCCACCACCACCAAGCTTTCCGAAGATCAGCTGTTCTACGCCATGCAGCGCGGGCTCTCCCAGGAGGAGGCCGTGCAGCTTCTGGTCAACGGCTTCGTCAAGGACGTGCTGCAGGAGCTGCCCATGGAGTTCGCCGTGGAAGCCCAGAAGCTCGTCGCCATTTCACTGGAGGGCTCTGTCGGATGACCCTCGCAACCCCCGAGAACCGCACGATGTCCTTCCGCCGCGCCTTCGAAGCCGAGCATGCCCGCCGCGACGCCGACCGCCATGCGCGCGAGGAGGCCGAGCGTCGGCAGCAGGAAGAGGATCTGGCGCGCGCCGAACAGCTGTACGCCACCCTCGCCGAGGACGTCGCGTTCCTGAAGGACAAGGGCCTAGTGTTGGATATTCGCCGTTACACGGTCAGCCTGCATCACGACGACTATCTGATCGACGCCTATTTCGAGGCCGGGACGATCAACGTCCGGGCTGGCGACAAACGCACCGCCTCGACCCCCACCGCCGCGCCGCGCAAGGCGAAGACCGTGAACACAATCGAGGAAGCCCTCGACGTGATGGCGCAATACCTGGCCGACGAGACCAACTGATGCTTTCGATTTCCAACCTGCACGCCGAGATCGATGGCAAGCCGATCCTCAAGGGTCTCACGCTCGACGTCCCGGCCGGGGAGGTCCATGCAATCATGGGCCCGAACGGCGCTGGCAAATCGACCCTGTCCTACGTCCTGACCGGACGCCAGGGCTATGAGGTGACCGAGGGGACCGCGACGCTCGACGGCGAGGACCTGTTGGCGCTGGAGCCCAGCGAGCGTGCCGCGCGGGGGGTCTTCCTGTCATTCCAATATCCGCTGGAGATTCCCGGCGTTCCGGCCCTGACCTTCATCCGCACCGCGATGAACGCCCAGCGCAAGGCGCGCGGTGAGGCGGAAATCACCGCGCCGGCCTTCCTGAAGCTGGCCAGGACGACGGCCGCATCGCTGAAGATCGACTTCGAGATGCTCAAGCGGGCGCTCAATGTCGGCTTCTCCGGCGGTGAGAAGAAGCGGATGGAAATCTTTCAAATGGCGATGCTTTAGCCGCGGTTTCTAATCCTCGACGAGACCGATTCGGGGCTCGACATCGACGCCTTGAAGATCGTCGCCGACGGCGTGAACGCCATGCGTGGTCCGGACCGGGCGATGCTGGTGATCACCCACTATCAGCGTCTGCTCGACTACATCAAACCTGACCGCGTCCACGTGCTGGCCGGCGGCCGTATCGCCGACAGTGGTGGTCCGGAACTGGCTCATGAGCTGGAGCGCGAAGGCTACGACAAGTACGCGAGGGCAGCTTGAGCCTAGCCTCCGCCCTTAAGGCCAGCGACGTCACCCTGCTTCCCAGCAAGCGTGACGAGGACTGGAAGTGGACCGACCTGCGCGGCCTGCTGCGCGTTCTGCCGCCGCCGTCGCAGCCCTTTACGGGCGAGGCGCCGGTCGGGCCGTTCGCCGCCCTGGCCAATCTGCCAATCCATGTGGTCAACGCCAGCGATCCGGTGGTGATCCGCAGCGCTTCGGTGGCGCCTTATGTCGTGGCGCTGCACTTCGCGGCCCTTGGCGGTGGATCGCACTCGGCCACCGCGCAGATCGAGGTCGCCGAGGGCGCCAACCTGATCCTGCTGGAAAGCTATGAGGGCGACGACGCCGACTATGTCGCCAATCTCGACCTGAAGGTCACTGTCGGGGCCAACGGCCGCCTGGAGCGCATCATCCTGGCCGCCGACGGCGCGAACGGGGTCAGCGTTTCGACCGCCGATGTCACCCTCGGAGCTGGCGCTCAGCTGGTGCAGACGGTGCTCACCGACGGCGCCAAGCGCCAACGCATCGAGACCCGCGTGGCTCACCCCGGAGCGGGCGCCAGCGTCCGCCTCGACGGCGCCTATCTGCTCGCTGACAAGCGGCATGCCGACCTGACCACCGTGGTCGAGCACCTGGGCGTCGATGGGACCACCGGCCAGCTGACCAAGGGCGTGGTGCGCGATCAGTCGCGCGGCGTGTTCCAGGGCCGGATCCTGGTCGCCGAAGGCGCCGACCGTACCGACGCGCGGATGGGTCACCATGCGCTGATCCTGTCCGACAAGGCCGAGATCGACGCCAAGCCCGAACTGCTGATCTTCGCCGACGACGTGCAGTGCGCCCACGGCAACACCATCGGCGCGTTCGATGAGGAGGCCCTGTTCTACGC
This sequence comes from Phenylobacterium sp., assembly GCF_030654915.1. Classification (GTDB taxonomy): domain Bacteria; phylum Pseudomonadota; class Alphaproteobacteria; order Caulobacterales; family Caulobacteraceae; genus Phenylobacterium. Next base: position 3,455 of record NZ_JAURWM010000095.1, on the reverse strand, counting down.
TCAGCAGCGCGGAATGCCCGAAGATGTGGCTCGCGGCCTTCTGACGGAAGCCTTTGTGGGCGAGGTCATCGACCGAATCGAACACGATGGCGCGCGTGAGGTGGCCAAGGCTTGGGCCGCCAAGGGCTTGGGACTCTGACCATGGCCTTTGATGTCGAAGCGGTCCGCGCCGAGTTTCCGATCCTCAGCCGTCAGGTGAACGGCAAGCCGCTGGTCTATCTGGACAGCGGCGCCTCGGCTCAGAAGCCGCGAGCGGTGATCGAAGCCATGACTAGGATCATGGAGCACTCCTACGCCAATGTGCACCGTGGCCTGCATACCCTGGCCAACGAGACTACTGACGCCTACGAGGCCGCTCGCAAGTCGGTGGCGACCTTCATGAACGCCGAGCTTGGCGAGATCGTCTTCACCAAGGGCGGGACCGAGGCGATCAACCTGGTCGCGGCTGGGATCGGGGCTGGCCTGAAGGCCGGCGACGAGATCGTGCTCAGCGAGATGGAGCACCACGCCAATATCGTGCCGTGGCACTTCCTGCGCGAGCGGCTGGGTGTGGTCCTGAAGTTCATCCCCGTGCTCGACGACGGCCGCTTGGACATGGAGGCCCTGCCGGCCTTGCTGACCGCGGGCACCAAGGTCGTGGCGGTGACGCACATGTCCAACGTGCTGGGGACCATCAATCCGGTCGCCGAGATCATCGCACAGGCCCACGCGGTGGGCGCCAAGGTGCTGCTGGACGGTTGCCAGGGCATTGTTCACCTGAGCGTGGACGTGAAGGCCCTGGACGTCGACTTCTACGTCTTCTCCGGTCACAAGCTCTATGGCCCGACCGGGATCGGCGTCCTCTATGGCAAGGCCGCCGAACTCGCCGCCCTGCCGCCTTATCAAGGCGGCGGCGAGATGATCGGCGAGGTCAGCCTCGAAAAGATCACCTATGCCGATCCGCCGCACCGGTTTGAAGCCGGCACCCCGCCGATCATCGAGGCGATCGGCCTGGGCGCGGCCATTGAGTGGCTGAACGGTCTCGACCGCGAGGCGATCGCGGCGCACGAGGCCAGGATCTACGCCCGAGTCCGCGAGGGCCTGAAGGGCGCCAACTGGCTGCGCGTGCTGGGCGAGGCGCCTGGCAAGGGCGCGATCCTGTCCTTCACCATCGACGGCGCCCACGCGCACGACGTGGCCCAGATCCTCGACCGCTACGGCGTCGAGGTTCGCGCCGGCACCCACTGCGCCGAGCCCTTGATGCGACGTTTCGGCGTCACATCCTCCGCTCGGGCTTCCTTCGCCCTATATAATACGGAAGGGGAGGCCGACTTCTTCGTCGACGCCCTGAACCGTACCCAGGCCTTTTTTGCTTGAGCATGCTTATGGATGACGCGACCGCCATCGAACCGACCAGCGCGACGCCGCTGAGCCAGGCAGAGCTAGACGCTCTGACGGATCAGCTAATCGAGAAGCTGAAGACGGTGTTCGACCCGGAAATCCCGGTCGACATCTACGAACTTGGCTTGATCTACAAGGTCGACGTGTCCGACGAGAAGAACGTCGCCATCGATATGACCCTGACCGCGCCGGGCTGCCCGGTGGCCGGCGAGATGCCCGGCTGGGTGCAGGACGCCGTGAAGGAAATTCCGGGGATCGGCGAAGTGAAAGTTGATCTGGTCTTCGACCCGCCGTGGGATCCATCTCGGATGTCCGACGAGGCGAAGCTTCAACTCAACATGTTCTGACACCATATAAGGCTGAGCATGACCGACCTTAACCTCACGCCCGCTCCCCGTATCCGCCGCCCCCGGCCCAAGGTCGTCACCCTGACCGACGCCGCGGCCGCCCGTGTTCGCGAGATCATGGACAAGGCGGAAAAGCCGTATGCGGGCTTGCGCGTGGGCGTGAAGAACAGCGGCTGCGCAGGCCAGGAATACATCCTGGAGTACGCTGAGACCGCCGGCCCGCTGGACGAGGTGGTCGAGGACAAGGGCGTGACGATCCTGATCGAGCCCAAGGCGGTGCTGTTCCTGATCGGCACCGAGATCGACTACGTGACCACCAAGCTGTCGTCGAAGTTCACCTTCCAGAACCCGAACGAGACCGACGCCTGCGGTTGCGGCGAAAGCGTCACTATCGAACCGGCCAAGGCGCACGACGCCTAGAACGCGCGCCTCGCGAAGGCGGGCCCGCGCCTAGCGGCCCGTGAACTGCGCCGCGCGCTTCTGGAGGAAAGCGAGGACGCCTTCGCGGCTGTCCTCGGTCCGGCCGGCGTGTTTCTGCGCCATTCGCTCGGCGTGAAGCTGGGCGGCCCACCCCTCGTCGAGGCTATCCCAGACCAGCTTGCGGATGGCGCCCAGCGCCTTGGGACCCGTGGCCAGGGCCTTGGCCAGTTCCATGGCCGTGGCCATCAGCTGATCGTCAGGGACGCAGCGGTTGACCAGGCCCCATTCCAGCGCCGTCTTGGCCGGAACCTTTTCCCCGAGCAGCGCCATCTCCATGGCGCGCGCCTTGCCGATTAGCCGGGGCAGCAGGTAGGTCGAGCCGCCGTCGGGCACCAGGCCGATGCGGCGGAAGGCCTGCAGGAAGTAGGCGCTTTCGGCCGCGACGATGACGTCGCCCATCAGGGCCAGCGAACAGCCGACGCCCGCGGCGACGCCGTTGACCGCCGTGACGATCGGCACCGGATACTCGCGGAGCGAGGTGACGAAGGGGTTGTAGACGCTCTCCAGCGCCGCGCCGGCGTCGGGGCCTTCCGGGTCCGGCGCCTCAGCAGCCGGTCCACCGCGTCCGGAGAGGTTGGCGCCTGAGCAGAAGCCACGGCCCTCGCCGGTGAGCACCACGCAGCGCACGGCGTCGTTGGTCTTGAAGCCTTCGAAGGCGTCCTGAAGTTCGGCCATCAGGTCGAGGCCCGCGGCGTTCAAGGTCGCGGTGTCGTTCAGGGTCACCACGGCGATGCCGTCGTTCACCGACGTCTTGATCTTCGAATAGGCCATGGCGTGCTCCCGCGTGCGTCTCTTTGGACGATCTAACCGAGGATACCCTGGCGTCAGGCTAGGAGAAAAGCGCGGTCAGGCGGCGGTCGCCACCACCTCGGCGTTGGTCACCCGATTGCGGCCCGACCGCTTGGAGACGTAGAGCGCGCTGTCGGAGCGTTCCATCAGGCTGTGGGCGCTCTCGCCGCGGCGCAGCTCCGCAAGGCCGGCCGAGACCGTGATCGCCCCAAGGTCGTCATTGGTGGAGCGGCGCTTTAGCATGCGCGAAGAGACTTCCTCGCGGATCTCTTCCAGAACCGCGGCGGCGATCGCGGCGCTCTCGCGCGGGAAAATCAGGGCGAATTCCTCGCCGCCATAGCGCGCGGCGAAGCGGGGCGGGGCGCCGACGCGGCCGATGACGCTGGCGACGTAACGGATCACCTGGTCCCCGGTCTGGTGGCCCCAGGTGTCGTTGAAATTCTTGAAGTGGTCGATGTC
>NZ_JAURWM010000092.1 GCF_030654915.1 Phenylobacterium sp. | reverse complement strand
AGTGGAGGCGGCAGGTCCCGCTGGGGCCGTTCATCGCGGACTTCGTGTGTGCTGAGTTGATGTTGTTCGTGGAGTTGGATGGCGGGCAGCATTTCGAGGCCGCGCCCTATGACGCGCGGCGGACGGGTTATCTGGAGAGCTTGGGCTATCGGGTGCTGCTGTTCTGGAACTCCGTGCTGATCGAGGATTCCGACGCGGTCTGCGACACGATCCTGCGAGCCTGTGGTGGCGAGAGACCGCAGAGCGGCGTGCGCCGCCCCCTCACCTAACCTCTCCCAAGGGAGAGGGATGACTTCTCCTCTCCCCGCCGGGGAGAGGTCGGGTGAGGGGTCTTGGACTGTCGGCTTTGCGGTGATGGCGGTTGAGCGCCGCTGCGGGCCGCCCCCTCACCTAACCTCTCCGCTCGTTCTTCTCCTCTCCCCGCTGGGGAGAGGTTGGGTGAGGGGCTTTCTGGCTTTCGGTTTTGCGGCGGGTGGACCGAAGAGCGCTTCGCGCCCCCTCAACCTCTCCCGAGGGAGAGGAATTACTCGTCGAATAGGGTCGGTTGGCCGGGGGTGGGGACTTGCGGCGGGGGGGTTAGGCCCAGATGGGCGTAGGCCTTGGCGCAGGCCATGCGGCCTCGGGGGGTACGTTGGATGAAGCCTTGCTGGAGCAGGAAGGGTTCGATCACGTCCTCGACGGCGTCGCGCGCCTCGGCGATGGCGTAGGCCAGGGTCTCGACCCCGGCCGGGCCGCCGCCATAGTTGTCGATCAGGGCCTGGAGATAGCGGCGGTCGAGGGCGTCCAAGCCCGCCTGGTCGACGTCGAGCCTGGCCAAGGCGCGGGCCGCGGCCTTGCCGTCGATCACGTCGGTCCCGTCGGCGGCGGCGAAGTCGCGGACCCGGCGCAGCAGCCGGCCGGCGACGCGCGGGGTGCCGCGCGAGCGGGCGGCGATCTCGCCGGCGCCGTCGAGGGCCAGGGACACGCCCATCTTGGCGGCGGCCCCGGTCAGCACCTTGGTCAACTCGGCCTGGGTATAGAACTCCAGCCGCAGCGGGATCCCGAACCGGTCGCGCAGGGGCGTGGCCAGCAGGCCGGCCCGCGTGGTGGCCGCGACCAGGGTGAAGGGCGCCAGGTCAATGCGGATCGAGCGGGCGGACGGCCCCTCGCCGATGATCAGGTCCAGGACGTGATCCTCCATGGCCGGGTAGAGGATCTCCTCCACATTGGCGGCCAGACGGTGGATCTCGTCGATGAAGAGGACGTCGCGCGGTTCGAGATTGGTCAGGATCGCGGCCAGGTCCCCGGCCTTGGCCAGCACCGGGCCGGAGGTGGCGCGGAAGTTCACCCCCAGCTCGCGGGCGACGATTTGGGCCAGCGTGGTCTTGCCCAGGCCCGGCGGGCCGAACAGCAACACATGGTCCAGCGCCTCGGACCGCGCCTTGGCCGCCTCGATGAAGACCTTGAGATTGCCCTTGGCCTGCTCCTGGCCGACGAATTCGGACAGGGTCTGCGGGCGCAGCGCCTTGTCGTGGACGACGCCGGCCTCGAACGGCTGGGCGTCGGGGGAGATGATGCGGGTCATGAGCCCTCTCCGGCGAGGCGGCGCTGGCCCCTCACCCGACCTCTCCCCAGCGGGGAGAGGAGAAGAAGCGCAAAGCCCTCTCCCTCGAGGCGGCGGCGCGGCAAGGCCCCCCTCACCCGGCCTCTCCCCCCAAGGGGGGCGAGGAGAAGGAAGCTAAAGCCCTCTCCCTCGGGAGAGGGCTGGGTGAGGGGGCGCGGAGCGCTCATCATCGCCCAAGCTCCTGCAAGCCGGCCTTGATCAGCCCCGACACCTCGGCGTCCTCGCCCAGGCGCAAAGCCGCCTGCTCGACCACGCGGCGGGCGTTCACCTCGGCCACGCCCAGGCCCATCAGGGCCGAGACCGCCTCGCCCACGGCCGACGGCGGCGGCGGGGCGGCGGGGGTGAGCGCGCCGGCGTGGAAGGCGGCGACATGGCCGTCGGTCAGCGGCTTGTCCTTCAATTCGGTGACGATGCGCAGGGCGAGTTTCGGCCCCACGCCATTGGCGCGGCCGACGGCGGCCTTGTCCTCGCGCGCCACCGCCCCGGCCAGCTCGGCCGGCGGCAGCACGTCCAGCACCGAGAGCGCGGCCTTGGGCCCGACACCCTGGAAGGCTTGCAGCAGCACGAAGGCGCGGCGCTCGTCGCGGCCCAGGAAGCCGTAGAGCTTCATGCCCATCGATTCCGACCACTGGCTCTCGACGTGCAGCACGGTCTCCTCGCCCATCGCCGGCAGGTGCCCCAGCGTGCGCGAGCCGCAGCGCACCACATAGCCGACCCCGGCCACGTCGATCAGGGCCTCTTCCTCGCTGACCTCGGCGACCAGTCCGCGCAGCCGCCCGATCATGCCGCCGCTCCCAGATTGCGCGCCTTGCGGTGGTGGGCGTGGGCGATGGCGACGGCCAGGGCGTCGGCGGCGTCGGATGTGGTCTTGCCGGCGGTGGGCAGCAGGCGGGCGATCATGAAGCCAACCTGGTGCTTGTCGGCCGCGCCGGTCCCGACCACCGATTTCTTGACCACGGTGGCGGCGTACTCGGCCACGATCAGGCCGGCGCGGGCCGGCACGATCATCGCCATGGCGCGGGCGTGGCCGAGCTTCAGGGCCGAGGCCGGGTTGTTGTTCATGAAGGTCTCCTCGACCGCCGCCTCATGCGGGGCGTGCAGGGCGACGACCTCGCTGATCGCCTCGAACAGCACCAGCAACCGCTCAGCGAAGGGCAGGCTGTCCTTGGGCGCGATCACCCCATGCGCCACATGGACCAGCCGCGAGCCCTCGACGGAGATCACCCCCCAGCCGGTTTTGCGAAGGCCCGGATCGAGGCCGAGGATGCGGAGCGGGGCGTGCATGGGAATCGGCGCGTTCGTCATCTGTTCCAACCAGGGATACAGGACGTCGGCGGGGTTAAGCAAACGTTGAGGGGATTGTTCGGTCAGCGTCCGCGAAGTGCCGCCGTCATCCATAACGATGGTGCCGGGCTATCGGAAATGATTGGTTAATTGAAATCTAGGCTCATGGCCGAGCGGGTGCGAAGGTGCTAAGGTGTTCATCTTTTGTTCCGGGAGGGTCGAGTGGCCGACTCCAGTACTATCGAGTGGACGGATGCGACGTGGAACCCAGTAACGGGCTGCACCAAGATCACGGCTGGCTGCGATAATTGTTACGCTGAGCGCTTTGCTGAACGTTTCCGAGGAACGTCTGGCCATCCATTCGAAAACGGGTTCGATCTTCAGTTGCGGCCGGAGCGGTTGCGGCAACCGCTGGCTTGGCGCCGAGCGCGAATGATTTTCGTCAACTCCATGAGCGACTTATTCCACAAAGAGGTACCGTTTAGCTTTGTTGATCAAGTCTTCGACACCATGGAGGAGGCGGATTGGCATACCTATCAGATATTGACAAAGCGCAGCTCTCGTATGCGCGACTACCTGCGCAACCGCTACAACGCCGGTCCCGCGCCGGCCCACATTTGGTGCGGAGTATCCGTCGAAAACGCAGCATCAGCGGCTCGCGTCCGGCATCTCGCCGAAGCACCAGCCAGCATCAGATTCCTCTCGATCGAGCCGCTAATTGGGCCCGTTGGGGACTTGGATCTCAATGATATCTCCTGGGTCATCGTAGGCGGCGAGAGTGGCCCCAGAGCTAGGTTGATAGAGGCGGATTGGGTCCGCGCGGTCCGTGACGCTTGTCTTCGTCAGGATGTCGCTTTCTTCTTCAAACAGTGGGGCGGGCCACGGCCAAAGTCTGGCGGGCGAGAGCTTGATGGCCGCGAGTGGAGCGAGTT
>NZ_JAURWM010000088.1 GCF_030654915.1 Phenylobacterium sp. | reverse complement strand
CATAGCGACGCGCCATTTCGTCGATTTCGATGCCGCTCGTCAGCGCCATTCGAGTGTCATGATCCGATCAGAGCTTTCCTGCGGATGCAGGCTGTCAGTAAGGAGACGCTAGAAGACGCGATGACCTCAGAAAATTCTTCGCCGATCCGACGCCGCCCACCTGGGGGCAGGGGGGCGCCCGTGGCTGACCGACCAATAGGGAGTATGACGGCCTTGCGCATCCTCTTCCTATTCGTCGCGACACTGTGCTGGACGAACGCGATCATGATCGCGGGCAACGGATTGGTCGCAGGGGGCGGCGGCTCGGTCTTGGGCGTCAGTCTCACCGTGGCGCTGATCTATGCGACCATCGGGCTGCTGATCTTTCTCGTTCAGCGCCACCTTCTCCGCGCGCTTTCGTTGGTTCCGGCGAGGGAGCCAGCGTCCGCCTCACTTGGCCGCCTGGCCATCTGCCTCGCCGCCGGCGCGGCCGCACTGGGCCTGGTCATGCTGACGTCGCTCTGGGCCATCACTCAGCGCATGCTCGATGGCTACGCCATCTTCGGCTGATGGAGGCGCGGCCTGCCGTCTTTGGACCAGGAACCAGAACCACTGCTCTGACGACGGCTGGCTAGGCCCCCTTCCGGTAACGCTCAGCAGCATGAACCTGAGCAAAGCCGGGCAGCATCGCCTGTCGGGCGCCCTGGAAGGCGTCCCAGTCGGCGGCATTGGGCAGCGGCGGCACGGTCACCGGTTCACGGCGGTCAAAGCCGACCAGAGCGGCGTCCACGAGTTCGCCGACGTCCATGAGCGCGCTCACCGCATTTACATCGGCGCCGGAACGCTCCCAGATTTCAGTGCGGGTCGCCGAGGGAAGCACCGCCTGGACGTAGACGCCCTTGGGACCCAGCTCGAGGCTCAGGCCTTGGGATAGAAACAGCACAAAGGCCTTGGTCGCACCGTACACGCTCATGCCCAGCTCCGGCGCCAGACCAACGACCGAGCCAATGTTGATGATCGCGCCCTCGCCAGCGGTCGCCAGACGCGGGGCCACCGCGCTGGCCAGCCGCGCGACCGCCGTGACGTTGAGAGCTACAAGCTGCGCGACGTCGTCCGTGGACTGATCGACGAAGCGCCCGCCCAGGCCGGCCCCGGCGTTGTTGACCAGGATCCCGATCCTGTCGTCGTCGCGCAGGCGCGCCTCAACCGCGGCGAGTTCGTCAGGCTTGGTGAGGTCGGCGGGCAGAATGTCGATCGCCACGCCGGTCTCCTGTCGCAAATCGGCGGCCATGGCCTCCATCCGGGCTCCGTCTCGGGCCACCAGCACGAGGTCGTGGCCACGACGGGCGAAGCGGTCGCAATAGGTGGCGCCAATACCGCTGGAAGCGCCGGTGATGAGGACGGAAGGCTTCTTGACCATTGTGATGCTTTCTTCTCTGGGGGACCTAATGGCCCGGGGCGGAGGACTGGCTGCGATCAAAGCTAGGCCGCCGCCTTGATTTGGAGGCGCCTTAGCCCGACGGGTGTGAAGACGGCGGCGGCGAGCAGGGACCCGCCCAGCATGATCGCGGCGAGCGAGACGGTCGGCGGCATGGGAAGAAGGCTCGCCCCGGTCGAACCGATGGCGGCGCAGCCCATCTGCAGGAAGCCCAACAGCGCTGACGCCATCCCGGCCTCGCGTCCAAAGGGTTGGAGCGCGATGGCGGTGCCCAGCGGGTTGATCAGCCCCATGCCAAAGAGAAACAGCGTCAGGCCTATCGTGATGGTGACCAAGTCCGGAGCCCCGGAGAAGGCGAGGATAAGGCCGCTCCCCGCGACCGCGAATCCCAGGCCCAGCGCGCCAGCCGCGACCGGATTCCAGCGCCGCGCGAGCCTTGGCGCCAGAAAGCCGGCGGCGAAGACGATCACGACGGTTCCTGCGAAATAGAATGCAAGTTGCAGGCCCGTCAGGCCCAGGACGCTGATCAGAACGGCGGGAGCTGCTGCGAAAAATGTGTAAAGCGCGCCGATGACAAGGCTGACGGCAAGGGCTGGCAGAATGAAGCGCTGGTTGGTCCCCAATCGAATGTAGGCGAGCCCGACGGCTGAAAGACCTAAGGCCTCTCGGCGTTCAACGGGGTGCGTCTCGCCGAGCATCTTCCAGTAGCACCCGGCCAGAACGGCCGCGAACGCGGCGACGCCCACGAAGATGGTCTGCCAGCCGAACAGGCCGCTCAGCGCGCTGCCGATGAGCGGCGAGAAGCCCGGCGACGCCGCCATCGCGATCATGGTCAGGGCGAGCGCACGCGCCAGGGCCTCTCCGTCAAAGAGATCGCGCGCAATGGCTCGCGACAAGACTGACGCGGCGCAAGCTCCAAGCGCCTGGATGATCCGGCCAAGGATAAGAACGGAGATGTCGCTGGCCAGAGCGCAGACCAGGCAGCCGACGACGAAGGTCGCGAGGCCGCCCAACACGAGCCACTTACGACCAAAGCGGTCCGACAGAGGCCCCACGAGAATCTGCCCGAACGCGAACGCGACGAAGAAGCTGCTCAAGGTGAGCGCGAGGTCCCGCGGCGAGACGTTCAGCTCGGCGCCGATCTGCAGAAACGCCGGCAGAATGATGTTGGTCGCCAACGACCCCAGGGCCGCGAGACCCGCGAGCAGGAAGAGGGCGCCTGGCGTCAGACGCGTCCGCGCCTGACCAAGGTCGGTGTCCGAAAGAGCTTCCAACACGATGTCCTTGTCTCGATCAGAACCCCAAGGCTGTCACGGCCGGGCTCCCGATCAACGGTTGCCAGGGGCGCTTGGGATCATTACTCCTATTATGAGAGCCACAAGGACGCCGTCAAATGAAAGCGAAATCTTTTGCGGGCATGCGCTGCTCAGTCGCCGGCGCGTTGGAAATGATCGGCGACCGCTGGACCTTGCTGCTGCTGCGCGACCTGGGGCTTGGCCTGTCGAGATACGACGAGTTCCAAGCCAGCACGCAGATCCCCAACACCACGCTGTCGACGCGCTTGAAGGAACTCGAGCGGAACGGGATCGTCGAGCGGACGCGCTATCGCGAGCGTCCGCCACGCGACGCCTATCATCTCACCGAGAAAGGTCGTGACCTCTGGAAGGTGATCGCGGCCCTGCGGGAGTGGGGAGACCGTTGGGATGCGTCTGGCTACGGCGCGCCGACAATCGAAGTCGTCGACCGAGACACCGACCGCGAGTTGCGATTGGCTCTGGTAGATCCCCAAACGGGCCAGGCCGTTGCGCGCGAACGCGTCAAGTACCGCCCCGGCCCCGGCGCGGACAGCGCCGTGCACGCCCTTCTCGAGCGCACCGCGGTCGGGAGCGCGTCGTGAACGACGGCGTCGCAAAACCCCTCGCGCTCATCACCGGGGTAGGCCCCGGCACAGGCGCCTCGTTGGTCCGGCGCTTCGCCGAAGGCGGATACCGCGTCGCCATGATGGCGCGGGACGCCAAACGCCTATCGGCGCTGGAGGCCGAAATCCCCGATGCGATCGCCGTGCCCTGCGACGTGACGGACAGAGCCGCCCTGACCGACGCGCTCAAGCAAATCGGTGCGCCGAAAGTCGTTGTCCACAATGCTGTGGGCGGCGCTTTCGGCAAGTTCCAAGAGACCGACCCGGCCACCCTGCAGCGCAATTTCGAGGTCAACACCACCGCGCTGCTTCATCTCGCGCAACTGACGGCCCCGGCGATGATCGCCGCGGGCGAAGGTGCGCTCATCGTCACCGGCAATACGTCGGCGCTGCGAGGCAAGCCCGCCTTCGCCGGATTCGCACCGACCAAGGCCGCTCAGCGCATACTCGCTGAATCCCTCGCTCGCGATCTTGGACCTCAAGGCGTCCACGTCGCCTATCTCATTATCGACGCGGTCATCGACGTTCCCTGGGCGAGAGAACGCTTCAAGGATGCGCCCGACGAGGTCTTCATCCAACCGGCAAGCATTGCGGCCGAGGTGTTCCATCTCGCGCACCAACCACGCGACGCTTGGTCGTTCCTCGCGGAAATTCGGCCGTTCGGCGAGACCTGGTGATCGACCGCGAACGGCCGCTCTCCAACTAAGCGGCGCCTACCCTCCAGCCTGAAAGAACCGAATATGTCGGGAAGCAATTTCGCGAGCTTGATGTCGACCATGGAGGCCGATGCAGGATCGTTCTCGATGGTCCTGCCTGACGACTGGCTCCAAGGACGCACCGCTTTCGGCGGACTGTCGGCCGCCCTTTGCTGGGAAGCGGCGCAACGGGTGGGTGATGCGCTGCCGCCGTTGCGCTCGGCCCAATTCGCCTTCGTCGGACCGGCCGGAGGGCGCCTGCGGATCGAACCCACGCTGCTGCGTAGGGGCAAGTCCGCCGCCTTTTACAGCGTGGACCTCCACGGCGACGACGTCCTCGCCGTGCGCGGCCTTCTATGTTTCGGCGCCGCTCGCCCGTCGCGGCTCGATCAGGTCGACCTGCCGGCGCCGCCAGTTCCCAGTTGGGACGACTGCCCAACCTATTTTGAACCCAGCGATCAACGCCGCTTTCTGCAACATTTCGACAGCCGCTTTGCGGCGGGGGCCCGCCCCTTCACGCCTGACGTGAAACCCGAAATGGTCGTCTGGCTGAAGCACCGCGATAGCGCCGCACCTTCAACCATGGCCCCCTTGATCGCCCTGGCGGACGCGTTGCCGCCCGCCGCGATCGTCAACTTTCCGCCGGGCGGCGGCCCGATCAGCACCATGACTTGGTCTATCGACGTGCTGTCGGATGCGCCTCGGAGCGTGTCGGGTTGGTGGCTTGTGCGGTCGACGGCGCAGACGGCCGCCAACGGCTATTCGGCGCAAGATATGGTGGTCTGGGATGATCAGGGCGCGCCCGTCCTGGCGATGCGCCAGACCGTCGCGATATTTGCCTGACAGGCGGTCTGCATGACCGCCTGTCAGTGCGTCGATGGCCTCAGCACCTGTGAGACAGACCCGATCACTCGTACCGCTTAGTTCCCCCCGCACAGGAAGCTGCTTGCCGCCATGGGATCGCCCTTTCCAAGGTATCTCGGCCATGTTCCGTATTCGCAGAGCGGTCGGCTTCGGGGCTGCGGACCGACATCGGCGATCGTCTGAGGCCCTGGCGAAACACCCTCTTCCGTCCAGCTCTCCAGAGCGCTTAGCGCATCCCAAGCTGGATTGAAGGCGCCCAGGCCCGCGGGGCCATGGCCATAGCCCGGAATGACGTAGAACCGCGCGAACTCCCTGACCGCCTCTGGCCCCATCGCCGCCTGCAGTCGGCTCCAGTAGGCGACCGTGGACCTCGGGCTGACGATAGGGTCGGCAAGGCCGTGATAGAGGATCAGCTTGCCGCCTCGCGCCTTGAAGCGGGAGAGGTCGACCGAGTCCGCGTCCAGGAGATCGACCACTTGGTTGATCCGATCAGCGTGTCGCCCGGGATGCTCGGGATCGAGGGTCAAGGGGTTGAAGCCAGGATCCTGGGCGATGGCGAAGCGTGCGAATTGATCCCAGAAATGAGCGATGACCGGCATGCTCGCGGCGGCGGGATGCACGGGCGGCGTCGAGGCCATTTGCTGGTCGCCGCGCAGATCGGCCCCCGCGAATACGGGGAAGCCAGGATAGGACACCTCCCTCCCCTTGGTGCGATACGGGTAGCTGATCTTCGCATCATACCGGCGCAACGCCTTGATCTGCGGATCGGTCAGGCAGGTATCGCTCGCGGGACCCGCGCACTTGAGGCTGGAAGGATCGAAGTCGCAGGCCTCGACATTGGAAATCAAGCCGTCGGCAAGGCCATCCAGTCCGTCGCATTTGGCCATGACGGCCTTGAACAGGAGCGCTTGCCCGGCGGGCGGGAGATAGGCCCCCGGCGCCGCAAAGCCGTTCATCACCGCTCCGAACGTCAGCGCTGTCGTCCCAGCGTTCCAGAAAGGGAAGGCCACGACGACCCCATCAAAGTCGTCCGGCCACCGTTGGACGACAAGCAAACCCTCGCGGCCGCCATTGGAACCGCCGGCGAAGTAGGTTCGCTCGGGCGCCTGGCTGTAGTTCCGCTCGATCAGATTGACAGCGACGTCGCGGGTCTTCTTCAGGGCCGCACCGCCAAAATTGGCCAGGGCCTCGCCATTGAGCGCGAAGGCCGCGTCGACGGCCGGAATGGGCGCGGCTCCTGGAACCGCCTGGTGACCGGAGTCGCTGGCGAAGACGGCGTAGCCCCGCAGCAGAGGCGGAACCACGTGGTCGAGCGGCTCCGCCAGCATTGGACCCTTCGTGTCCGGGATCACCCCGTCGAACCCGCCGCCGCCCATCATCAGGGCCTTGTGGTTCCAGGCGATAGGGAGATCGAGCGCAAAGCGGATTTCTGGAGCCGAGCTGTCCACCGGGTCGATCGCACCTCGCACCTGACAATGCGCCGGCGCCGCCACACCGCGCGCGGCATGTGCGTCGATCATGCGGGCCGACGTCACGCGAGCGCCGGCCGTAGGCAGGCCGATCTGCCCTGCGGCTACTGTCTGTCCCTGCAAGGCCTCGCAGATCGCGCGTGGGGACGCCGCCGAGGCGCCCCCCGCCAATGCGATGCTCAGTCCGAACGCCCCAAGGCCCGACCAGGCACGGCCTGAGAGATGTCTCGCGCGCGCCATCAGAATTCCGCCCGCAGTTCGACACCGACCTGGCGCGGAGTTCCGAACGATCCCGCCCGGGCCCCGAAGCCATCGACGGCCAGCATTGAGGTCCAGTAGCCCTCATCGAATAGATTGTTGGCGAACACCCTCACCCGATAGGCTTGGTCTGGGCTGTCCCAGATCAGGTTGACGTTGACGATCGCGTAGGCCGATTGGGCATCTTCAGGGCTGTTGAACTCCCGGAAGTAGATTTTGGACCGCGCGGTGATGTCGGCGCGAGCGGTCAGTCGCCCCGTCTCGGTTTCGTCGGTCCGATAGGCGACGCCAAAATTGCCGGAGACCTTCGGCGAGTTCGCCAGGTAGCGGCCCTTCAGGTCCTGTGGGCCCAAGGCCACGTTCAGGGAGTCGGTGTTTGTGAAGGACCCGAACTTCGCCTCAAGCAGCGCAAGGCTCCCATTCAGGGACCAATGATCGTCTGGGCTCCAGACAGATTCCACCTCCAGCCCCTTGACCCGCGCCGAGGCCGCATTGGTGATCCTCCCGGCGATCCCCACCACCTGCGAGAGCTGGAAGTCGGAATAGTCGTACCAGAACGCCGAGGCGTTCAGGGTCAGCCGATTGTCGAGGAATCGCCCCTTGAAGCCGCCCTCGTAGGAGGTGATGTCCTCCGGATTGAAGGCGTTGTTGCAGCCCGAGAAATTGACGCCGCCCGATTTGAAGCCCGTCGAGGTGGTCGCGTAGATGTTCTTGTTGTCAGACAGGTCGTACTGGCCGCCAAGCCGATAGGTCAGGGAGTCCCACTCCAACTCGTCGCGCTGTGTCGGACAGGTGTCCAACAGCGTGGCGCCCGTGATCATGCTGCCAATGTAGTTGCGGTGGACGACCGTGGTCTTGTCGTTCGAGTAGCGCAGGCCGCCGATCAGCCGGAGCCGGTCGTTAAGCCGCCAGGTGACGTCGCCAAAGCCGGCATAGGCTTCGGTCTGGTACTTCGGCATGCTCTGGACCAGGAAGGAGTTCGGCGGCAGCGGTGCGAAGCCCAGCTTAAAGGCGAAATAGGTCGTCTGAGCGTGCTTGTCGTTCATGTAGTAGAGCCCGCCGACCCAGTCGAAGGGGCCGGTCGTCCCGGAGATATCGAGTTCCTGGGAAAAGGTGCTGGAGCTCTCGTCGGCATGGGAGTCGACGACCGCGAGATCAACGCCGTCCCGGTCCATGTCCCACTTGTTGTCCATCCTCTGGTAAGCCGTGATCGACTTCACGTCGAAGGCGTCGAGCCGCCAGTTCAGCGTGGCTCCGATCGAGGAAAAGTCCCTCTGGCTGTCGGTCGGCCCCTTGGCGCTCGTGCGCCAGTACTGGAGCGGCACGATGGCGTTGACGATGAAGGGGTTGAGCGCGACGCCGGCCGCGCTGGGCAGACTGGTCAGCACGTAGTAGTCGCCCGCCCCGCCGCCGCGGAAGGCGTTGAAATTGAGGTCCAGGTCGAGATTGTCAGTCAGGTCGATCCCGACCCGCAGACGGCCGGCCAGGGTGTCGACGGTGTCGAGATCGGCGCCGCCGGCGACATTCTTCACGAAGCCGGTTTCGCGCCTGTTGTAATCGACCGCCAACCGCGTGCGGACCCGGTCGTTGATCGGCAGGTTCAGCGCGCTTTGAATTCGATACTCATCATAGGTGGCGTAACTGGCTTGGACGTAGCCGCCAAACTCGGCGGTGGGCGCCTGGGTGATGAAGTTCACCGCGCCGCCATTGGCGTTGCGTCCATAAAGGGTTCCTTGCGGTCCCCGCAGCACCTCGACCCGGTCCAGGTCGGACTGCCCGACCACCATCGGCGTGTTCCGCGGCTGATAGACCCCGTCGATATTGATGGCGACACCGGGCTGGCCAACGCTGCGTCCGACGCCCCGAATTGCGATCTGCGTCACCCCCAGGCTTCGCCCCAGGGTCAGGCTTGGAACCGCGAACTGCAGCGTGCTGACATCGGTGATGCCGCGTTGCTGCATGATCGCCTCGTTGACCGCGGTGATGGCGGCCGGGACCTGCTGCACCGACTCAGAGCGGCGCTGAGCTGTGACGATCACTTCGTCGACTGAGGGCGCCGCCTCCTGGGCGACAGCCACCCCTGCGAGACAGGTCGACGCCAACAGCACCGACAGGTGAATGAGCGGACGTCGAGCGCCCTGCGAACTGAGTGTGGATTTGGACTGCACGACGGCGGTTCCCCCGATTTTTATCGTTGGGGGACCTAACCGTCGCGACCGGCCGGCTAGAAGGTCAGGATGAGACGCCCATAGGGGACCATTTCGGACATCGCTAGAGCTCCATCTTTCGGGTCAAGGCGTGAATTCGGGATCTCACCGCCTGATCGGAAGTGCGCGGGGTCCGCCCCCCGGCCCGGCGAATCTGAGCCGGCGTCTGCCCGGCGCGATTGCGCAGAAAGCGCCGGAAACTACGTTCCTCCGCATAGCCAAGTTGCGCCCCGATCTCGTCGATCGGCATGTCGGTCATCTGCAGCAGGCGTGTGGCCACCTCGACCAGCGCATCTCCCCGGAGGTCGCGGAAGGTGGCGCCGTATTGCGCCTTGATACGGCGGCTCATCTGGCGATCACCGACGCCCCGGTCACCGAATGCTTCGTCAAGCCTCGCACGGGCTGGCGCCTCGAAGCGGCCAAACACGGTGCGAAGACCCGTTTGAACGTCCGCGGCCGAGCCGACGTCATCGTCCATCCAAAAGCGGAGCGCTTCCCAGACCGGCTCTTCGACTTCGTGCACCTGGCGCCGCCACTGCAGGCAGGCGCGAGGCAACAGGAGCGAACTAACCTCGCCGCGGCTCAAGGGCGCGTTGGCCGCCCAGTGCACGCGGTACGCCGACGGATGATCGAGCCGAGCGACGACGGCGCCCATCACCGGCAGTCGCCTGCCCACGAACCAGCACATGAACGTGTAGAGGGCGTTGAACCAGATCTCTTCGAGCACCTCGCACCTCGCCTCGTCCCGCCCCTCCGCGCGGAGCGACACTTCGGCGAGATCTCCACGATAGTCGATCCGCATACGGAACACTGAGGAACAGGTGGCGAAATAGCGCGAGAGCACCTCTAGCGCCGCGCCCAGGGTCGCGGTGCTGAGCATGGTCCGCAGCCCTAGCGAGGCGAAACCGTGATTTAGCCGCCCGGCGCCAAGGGCGTGAGCTTCGTCCCCGGTCATATCGATGCTGTTGAGCATGAGCAGGGTATGTTGATCGGCGGTGACGTGCGTCGCGCCCGGTTCCACGAGCGACCTGCTCAGCAAGATGTCCAGATCCACCCCGCCGAGCACAAGCGCCCCTGCGCCCCGGACGCCCGCAAGCAGAGGTATCCTGGCCCTGGTCGGACTGGCTTCCACGTGTTTCCCCCAAGCGCGGCTTATGCTCGCGCCCAGAGCCGACAATTCCAGGCTCGGCGATCGCAGTCAAATTGCCGATCGCGCCCAGGCGTCTCGCCGTGGACTGGCGCGGGCAAGGATGGGGGAGCCGTCGGCGGCATCACTCGCGGACGCTCCCCACAACCGAGAAGCGACCTCTTGTCCCGCGAGCTTGATCTTCAGTTTGCCGCCATGACAGGGGAGTGATCGTAGAATTCAACCTGCATGCGCATCGGCCCCACAGGTGTGACGAAATGGACCTGCCCTGGCAGAATAAGACCGGGCCGTTCCGGCGTCAGGCGCTGCTCTGCCGCCGGTTCGATGATCGAGTAGATCACCTCGCCTTCCAACACGCGGATCACGCCCCAAGCGCCAGGCTTGGTCCTGTGCTCCCGCCGGAGCGCCGCTGGCAGACTGGTCTCATCGAACACCGGCGTGGTGCGATAGGGTCTTGATAGGGGAGCGTCTTGCATCTCGAACCGTCCCTCGAATGTCATCAGCATGGGGGCGGATAGGGTCCGCAAGATGATCGACGGGCAGGCCGCCGAGCGTACTGGCGAACCCGCGCCAACCTCGCCTAGCGTCTAGGCCGCTGCAACGGCCTTCTCGACATCCTGCAACGCATGTCCCGTAAGATCTTTCGCGATCTCGCCCACGAGAATTTCTGACAGTTTGGCGTGGTACAGCGGCCGGATGGCCCCGAGGGTTCTGGGCGCGGCGACTATCAGCAGGGCGGAAATCTGGCCCGCTAGAACCTTCTTGTTCAGAAGCTCGACGACGCCAGCCGAGAAGCCGTCTTCCTTGTCCTGTCCGCCGTCAGGATTCGCCGAGCTGCCATGACGCCCCGGTGTGGAGCCCAGATGATCGGCGTCGATCGAGTCATGATCTACGGGAGCCAGCTTAAGCCGAGCTTCGTCACCCGTGTTGCGGAACAGGTTGAACTTTTCTCCATCTGCGACGGCAACGGTAGCGCCCTTGGGAAGCTGCATGGAGACTCCAGATATTGCCGCGAGGTTGCGGCGCCTAGGCAGGGACATCCTGCACTCAATCGAATGTCGTGACCGCGTCCAGTCAGCGCGCTTATTCGCCGCGCCGCGTTGGACCGCCCGTCAGGTGATGCACCAACGGTCAGACTGTAATGCCGGCGAGCCCGACCCGTTCCGCCCCCACCAGAGCGGCGGCAGTCTTTGCAGCGCAACCCGCCAGGCCTCGGCGCCCAGTCGATGCGGGCAAGGCAAGTATTTGTTTGAACCGCTCCTCAGATCCGAAGATGTTCTTCGAGATCCGCTAGGCCAAACCTTAGGTTGTTGCTTCACCCAAGCGATCAGGTAAATATCTGAGCAGTCACCGCCTAGATCTTGCGCGGACGCGCTGAAGAGATCCTGACGTCCTCTAACCCGCCTCAGCTATAGCAACAGTCCCCATCCGGGATACACCCCATGGCCGCGCGCCCTGCTGAGGCGGACCCTCAGCCTCTGAAACGTCGGCCAATGGCGGGGTTATACTGCAATGGGAACTATGGTGAGCGGCGCCGGGCGCGTTTCGGGTCTGGTCATTTTGGCGATGGCTTCGACAGCGTCGCCGGCTGCGGCCCAGGCGCTGAACGACAAATACTGGATCGAGATTTCGGCCTATTTCCCCAAGGCCAACACCACGGTGAATGTCTCCCGGCCCGGCTTGCCTGGCACCGAGATCGACATGGAATCCGACTTGGACATGGACGAGAACGAGACGCTCCCGGCGCTCTATGCCGGCGCCCGCCTGGGCGAGCGCTGGGTGATCGCGGGCGAGTACTACGGCCTTGACCGCCAGGGCTCGCGCACGATCGAGCGTGACATGGACTTCGACGGCGCGACCTTCCCCATCGGGGTTGAGGTGTCCAGCAAGATGCAGTCGGACATCTATCGCCTCACTGTGGGATACGCGTTCATCCGCACTGACCGTGCTGAACTGGGCGCTGCGATCGGCCTGCACGCCACCAATTTCGAACTCTCCCTGCAAGGCGACGCGGAAGTCGACATCGGAATTCTGCGGAGGCAGAATCAGGAACGAACCTTCCTGGCCCCAATGCCTACGGTCGGCGTTTTCGGGACATACGAAGTAACCCCGAGATTGATACTCACCGGGCGCGCCGACTATCTGTCCCTGGATATCGGTGACTACGACGGTAGCATCCTCAACGCCCAGGCCGCGATCGCCTACAAGGTGACCGATATGATCGAGGTCGGCGCGGCCTACCGCTATGTCGACTACGGCCTGGACGTGGACAAGGGCCGCTACACCGCCAGCGTCGACTACGACTTTAGCGGCCCGGCCTTGTTCATCCGCGCGGGATTTCGGTAGCGCTCGAGACGTTAGAGAAACGCGATGCGCGCCGAGTAGATCGTTGCAGTGCGACCATCTCGGCATCCGCCCTCGCCCGGGCATGACGGTTCATCAGAGCGCGCGACCGGCGCGGAAATCCGAAGCGCTTTCTACGGGTTCCGCCCGATGGTGTAGCCGCTCGCCAGGGCGCCCCCTCGATAGCCTCGCATCGCACCTTCGAATGAGACGAACATGTCACGATGGGGCTCTCTAAAACGCGCCACTCTCGTCTTGGTCTTGGCTATGCAAGGGCTCGTCGCAGGCTGCGCCTCGCCTTCGCGGATGTCGGCGGTGCCAAGCGCGCTTACCGTTCAGGCGCAGGCGTCCGTTCCGAACGCCCGGTTTTTCCCTGACCGAAACGACCCTGCCCTAGTCGACGAGGCGATGAGTTCCTACAACAAGGAGCGCGCCTGGTTGGCTGCGAGCGGCCACACCGGTCCGCTTCCCCCTGTCGCCTTCCTCACCATTTCAGGCGGCGGTGGCGATGGCGCGTTCGGAGCCGGGCTTCTGTCCGGGTGGACTGAAACCGGCAAGCGGCCCACCTTCAAGCTGGTGACAGGGATCAGCACGGGCGCTCTCATCGCGCCCTTCGCCTTCCTCGGTCCCGAGTACGATCCCGTTCTGCTGGAGACCTATACGACGGTCACCGACCAGCAAATCTTCAAGAAGCGCAACATGACGGCGGCGTTATTCGACGACGCCATGGCCGACACCCGGCCGATGTCGAAGCTGGTGGACAGGTACGTCACGCGCGCGCTGCTCGACGCCATCGCGACCGAGTACGCCAAGGGTCGCCTGCTGCTGATAGGCACCACCAACCTCGACTCCCGTGAGCCGGTCTACTGGAACATGGGAGCTATCGCGAGCAGCAAGAATCCCGAGGCCCTCACCCTATTTCGCAAGGTCGTCCTGGCGTCGGCGGCGATCCCAGGCGCATTTCCGCCGGTGATGTTCGACGTGACGGTCGATGGTGTTCGTTACCAGGAAATGCATGTCGACGGCGGGGCGACGCGACAGGTGTTCATGTACCCTCCGACGCTAAACCTCGCCGCGATGTCCACCACCCTGGGCGCTGAGCGGCAGCGGTCGGTTTACATCATCCGGAACTCGCGACTGGATCCCGAGTGGGCGAGTGTGGATCGCCGAACCCTGAGCATCGTCAACCGGGCCGTGTCGTCGCTGATTCAAACCCAAGGCTTTGGAGATCTCAATCGGATGTATCTGACGGCTTCGCGCGATCATGTGGACTATAATCTTGCGTTCATTCCGCAGGACTTCACCGTCGCGAAAACCGCCGAGTTCGACATCAATTACATGCGCCCCCTATTTGAACGCGGCCGCGAACTCGCCGCCGGCGGCTACCGGTGGTCAAAATATCCCCCCGGCTACGATCCCACGAGCGGGGCGGAGCATCGCTGACGTCGCGCCGATGTCTTCGTGGACACCTCGCTTGGACTAGGCCAAGGCCCCAAGGAGCCAAGGTTGCATCTGGTCTGCGCGGCTCGTGGCCTCGGCAATCCCAAATTCGCTCATCGCCGGGGCGAAGTTCAGATTGTCGTGCTTGTCGCGCGTCAGCTTGAGAAGGACGAACCGCTGCAACTCGGTGAGACGCGCCCACTGGGACCGACTAGGCGCAGCTAGCCCGACGGAGTACGCCTGATGGATCACGCTCACCGGCACGTTGTGGGCGTCCTTCCATTGCTCACACGCGGCCTCGACCAAGGCGCGAGCAGGCTCGCCGGCCCGCAGCGCGATCAGAGCCACCAGTCCCGCACGGTAGGCTTCGACCTCGGCCGGGGCTTCACAGGGCGCCATCAACAGATCCTGCCGATCACTTCGCGTGAAGCGGCTCCACTGGCGCAGGGAGAGCTTGATCGCGCATGCATCCAATTTGAAGCGCACGGCCATCGGGACGCAGCGCAGCGTACTGACGAAATCGCTCTCGAAGGCGAACAACTGGACGTCGTTCATGACAAGGCTCTCCACTGGGGGACCAAGGCGTCGGCGAAGCTGGCGATGGCGGCCCGCGCGGTGACGTCGCCGATCAGGATGACAACGGGTCCCGTCGGCTTTGCAGCGTCGAGCGCCTCGGCCAGGGTTTCGAGCGTGCCCGGAACGCCACGTGCATCGCGGTGGCCCGCGTTCTCGACGGCGATGGCGGGCGTGCAGCCCGGCCAACCTTCGCCCATCAACTGGTTGGCGGCGTCCTTCACCTGATCCCGCGCCATGTAGAGCGCCAGGGTGGTGTCGGCGCCGACGCTCCTTCGGCCGACCTCGACGAGCCCGCCGCCCGCCGCGGTCGCCGTGCAGATCAGCAGCCGCCGGCTCTCCCCGCGATGGGTGAGCGGGAAGCCGAACTGAGCCGCGGCCGCGCTGGCCGCCGTGACACCCGGCACGACCTCGGTGCTGACGCCATGCTCGTTGAGAAAAGCCTGCTCCTCGCCGACCCGGCCGAAGATCGATGGATCCCCGCCCTTCAATCGCACGACATCGACCCCGCGCCGGGCCAGGCGCAACATCAGCCGATTGATGGTCTCCTGCTTCATGCTGGTCCGCCCGGCCCGCTTTCCGGTCTGGATTTTCAGACAGGCGGCGGGCGCCAGGGCGAGGACCTCCTCTGATATCAGGGCGTCGTAGAGCAGCGCCTGAGCCGAGCCGATGGCGCGGGCCGCGCGCAGGGTCAGCAGGTCGGCGGCGCCAGGGCCGGCGCCGACCAGTTTCACGGTTCCGAGGCGAGCTTCAGGCTGCATCGAGGATCTCCGTTCGGGGTGTTGCGGACAGGATACGGACGATCTCAGGCCGGCAAGAACCGCAGCTTGAGCCGGCTCCAGTGGCGTCGCCGACCGCATCGACATCATGGGCGCCAGCCTCGATCGCCCGGGCGATGACGGCGGCGCGAACATTGCGGCAGGCGCAGACGACCGGAGAGGTTTCCGCCGCCCGGCCCGGCGCGCGACCGATCAGCAGCGCGGCGCGATCTTGGGCCGTCAGGCTTTCCGCCATGAACAGCTCGGTCAGCCAGGCGCGGGGCGGCAGGGCGCCGGAGGTCGTGGTGAACAGCACCCTGTCCAGGCGTTCGCCGTCCATGAACGCCTCGCGCAGGGAGCCGGCGGCCGGGTCCTCGTAGCGGAGCGCGCCGCCCGCCGCGCCGTGCAGCAAGAGTTTGGCCAAGGCCTGCCGCTCATCGGCGTCGCCGCGCCCGGCGAACTCGTGGAGGTGGCATCCCTCATGGGGAATCCGCCGCCAGACGAGATCCAGATGGACCGGCGGCGCGAAGGCGTCCCGCGAGATGTGAAACCCCCGCCAAGTCTCGCGGTAGGGTCGCACGCGGGCCGGCGTATGCTTGAACTCTGGCTGGCCGGAGCGCGGATCGACCTGCGCGGCCACCAGGGGATTGGCCCGGCCGGACGGCGCGAAAGCTTCTGTCCAGTGCATCGGCAAGAAGATGGAGCCGGGGCGCTGACGGTCGGTGACGCGGGCAAGTACGACGGCCTCGCCCCGCGTGGTCGTCACCCGGGTCAGGGCGCCTTCCCTGACCCCCACCGCCTCGGCGTCGACCGGGTGAATTTCGACGAACGGCTCGGGAGCATGACGCCATAGACCAGGCGCCTGACCCGTGCGGGTCATGGTGTGCCACTGGTCGCGGATTCGCCCAGTGTTGAGCGCCAACGGAAAGGCGGCGTCGGTCGCCTGGGCAGGGCCCGCCGCCGGCGTGGGCAGCATCTGCGCCCGGCCGTCCGGGGTCTGGAACTGACCATCGACAAACAGCCGCGCCGTGCCGCCCTGCGCGGTCACCGGCCATTGGACAGGCTGCAGGTCGTCATAGTCATCAGGGGTGAGGCCAACCAGGCCCGAGAGATTCAATAGTCGGCCGTCGTTCTCATAGGCGCTCATCCGGGCCCACTCCCGGAACACCTGCACCGGCGCGCGCCACGAGAACGCATCGGCATGGCCCATGGCGGCGCCTACATCGGCGATGATCCGCCAGTCGGCCCGAGCCTCCCCAGGCGGCGCAAACAGCGCGCGCTGCCGCGAGATGCGGCGCTCGGAGTTTGTGACCGTCCCGTCCTTCTCGCCCCAGGCCAGGGCCGGCAGCTTCACATGGGCGAAGGCAGTGGTGTCGGTCTGGGCCATGCAGTCGGAGACCACGACGAACGGACAGGCGGCCAGCGCCGCACGGACCGCGCCGGCGTCCGGCATGCTGACGGCCGGGTTGGTGGCCATGATCCACAGCGCCTTGATCTTGCCCTCCGCGACGGCCTCGAACATGTCGACGGCCTTCAGGCCGGGACGCTCGGCGACCCGCGGCGCGCCCCAGAAACGGGCGACCCGCGCGCGGGACGTCTCGTCGAAGTCCATATGCGCGGCCAGGGTCGTGGCCATGCCGCCGGTCTCGCGGCCGCCCATGGCGTTGGGCTGGCCGGTGATCGAGAACGGGCAGGCGCCGGGCTTGCCGATCCGCCCCGTGGCTAGGTGGGCGTTGAGGATCGCCAGCCCCTTGGTCACGCCCTGGGCCGATTGGTTCGAGCCCATCGAGAACAGGCTGACGGTCCGCGGCGTCTGCGCGAACATCTGAAAGAAGCGCTCGAGATCAGCCAGCGCCAGGCCGCAGTCGGCGGCCACGGCGGATGGTGATTGGTCGTCGGCGGCCAGCGCCGTCTCGACCTGCGCGAACCCGGACACATGGGCGGCGACATAGCTGCGGTCCACCGCTCCGCGACGGATCAGGTCGGCCAACAGTCCGTTCCAAAGCCGCACGTCCGTCTGGGGCGCCAGAGGCAGATGCAGGTCGGCGACCTCGGCGGTGTCGGTGCGGCGAGGGTCAATCACCACATGGCGCTGGCCGCGAGCGCGCGCGGCCTCCATCCGCCGGAACAACACCGGATGGGTCCAGGCCGCATTGTGCCCGGCGAACACCACCAGCTCGGCGAGATCCAGATCCTCGTAGCAGCCCGGCACCAGGTCGGCGCCGAAGGCCAGCTTGTGAGCCACCACCGCCGAGGCCATGCAAAGCCGGGAATTGGTGTCGATGTTGCCGGACCCGATGAAGCCCTTCATCAGCTTGTTGGCGGCGTAGTAATCCTCGGTGAGCAGCTGGCCGGAAACGTAGAACGCCACCGAGTCCGGCCCATGCCTGGCGATCGTTTCGGAGAACCGGCGTGCGACAAGCGCCGTGGCTTCTTCCCAGGTCGCACGGCGATCGCGGATCGTCGGGAACAGCAGTCGCCCGTCCATCCCCACGGTGTCGGCCAGGGCAGCGCCCTTTGAGCAGAGCCTTCCGTAGTTGGCGGGATGGGCTTCATCCCCCTTGATCGTCAGGCTCCGTCCGTCGGCGCGGCCGGACACCCCGCAACCGACCCCGCAATAGGGGCAGGTGCTCTTGCCGGTTTCAGCGCCGCCCGCCATGGATCAGGTCCGTCCCAGGAACAGGCGGCCCTCGCGGACCTCCAGCGGAACGACCGGCGCGCAGCCCTTGCCACGATCGGCCCCCATAGGCTCGCCGGTGGCCAAGTCGATGGACCAGGCGTGCAGCGGGCAGGTCACCGCGTGACCGTGGATGATACCCTGGCTGAGCGGGCCGCCCTTGTGTGGACAGGCGTCCTTCAAGGCGAACACCCGTCCGTCTCCAGTGCGGAAGATCGCCACGCCGCCGCCCGGTGTCGGCACGCGCCGCGCGCCGCGCAGCGGGATGTCGGTCACCGCGCCGACATCGGTCCAGGCGATCGGGTCTTTCACGAGCGCGTTCATGCGGGGGCGAACTCCATGCGACGGCTGAGGGGGGTGAACTCGTCGGAGTGGCGGCCGGCCACCCGCTCGGCCCAGGGGTCGACGCGGAAGAACCGTTGCGAATAGGCGAAGCGGTCGTGGAGGGCCCGGCGCAGATCCGGGTCCTCGACCTGGGCGCGGATGCTGTCCAACCCGACGCGAGCCATCCACTTGTAGATCCGCTCCAGGTACCAGCCCTCCTCGCGGTAGGCCTGGGTGACGGCGCAGATCGTCCAGATCGCCTCCTCCTCGGTGGCGACCTTGGTGAGCAACTCCGTGCCCTGGATGTGCAGGCCGGCGGCGCCGCCGACGTGGATCTCGTAACCGCTGTCGACGCAGATCACGCCGATGTCCTTGCAGGTCGCCTCGGCGCAGTTGCGGGGGCAGCCCGAGACGCCGAGCTTGACCTTGGCCGGGGTCCAGGAACCCCACATGAACTTCTCGAGCCTTATGCCGAGGCCGGTGGAGTCCTGGGTTCCGAACCGACACCAGTCGGTGCCTACGCAGGTCTTCACGGTACGCAGGCCCTTGGCGTAGGCGTGACCCGAGACCATGCCGGCCGCGTTGAGGTCGGCCCAGACCGCCGGCAGGTCGTCCTTCTGGACGCCCAGCAGATCGATCCGCTGGCCACCGGTGACCTTCACGCTGGGGATCTTGAACTTGTCGACCACGTCGGCGATGGCGCGGAGCTCGTCGGAGTTGGTCATGCCGCCCCACATGCGCGGCACCACGGAATAGGTGCCGTCCTTCTGGATGTTGGCGTGGACCCGCTCGTTGATGAACCGGGACTGCTTGTCGTCGCGGTATTCGCCGGGCCAGGCGCAGATCAGATAGTAGTTCAAGGCGGGCCGGCAGCTCGCGCAGCCGTCGGGGGTGCTCCACTCCAGGGCCTGCATGACGGCCGGCATCGACTTCAGGCCCTCGGCGACGATCCGCCGCCGGGTTTCGCTGTGGCCATAGTGGGTGCAGCCGCAGACCGGCTTTGGCCCCGTCTGGGCCTTGAAGCCGTCGCCCAGCGTCAGCATCAGCAGCTTCTCAACCAGCGGCGTGCAGGAGCCGCAGGAGGTCGAAGCCTTGGTCACCGCCTTCACCTCGTCCAGGGTGCTGAGGCCCTGGGCGACAATGGCCCCGGTGATCGCGCCCTTGCACACGCCGTTGCAGCCACAAACCTCGGCGTCGTCGGCCAGGGCTGCAACGGCCGCGCTAGGGTCCAGACCTCGAAGGCCCTCCGTGGCGGTCTGACCGAAAATCAGGGTTTCGCGGATGTCCGCGACCTCGGCGCTCTGGCGCATGAGGTCGAAGTACCAGGCCCCGTCCGCCGCATCGCCGAACAGCACGGCTCCGGCGACCTTGCCGTTCTCGAGCACCACGCGCTTGTAGACCCCGCGTCCTGCGTCGCGGAACACGATGTCCTCGCATCCCTCGCCGCCCGCGAACTTGCCCGCGGAGAAGACGTCGACACCCGACACCTTCAGGCGCGTCGAGAGCACCGAGCCTTCGTAGGCCCCAGCGGTGTCGGTCAGACCGGCGGCCAGCGCCTTGCACATCTCCCAGATCGGGGCGACCAGACCGTAGCACTGGCCGCGATGCTCGACGCATTCCCCGACCGCAGAGATGCGGGGATCGGAGGTGCGCATCTGATCGTCTACGATCAGGCCGCGCCCGACCTCCAACCCCGCCGCCTTGGCCAAGCTGGTGTTGGGGCGAATGCCGACCGCCATGACCAAGAGGTCGCACGGCAAGGTGCGGCCGTCCTTGAGCTTCAGACCGGCGACGCGGCCATCGACGCCGACGATCTCTTCGGAGACCGCGCCCAGCTCGGTGGCGACCCCTTTGCCCGCCAGGGCGTCGGCCAGCAGGAAGCCCGCCGAGGCGTCGAGTTGGCGCTCCATCAGGACATCCACGAGGTGAACGACCGTGGCCGCCATACCCCTGCGCACCAGGCCGTAGGCGGCCTCGATGCCCAGAAGGCCGCCGCCGATCACCACCGCCCGGGCGCCAGGTTGGCCCGAAGCGGCGACCATCGCCTCCACATCATCAAGGTCGCGGAAGGTGACGACGCCTGGCAGATCACCGCCCGGCAGCGGCAGACGGATCGGATCAGACCCTGTCGCCAGGATCAGCCGGTCATAGCCGACCTCCAGCCCGCCCTCGGCGCGGACGATACGCGCCTCGCGGTCGATGGCCTGCACCGCCCGGCCGGCGTGCAGGGTGATGGCGTTGTCCCGGTACCAGACCTCGTCATTGATCACGATGTCGGCGAAGGTCTTCTCTCCGGCCAGCACCGGCGAGAGCATGATGCGGTCGTAGTTCACCCGCGGCTCAGCGCCGAAGATGGTGATCTCGTAACGCCCCGGATCGCGCTTCAAGACCTCTTGCACCGCCCGGCAACCGGCCATGCCGTTGCCGACGACGATCAGTCGTTCCTTGGCCATCAGGGTGTCTCCGATCAAACGCGCGAGGGGGAGCCGGCGGCGTCAGCCGCGGCGGGCCAGGTCTTGCGCCACCGCGCCTTGACTCCGGTCAGGCAAGTCAGCGCCACCAGGGCCAGGGCGGCGAAGGCCAGCAGGCCGGCCTGGTACGACCCCGTCGCCTGCTTGGCCCAGCCGAGGCTGGCGGCGAGGTAGAAGCCGCCGACGCCGCCGGTCATGCCGACCAGGCCGGTGATCACGCCGATCTCCTTGCCGAACCGCTGAGGCGCCAACTGGAACACCGCGCCGTTGCCCGCGCCGAGCGCCATCATGCTGAAGAGCAGGACCGAGAAGCCGAGCCAGACATTGGGAGCGTGGAAGCTGGCCAGTGCGAGGCCGAGCGCCGCCAGGATGTAGACCACCGTCAAGGTGCGGACCCCGCCGAACCGATCGGCCAGCGCGCCGCCCACCGGCCGCAGGAACGAACCGCCGAACACGCAGGCCGCGGTGAAGAAGCCCGCCGTCACGGGGCTGAGTCCGTACTCGGCGTTGAAGTAGATGGTGAGCGAGGACGAGAGGCCCACGAAACCACCGAAGGTCACGCTGTAGAGCAGCATCAACCACCAGGCGTCCGGAGTCTTGAGCACGTCGAGGTACTCCGTCAGCGCCTTGGGCGGCGGCGGGTTCGGCGCGTCCTTGGCGAAGATCAGGAAGGTGACGAGGGCGACCGCGAGCGGCAGGCAGGCCAGGCCGATCACGTTGGTCCAGCCGTAGGCTTGAGCCAGGCTAGGCGCGAACAGGGCGGCCAGGGCGGTGCCCGAGTT
>NZ_JAURWM010000101.1 GCF_030654915.1 Phenylobacterium sp. | reverse complement strand
GGCGAATTCCTCGCCGCCATAGCGCGCGGCGAAGCGGGGCGGGGCGCCGACGCGGCCGATGACGCTGGCGACGTAACGGATCACCTGGTCCCCGGTCTGGTGGCCCCAGGTGTCGTTGAAATTCTTGAAGTGGTCGATGTCGATGACCGCCAGGGTCAGGCTCTGGCCGTCGGCCTCGGCGTCGGTGCAGGCGCGGGCGAGTTCCTCGTCGAAGGCCTTGCGGTTGGCCAGGTTCGTCAGGCCGTCCGTGGTGGCGTCGCGCCGCACCTGTTCCAGATGCTCGCGCAGCTTGGCGACCTCGGAGGTCGATTCCGAGAGGCGCTTCTCAAGCGACTTGTTCTCGCGTTGGACGCGTTTGGTCGCCACGCTGAGGTTGTCGACCATGATCTTCAGGTCGGCCGCCTCGTCCATATCGGCCAGGGATTTGGAGGCCCCGGCCAAGGTCTGGCCATAGGCCTCGCTCGACTTCTGGGCGCTTTCGATGGCGCGGCTGACGGCGCTCAGCTCCTTGCTCAGGGCGTCGCCGGCGTCGCGGATCTGTTCGTTCAGTCTGGCCTTGGGCAGGAACGCCGCGGCCAGTTCGTCGGCGACGGTGTCGGTGAAGGCCTCGCCAGCCGACAGCAGGCGGGCGATCTCCCGGCCAAGCGCGCTATCGGGCTCGGCGACGTAGTGGGTCCAAAGTTCGAAATTGACCGCTGTTGGCCAGACGTGGTGCGCCTCCATGGCGGCCACGGCCTGGCGCGCCAGGTCATAGGCGCCTGGCCCACGCAGCTTGGTCTCGATGTCGCCGGACATTCTGTCTTTCCCGATCGGAGGCTCCGCATTTCACGCAGAGCTTCAGTATTTCGCAGGAAGACTACTCAATAGAGCCGAACGAGCGGTTAAGGCCGCGACCTATTCCGTAGTGGAAGGCCGCGGCGGCGCGCGAAGCAGGAAGGCGGGCGTGTCGGCGCCGAAGCCCACGACAGCATCGCGATCATCGTGGTCGTCGCGGCGGGGCCGGTCCTCACGGCGCGGACGCGCGTCGCGTTGCGGGCGCTCCTCGCGTTGAGGCCGCTCCTCACGTTGGGCGTGCTGGGTACGCTCCTCGCGCTGTGGGCGTTCCGGGCGTTCTTCGCGGCGGGGACGTTCCTCGCGTTGGGGACGCTCAGTCCGAGCAACGGGCGCCTCCGGAACGGCTGCGACCTCGGTCTTGGGCTCGGAACGGCTGCGGGTCCGGCGACGCGGAGCGATTTCCTCGGCGTTCTCGGAGGGCGGCGTTACGATCGCGTCCATCGACGCAATCTCGCCATGAGGTTCGATGCGGCGGGGGCGCTGTTCGCGGCCGCTTCGTTCGCGTCCACCACCACGCTCGCGCCCACCGCTGCGTTCGCGGCGCTCGTCCTTGATGCTGGCGAAGTCGACGCCTTCCAGCACGACCTCTTCTGGGTTCTTGCCGATCAGTTTCAGCACCTTGTCGATGTTCTTCGCATCGGCAGGGGTGACGATCATATAGGCCTTGCCGCTGCGGCCGGCGCGGCCGGTACGGCCAATCCGGTGCACGTAGTCGTCGGCGTGGTGCGGCACGTCGTAATTGAAGACGTGGCTGACGTCGGGAACATCGAGACCCCGGGCCGCGACATCCGAGGCGCAGAGCAGCTTGAGCTCTCCCTTGCGGAAGCTCTCCAGAGTGCGCGTGCGCGTTGCCTGGTCGAGGTCGCCGTGGATGGGCGCAGCGTCGAAGCCATGGGTCTTGAGCGACTTGGCGACGATGTCGACTTCGGATTTGCGGTTGCAGAAGACAATGCCGTTTCGCACGTCGTCGGCGGCGATCAGCATGCGCAGCGCGGTGCGCTTGGCCTTCGGGTCGGCGGTCGGCAGCCGCACGATGTACTGCGAGATCGTTTCGGCGGTCGTCGCCGGCCGCGTCGCCTCGATCCGCACCGGATCATTGAGGAACTGCTTGGTAAGACGGGTGATTTCCGGCGGCATGGTCGCCGAGAAGAACAGCGTCTGCTTCTTGGCGGGCGTCAGCTTGAAGATGCGCTCGATGTCGGGAATGAACCCCATGTCGAGCATGCGGTCGGCTTCATCGACGACCAGCATCTGGACGCCGGTCATCAGCAGCTTGCCGCGTTCGAAATGGTCCAGCAGGCGGCCCGGCGTGGCGATCAGGACGTCGACGCCCCGATCGAGCTTCAACTCCTGGTCCCCGAAGGAGACGCCGCCGATCAGCAGCGCCCAGGACAGGGTCCGCTTCTGGCCCTTGGAGTACTTATCGAAAGAAGCGGCGACTTGGTCGGCCAGCTCCCGGGTCGGGGCGATCACGAGGGCGCGGGGCATGCGCGCCTTCGAGCGCCCCGCAGCCAGGCGTTCGATCATCGGCAGGGTGAAAGCGGCGGTCTTACCGGTGCCGGTTTGGGCGATGCCAAGAACGTCGCGGCCTTGCAGCGCGACGGGGATGGCCTCAGCCTGGATCGGCGTGGCGGTGGTATAGCCGGTCTCGGCCACAGCCAGAAGCGTAGCGGGCGACAGGCCCAGTTCGGAAAATTCGGTCATTCAGTTGCAATGGGGGCGGCGCGCCCGCCCAAAAAAGGAAGAGAGCTTGCAGGCCGCGGCGGCGCGGACGGCGATCGTCACGCGCGGCGGCAAGATACGGCGTGCGAGCTTCAAGTCAAACGCGTTCTGTAGCTAGTAGTTCACAGCGGCCCAGGGTTCGGCCCGCGCCAGGGCCAAATCAGCCATGGTTGGCGGGGCGACATGGTGAAGACGACGCCGCTCGACGTCAGGCTGCGACGGGCGGCTCGACCGCCGTAGGAGGCGAGGGAACAAGGCGTCTGGCGATCCGCCGGCCCATTTGGATGCCCGGAGTCTCGACGAAGACGAACAGTCCCCAGGCAAGCGGGATGACCGCGGCGCAGGTGACCAGCACCGCCAGCGGGAAGGTAAGGCCCGAACCGCCGGGCAGGCGTTGGATGGCTTCGTAGACGCCCAGGCGGCTCAGGCCGAAGATCACTTGCGGGTGAGCGAGATAGACCCCGAAGCTGATCTTGCCGAGGAACTGCGTCACGGGGTTCGACAGCAAGCCGGGAGGGCGAAGCGCCATGCCCAGGCAGAGCAGGCCGAATGGCGCGCCCCACGCGGCCATATAGAGGACGCTGCGGTACATGCCCCCGCCAGGCCGGTTGAAGATGGGAGCGGCGGCCCATGCTGCTACCGTCAGGGCCAGGGCCCCGAAGGTCAGATACCACCCCAGCCGCGCGGGCGTCAGGCGGAAGAGTTGGAAGGCGATCAGCCCAAACCCGAAATAGGGGAGATTGAAGGCCAACCCGTGGACCACGAACGACGGGTTCACCTTCAGCTTGCTTCCGATGATCGTGTAGGCCACCGCGCCCGCGGCGAAGATGGCCGTGAGGAAGATCGCGCGGGGCAAGGTGGTGGCGATGGCCAGCAGCAGTGGGAAGGCCGCGTAAAACAGCATCTCGACGCCGATCGACCACGACGCCGGGGCGATGCCATCGACCATGTGCGGGCTCAGATTGAACACGAACCCCAGAGAAAGGGCGATGTCTCCGAGCGAGGGCATGTCATAGCCCTGGGCCTTGATGCTCATCAGTTGGACGGCGACGGCCAGGTAGTAGAGCGGCGCGATGCGCAGCACCCGCCGCAGATAAAACTCGGTGGTCTGCGCCTTGGTGGAGAGCTTACCTTCATAGCCGTATGCGAGGCTGAATGCGCTCACTACGAAGAACAGCGGCACCCCGTAGCCGAAGAACCACTTCATGAATTCCAGGCTGTGGGGCACCGGCGCCTGGGTGAGGTGGATCACATGGAAGATTACGATCGCGAACGCAGCATAGGCGCGCAGCGACTCCACACCTGGAAGGTGCGGGCGGTAGGCGTGCGAAGCGGCTGCGGCCATTTCAATCCCCGTGGCGATATGGCCCGAACCTAGACGTCGAGGTCGGCGACCGCGAACTCGGCGTTTTCCTGGATGAAGCGGAAGCGGAGCTCGGGCTTGCGGCCCATCAGGGCCTCGACCAGATCCTCCACGCTTTCCTCGGCGCGGGGCAGGGTGACGCGGGCCATGGTCCGGGTGGCCGGGTCCATGGTGGTCTCCTTGAGCTGGGCCGGCATCATCTCGCCCAGGCCCTTAAATCGGCCGATCTCGGGCTTCTTGCCCTTGAACTCGGTGGCCAGCAGTTCCTCGCGGTGAGCGTCGTCGCGGGCATAGATGGTCTTGCCGCCGTGGCTCATGCGGTAGAGCGGGGGCAAGGCCAGATAGAGCCGGCCTGACCGGATGAGGTTTGGCATGGTCCGGTAGAAGAAGGTGATCAGCAGCGATGCGATGTGGGCGCCGTCGACGTCGGCGTCCGTCATGATCACCACGCGCTCGTAGCGCAGGTCCTCTTCCTTGAACTTCGAGCCGCCCTGGACGCCTAGCGCCAGCATCAGGTCGGTCAGCTCCTTGTTGCCGCCCAGCTTGTCCAGCGTGGCCGAGGCGACGTTGAGGATCTTGCCGCGCAGGGGCAGGATCGCCTGGGTGCGGCGATTGCGCGCCTGTTTGGCGGAGCCGCCGGCGGAGTCGCCTTCGACCAGGAAGATTTCGGTGCCATCGGTGGCCTGGCCCGAACAGTCGGCCAGCTTGCCGGGCAGGCGCAGCTTGCGGGTCGCCGAGGCGCGCTGGACGTCTTTGTCGCGCCGGCGCTTCAGGCGCTCTTCGGCGCGCTCGATGACAAACTCCAGCAGGGCCGAGGCGGCCTTTGGCTGGGCGGTCAGCCAGTGGTCGAACGGGTCGCGCAGGGCGTTCTCGACCAGCTTCTGGGCGTCGGACGACGACAGCCGTTCCTTAGTCTGGCCCTGGAATTCCGGATTGCGGATGAAGACGCTGATGAGCGCGCCGGCCTGCGAGATCACGTCGTCGGCGGTCAGGATGCTGCCGCGTTTCTCGCCGGTGAGTTCAGCATAGGCCTTGAGCCCGCGGGTCAGGGCCGCGCGCAGGCCAGCCTCGTGGGTGCCGCCCTCCGGCGTGGGAACCGTATTGCAATAGGACTGCATGAAGCCGTCGGCCTCGCCGAAGCCGGCTGGGGTCCAGGTCAGCGCCCACTCGACCGCGCCGCCCTCGC
Organism: Phenylobacterium sp.; assembly: GCF_030654915.1. Classification (GTDB taxonomy): domain Bacteria; phylum Pseudomonadota; class Alphaproteobacteria; order Caulobacterales; family Caulobacteraceae; genus Phenylobacterium. Next base: position 17,026 of record NZ_JAURWM010000101.1, on the reverse strand, counting down.
TCTTGCGCTCGATGCGTCCAGCGAACGGTTCGGGTGTAACGGTCTCGATGTTCTTGACGCGCTCGGCCAGGAAGTCGGCCAGACCGTTCGGGAAGCGGAAAGTCGCCTCCGCCGGGGTCTGGTCCTGAATGCGGGACGGATCGCAGCTCCAACGGATCTCGACGCCGCCGAACAGATAGGCCTTGGAGCGCGCCATTCGGTAGAGGCGCGCCGGCTTGAAGACCGCGTTCTCACCGAAGATCTGGTGGTCGGGCAGGAAGCTGATCGCGGTGCCCTTCTTGCGCGTCGGGTTCAGCTTTTCGATGCCGCCCAGCGGCTTGCCCCGGCTGAACGCCTGGCGCCACTCGAAGCCGTCTTTCCAGGCGGTGACGTCGACGCGCTCGGATAGCGCGTTCACCACCGAGACGCCGACCCCGTGCAGGCCGCCCGAGGTCTCATAGGCCTTGCCCGAGAACTTACCGCCCGAGTGCAGGACGGTCATGATGACTTCCAGGGCCGACTTGCCCGGATGCTTCGGGTGCGGGTCGACGGGAATACCGCGGCCGTCGTCCTTGACGGTCAGCACGCCGTCGGCGTCGAGCCGGACCTCGATCAGTTTAGCGTGGCCGGCGACCGCCTCGTCCATGGCGTTGTCCAGGACTTCGGCGAACAGGTGGTGCAGGGCGCGCTCATCGGTGCCGCCGATGTACATGCCCGGCCGCTTGCGCACCGGCTCCAGGCCCTCAAGGACCTCGATGTCCTTGGCCGAGTAGCCGTCGAGCGGCTCCTTGGCTCCCAGCACGACGGGATCAGGCCGCGGCTCATGGCTCTGCGCCAGCGGCGCGGCCGGCGCGGGATTCAGCGCGTCGTCGAAGAGGGAAGCTTGCGGAGTGGGGGGCTGGGACATGCTGCCGGGAAAATGGAACGATTCGAGACCGCCCCATATGAATCGCCGTCCAAGCGAATGCAATGTAGCCAAGCGCCACGCGCCGCCGCGGACTGGGGAAGGAAGCAATTATAGTGGGCAAAGCACCAAACCGCTGCGGATCGGCATCCTGGGCGCGGCCCGCATCGCGCCCGTCGCCCTGATCAGACCCGCCATCGCGACCGGCGTGGCGCAGGTGGTGGCCGTCGCCGCCCGCGATCCGGAGCGGGCGCGGGCCTATGCGGCCGAGCACGCGATCCCGAATGTCGCCGACGACTACGCGGCCCTGATCGCCCATCCGGAGGTCGACGCCGTCTACAACGCCTTGCCGGCGTCGCGGCACGCCGACCTGAGCATCGCCGCCCTGGAGGCCGGGAAGCCGGTGCTCTGCGAGAAGCCGTTCGCCATGACCCAGGCCGAGGCAAGGCGCATGGTGGAGGTCGCCCAGGCGCGCGGGCTCGTGCTGATGGAGGCCTTTCACTATCGCTATCATCCGCTGTTCACACGGGTGCTGGAGATCGTGGCCAGCGGCGAGATCGGCGACGTCCGCCGCCTGGAGGCGGTGTTCTCCACCTCGATCGAAGCGACCGCGACGGAGCTGCGATACGATCCGAGTTTGGGCGGCGGCGCGCTTATGGATCTGGGGACCTATTGCCTGCACTGGGTTCGCACGGTGGTCGGCGCTGAGCCGGAGGTGCGAGCCGCCAAGGCGATGATCGGGGCGAGCGGCGTCGACATCTCCACACAGGCGACCCTAGCCTTCCCGCGTGGTGTGAGCGCCGAGATCTCCTGCGACATGGCCGGCCCAGTCCGCGCCGCCCTGGAGATCGAGGGGCTGGAGGGGCGGCTTAAGGTGATCAACCCGCTGGCGCCGCAGATGGGTCACCTGATCGAGGTGAGCGTGGAGGGCGAGGAATCCCGTCGCGAGACCGTGAGCCGCGACCCGAGCTACGACTTCCAGCTCCGCGCGTTCGTCGATGCGGTGCGCGGCGTGGCGCCGGCCCTGACGGGCGGGGCCGACGCCGTGGCCCAGATGGCGGCGATGGAGACCATCGCCGCCATGTCCAGAGCCTAGTTCCCCTTCAGGACCAGCACGGGGCCGGGGCCGTCCTTGGCGATGTCGGCCTTGCTGAAGGGCAGGCGATGCCAGCCCTTTTTCGAATAGAGCCAGGTCTGGTCGGCGAAGTGCGGCGAGGCCGGGTCGGAGGATTGCGAGTGGGACAGCACGGCGTCGGCGACCGGACCCTTGTCGTCGAAGCTCACGACCTGGATGTAGCTGGAGCCGTGATAGGGCACGTAGCCAGCGGCCTGGGCGTTCCAACGCGACTGCTGGGCGTTCAGCACTCCGTCGCCGCCTTCACCGCCATGGACCGCGATCTTCTGGTCGCCGCGGATCGCGAAGTGGATGGAGCCGTAGGGCGCGTCCAGCGGAGTCTTTTGGGTCTCCAGCACCTCGACCGCGCTGGCCATCGCTTGCAGCAGCTTGGCGGCGGTTTCGCCGTCGGTCTTCAGCCCGCGCGGGGTGTGGACCGGATCGGCGGGGTCGAAGGGCGTGACATAGAGGTTGGGGATCTTCTGGGCGAGGCGCCAGAACTCTACGAAGACGTGCGCGCCGACGCTTTCGTTGTCCATGCGGCGATCCCACTTGGCCAGGACCGCGCAGGCGGCCTTGATGTCCACGGTCGTGCCGGCGGCGGTGGTGGCCGTCGGGCTTGTTCCGCAGACCTTCAGGGCGTCGTCGAGAAAGAGGTCGGCGGCCAGGTTGCGGTTCCAGAACAGCATGGTCTTCACCTTCTCGATGTCGAAGGTGTTCCCCGCCAGTCCATCCTCGCCGGCCAGGCGACGATCGATCTCGATGATCCCCGAGCGGGTGCGCAGGTTCTGCGGAATAGCCGCCGGGCCGACCAGCGGCGAGAAGGCCGGCATCGGCGCCTTGGCGTTGGCCAGCCAGTAGCTGTCATTGCGGTTGGCGACGTAGTCGGTGCGGACCATGGCCGGCATGGTCGCGCCGGGCATCAGGCCAGGGGCGTCCCAGTCGCAGGCCGAGCGCGCGCCGTCCAGCACATAGATCCGGGCCGAGGCGGCGAGGGCGGCCGCTGGGGCGCTGGGCGCGCAATCCTTCAGCTTCTGAGCCGAGACGTTCGGCGTCGCGGTGATGTCGGCGTAGAGCGCATCGCCATGGCGGTCGGCCGCGATGGTGTTGACCCACGGGATGCCGAGCGTCTGCTCGATGACCTGCTTGATCTCGCCCACCGACTTGGCGCGGCTGATCCGCAACCATGTGTCCGACGAGTTGGAGTTGCCGCGGTTGGCGTCCCGCAGGGCGTAGGCGGTCTTGGTGTTCCAGGTCAGCCCCGCCTGCGGCATGACCACCACCGGGCCGTAGCTGGTGGTGTAGAAGGTGCGGGTCTGCGGGCCGGCGGGGGTTTCGACCGTGACGCTCTTGCGGTCCATCGCATGGCGCTTGCCGTCCACCAGATAGGCGGTGGGATCGGCCGGATCGAGCGCCAGTTCAAACAGCGTGAAGTGGCGGTCTGTCGACACCGTATGGGTCCAGGCGACGTCCTTGTTGAACCCGATCGACATGCCCGGCCCGCCGGCGATGGTCACGCCCATCACGTCGAACTTGCCGGGGATGGTCAGGTGGGTTTGGTAGAAGCGGTTCGTGCCTTCCCAAGGAAAGTGCGGGTTGCCGAGCACCAGGCCGGACTTGTTGGTGGTGACGTCGCGGCCGAAGGCCCAGCCGTTGGAGCCCAGGCCGATCATCTCGGCCATGTTCGGCAAACCAAGGCTGGCGGCGGGCTTCAGGGCCGCGGCGGCCGTGGGCGGGGCGGCGGCGTTGGTCTGGCGCAGCCAGGCTCCGCCGCTGGCCTGGATCATCCGCTCCTCGTTCAGGCGCAGCATATCGTCGACAGTGATCGGCCGCAGCCAGGCCTTGTCGCCGCAATCGGCCGGCAGCTTGTCCTTGGGCGTATCGGCCAGGAAGCGGTTGAAGCCCGCGACATAGCCGTCGACCAGGTCGCGATAGTCGGCCGAGCCCTTGGCCCGTCCGGCGCGCAAGGCCTCGATGTCGGTGTTGGCCTTGAAGAAGAAGTCGCTCTCGAGGTTCTTGATGTCGGTGAAGGCGATGACGGTGGTGGCGTCGGGGCCAAAGTGCTTGGAGCGCTCGCCGTTGACGGTGACGACCTTGTCGGCGAGCAGGCAGAGATTGTCCTGGGCGAAGGTGTAGCCCTGGCCATAGCCAATGCCGCGGTAGTTCTTGGCGGTGATATGGGGGATGCCGAACTGCGTGCGGACCACCTGCGCCTCATAGGTCGCGCCATGGGCGCTTGAAGCCAGGCCCGCGCCCAACACCAGGGCGGCCGTTGTCAGAAACTTCATCGCCATCGCGTGTCCCCCATTTTTCGCCTGCGTGTCTCCGCAAGCTTGGCCGGGGATGTCGGCTGATTGAACGATGTCCGTCAACGCCGCAGGACGTGGCGCAATGAAAAAGGGCCGTGGATTGCTCCACGGCCCCTCTGAAATCGCCTCAGGCGGTTTCGACTAGCAGGAATAGTACATGTCGAATTCGACCGGGTGCGGATGCAGTTGCAGGCGCATGACTTCTTGCATCTTCAGCTCGATGTAAGCGTCGATGAAGTCGTCGTCCATGACGCCGCCAGCCTTCAGGAAGCCGCGGTCCTTGTCGAGGTTTTCCAGAGCTTCACGCAGCGAGCCGCAGACTTCCGGAACCTTCTTCTGCTCGCGCGGGGGCAGGTCGTAGAGGTTCTTGTCTTGGGCCGCGCCCGGGTCGATCTGGTTGATGATGCCGTCCAGGCCGGCCATCAGCAGGGCGACGAAGGTCAGGTAGGGGTTGCCCATCGGGTCCGGGAAGCGGGCTTCGATGCGCTTGGCCTTCGGCGAGTCGTCGTGCGGGATGCGGATCGAGGCCGAGCGGTTGCGGGCCGAATAGGCCAGTTTCACCGGGGCTTCGTAGCCGGGCACCAGGCGCTTGTAGGAGTTGGTGGTCGAGTTCGAGAAGGCGTTGATCGCCTTGGCGTGCTTGATGATGCCGCCGATGTACCACAGGCACATTTGCGACAGGCCGGCGTACTTGTCGCCCGCGAACAGCGGCTTGCCGTCGGCCCAGATCGACTGGTGGACGTGCATGCCCGAGCCGTTGTCGGCGAACATCGGCTTGGCCATGAAGGTCGCCGACTTGCCGTAGGCCGCGGCCACGTTGTGGATGACGTACTTATAGAGCTGCATCCGGTCGGCCATGACGATCATGGTGTCGAACTTCAGGCCGAGTTCGTGCTGGGCCGGCGCCACTTCGTGGTGGTGCTTTTCCGGCTTCATGCCGAGTTCGCCCATGACGGCCAGCATTTCGCCGCGCAGGTCTTGAGCCGAGTCGACCGGGTTGACCGGGAAATAGCCGCCCTTGGGACCCGGGCGGTGACCCATATTGCCCTCGGCGTAGGACTTGCCGGTGTTGGCCGGCAACTCGGTCGAGTCGTAGGAGTAGCCGGTGTTGTGCGGATCGGTGGACCAGCGCACGTCGTCGAAGATGAAGAACTCGGCTTCAGGGCCGAAGAACACGGTGTCGCCGATGCCGGCCGCTTTCACGTAGTTCAGCGCCGCCTTGGCGATGGAACGCGGGTCGCGGTTGTAGGGGGTGCCGGTGTCGGGGTTCACGACGTCGCAGAACAGGCACAGCGTGGTCTGCTGATAGAAGGGGTCGATATAGGCGGTGTCCAGGTCGGGACGCAGCTTCATGTCGCTTTCGTTGATCGCCTTCCAGCCCGCGATCGACGAACCGTCGAACATCGTGCCGTCAGTCAGGAATTCCTCGTCCACCAGATCGATATCGAAGGTGACGTGCTGCATCCGACCACGGATGTCAGTGAAGCGGACGTCGACGTACTTTACGTCTTTTTCCTTGATTTCGTTCAGAATGTCCTGGGCGCTAGCCATTGGTCTTATCCCCTTGAAGAAGTCTCGATAGCCTTGATTCAGACGGCCGCGGCGCCGGTCTCACCGGTGCGGATGCGCAGGACGTCGGTAATTTCCGATACGAAGATCTTGCCGTCGCCGATGCGGCCGGTGCGGGCCGCGCCTACGATGGATTCGAGTGCTGGCTCAAGCTGATCGTCCGAAACGACCACCTCAATTTTGATCTTGGGAAGGAAGTCGACGACGTACTCGGCGCCACGATAGAGCTCGGTATGGCCCTTCTGGCGGCCATAACCCTTGGCTTCAATCACGGTCATGCCTTGAACGCCCAGCTCCTGCAGGGCTTCCTTCACCTCGTCGAGCTTGAACGGCTTGATGATGGCTTCGATCTTTTTCATGACCAATTTCACTCGTGCGACGCCGCCCCTGCGGTTGGGGCTAGGAGCACGCTCCAGCGGCGGGCGACAAGAGCCAGGGGCTTGCGGTTCCGTCGCGGGAGCGTGCGATGATCGTAATGCTGCAATTTTAGTCACAAGGCGCCCAAATAGCGACCAGCGCCGCAAACGCATTGCCGGCTCGGTTCGACGCCCAAGTTTGGGGTCGGATAGGGGCCGGGAGGGGACGGAACATGGACGACAGGACACCGGTTCTCATCGGAGCAGGGCAATTCACCTATCGCGGCGAACCGGGCGCTTCGCCGTCTCCGACCGCTTTGCTGAAGATTGCGGCGGAACGCGCCGCCCTCGACGCCGGGCTGAAGCCTGACGCCCTGGCGAGGATCGACACCCTGGCGGTGGTGGGGTTCACCATTGACGCGCCCGGCGGCGGCCGCCTGGTCCCGCACTCGACCAATCCGCCGGCGACGCTCGCCAAAAGATTGGGCGCCGATCCGGCCCACGCCGTCTATTCCCACATGGGCGGTAACAGCCCCCAGCAACTGATCAACACCGTCTGCGAACGAATCGCCAAGGGCGAGACGCAGTTCGCGTTGGTGGTCGGTTGCGAATTTCTCGGCTCCGCCACCAAGCGCTTGCAACGCGGCCTGGGCTTCGCCGACTGGGACGACGCTGAGGAACTGCCCGAGCCGCAGCGCATCGGCGACCCCCGCCCTGGTACGACGCCATACGAGAACGCCCACGGCATCGGCCGTCCGATCAACTGCTATCCGCTGTTCGAGAACGCCCTTCGCGCCCGTGACGGCCGTTCGATCCCCGATCACCAGCAACGCCTGGGCGAGTTGTTCGCGCCCTTCACCCGGGTGGCCGCAAAGAACCCGGAAGCCTGGTTCCCGGTCGAGCGTTCGGCGCAGGAACTGATCGAGATCACCGATCGGAACCGGATGGTCGGCTTCCCCTACACCAAGTACCTGAACGCCATCATGGAGGTCGATCAGTCGGCCGGGGTGCTGGTGACAAGCCTCAAGGCGGCTCGCGAACTTGGCGTGCCCGAGGACAAGCTGGTCTATCTGCACGGCTGCGCCGACGCCTCTGATCTCTGGTATCCGATCGATCGGCAGGACTTCCACTCCAGCCCGGCCATGCGATTGACCGGCCAGCGGGCGCTGGAGATGGCGGACGTGAGCATCGCCGACATCGGCCACATCGATCTCTACTCCTGCTTCCCCATCGCAGTGGAGATCGGGGCCGAGGAACTGGGCCTGGATCTGGATGATCCTCGCGGCCTGACCGTCACCGGCGGCATTCCGTACATGGGCGGCCCTGGCAACAACTACGCCATGCATTCCATCGCCGTGATGATGCAGCGCCTGCGCGATGATCCGGGCTCATATGGCCTCGTCACGGCCAATGGCTGGTTCCTGACCAAGCAATCGACCGGGGTCTACTCGACGAGGCCGCTCAAAGGGGCTTTCGAGCGCCAGGATCCAAAGCTGATCCAGGCGCAAATCGACGCCTTGCCGCACCCGGTTGTCATCGAAACGCCAAACGGCGCGGCCACTATCGAAACCTACACGGTCGTCCACGGCCGCGAGGGCTACATGATGGGCATCGTCGTCGGCCGCGATTCGGAAGGCCGCCGCTTTATCGCCAACACCCCGACCGACGAAGCCACGCTTCGCGGCCTGGAGGCGAGCGAGGCGGTGGGCCGGACCGGAACTGTCGGACGCTCCGAGGACGGCGCACGCAACATATTTGTACCGGATTGACCTGATGACCCGCCTATACCTGATCCGCCATGGCAAGCCGGCCGCCGTCTGGGGCGAAGCCGATGAAGATCCCGGTCTCGACGAAGCTGGGAAGGGCCAGGCGGAGGCGGCGCGCGACTACCTGATGTCGCTGCCGGAAGCGGATCGGCCCAAGCGGGTGGTCAGTTCTCCGCTGCGACGCTGCCGGGAGACCGCCATGCCGACGGCCCAAGCCCTGGGCGTCGATCTCGAAATCGACGCCGCGGTTGGTGAAATCCCCACGCCGGCAGGGCTCAGCGCTGAAGAGCGTCCGGCCTGGCTACGCGGCGTCTTCCAGGGCAAGTGGAAGGATGTAGAGGGCGACCTGGACTACGAAGCCTGGCGCAGCGACATGGTGAAGTCCTTGCAGGCGCGCGGCGGGACGGCGGTGTTTTCGCATTATGTGGCGATCAATGCGGTGATGTCGCATCTGGATGGCGATGAGCGCGTTCTGGTCTTCCGCCCGGATCACGCCTCGATCTCGACCCTGGAAGCCGGCGGTGACGGCTTGACCTTGGTGGAGCGGGGGCGCGAAGCCACCACCGGCGTCCTATAGTTTGATTGAGGGAGCGGCCGTGCCCGCGCGCAGGATTCACACGGTCGCCGAGATCGCCGCCGCCGACCAGGCCGCCATCGCCGCCGGAACGCCAGGCTCCGAACTGATGGAACGCGCCGGAGCGGCGGTGGTCGAAGCTATCGCCGAGCGGTTCTCCGTGCGTCCGGTCGCGGTGCTCTGCGGCCCCGGTAACAATGGCGGCGACGGCTATGTCGTCGCCCGCCTGCTTAAGGCGCGTGGCTGGCCGGTGGAGGTGAGGGCGCTTAGCTCCCCGCAAACGCCCGACGCCCAGGCCGCCGCGGCGCTCTGGGACGGCGGCCTCATCGCCCTTGACGCTCCCTTGCAGGCGCGCCTGTTTGTTGACGCCATGTTCGGCGCCGGCCTCTCGCGGCCCATGAACGGTGAGGCCGCGGTCATCGCCGCGCGGCTGGCAGGCAAGCCCGAGACCGTGGTGGCGATTGACGTGCCTAGCGGGCTGCCTGGCGACACCGGCGCGCCGCTGGGGCCGGTGGTCCGCGCGGGCCTGACGGTCACCTTCCACGCCAAGAAACCCGCCCACGTCCTGCTGCCGGGCCGCAGCCTGTGCGGCGAGGTGATCGTCGCCGACATCGGCCTAGTCGAGGCGGGCGGGGATATGATGGAAAACGGACCGGAATACTGGCTCCCCAGTTTCCCCTGGCCGAACGCCTTGTCACACAAGCATTCGCGCGGGCGGCTGGTGGTGATCTCGGGTGAGGCCTGGAGTACAGGCGCTGCACGATTGTCCGCCCGCGCGGGCCTGCGGCTCGGGGCAGGGGTGGTGACCCTGCTGTCGCCGACGGAAGCCTTGTCGGTCAACGCAACCCACCTAGAAGCCATCATGCTGAAGGGCTTCGATACCGAGGCTGAGCTTGAGCAATTGGCCGCCGATGTGGACGCCGCGGTGATTGGTCCTGCCGCTGGGGTTACGGAGAACACCCTCGTCAACGTCCTGGCCTTGGCGCGCACCGGCGCCGCCCTAGTGCTCGACGCCGACGCGATCACGGTGTTTCGCGACGATCCCGAGGAACTGTTCTCCGTGCTCGACGTCGATGACGTCCTGACGCCCCACGCCGGCGAGTTCGAGCGGCTGTTCCCAGGCCTGCTCAAGGAGGCTCCAGACCGCATCACCGCTGCGCGGCGCGCCGCCCGGCGGGCTGACGCGATCATCCTGCTGAAAGGCGGCGACACCGTCATCGCCGCGCCCGACGGCCGGGTCTGCGTCAATGCTCACGGATCACCCTGGCTGGCCACGGCGGGCTCAGGCGACGTGTTGACCGGCTTCATCGGTTCGCTGATCGCCCAGGGGATGGAGAGCTTCGAAGCGGCTTGCGCCGCGGCCTGGATCCATTCCGAGGCCGCCGACCTGCACGGCCCAGGCCTCATCTCGGAGGATCTGCCCGCCCTGGCGGCGAACGTCTTGCGCCGTCTCTACGAGGGGCGGGATCTCTAGGGGCATGTGGTCAAGCTGGCCGGCTCATGATAGGCCGCGCGCAACATGACTTCGACCCCCCAACGCGCAGCCGCACTCCAGGCTATTGGCCGCCCGGTATCCATCGGGCGGGCAGCTATGCGCGTGTCGGAGGGCGTCGAGGTCTAGGGGCAAGCCAGCCCGACGATCTTTCGAAAACCCCTTCCGGCGACGGCGGGGGCTTTTGCATTCAGGCCCCTGAACCGGCGTCGGAGAATTCCTTCAGGAACCTCCATGACCGCGCTCACTCCCGAACTCCTGGCCGCGCTGGCGCTTTTCGCCTTCGTCTCCTCGATCACGCCTGGCCCGAACAACACGATGTTGATGGCCTCTGGCGCCAATTTCGGCTTCCGAGCCAGCATTCCGCATCTGATGGGCGTCAGCGGCGGGTTCTTCATCCTGGTGGTGGCCGTGGGGCTGGGCCTGGGCGGGCTGTTTTCGGCCTATCCGGAGCTTCATGACATCCTGTCGGTGGCGGGCGGGCTCTATCTGTTGTGGCTCGCCTGGAAGATCGCCACCTCCAAGGGAATGACCACCAGCGGTGGTTCGGGCAAGCCTCAGACCTTCCTGCAGGCCGCGGCCTTTCAGTGGGTGAACCCCAAGGCCTGGGCGATGGCGCTCGGGGCGGTCACCGCCTATGCGCCGCGCGAGCATTATGTCGCGAACATCCTGGTGGTTTCGCTGATCTTCATGGCGATCAATCTGCCGTGCGTGATGAGCTGGACCGGCTTCGGCGTCGGCCTGCGCCGCTTCCTCGATAAGCCCGCGGTGCTTCGTGGCTTCAATATCGCCATGGCGCTGCTGCTGGTGGTGTCGTTGATTCCGCTGGCCTTGGAATTGATCGGAGCTTGACGCGGAGGGTTGGTTCGCCGATGGCAGGGACGGAACGCGGGCGTGGCGGAACTGGTAGACGCACTAGATTTAGGTTCTAGCGCCGCAAGGCGTGGAGGTTCGAGTCCTCTCGCCCGCACCACTCTTCAAATAGACGGCGTCGATCTCGGGCGACCAAAGGTCAGCCGGGTTCGCACGTCGTAGGTCAGGACGCCGTCGCGGGCATGCGGCGTCAGCAGGGCGCGCAGGTCGGCGTCGAACGCGGCGGTCCTGTCTGGCCCCATTTTCTGGCGCGTCCAGGTCCCTCGCGAATGCTCGCCGTCGATAAAGGCCTCCAATGGTTGGCTTACCGTCGAGGTGATCGTCTCGCGGCCGGCAATGTCCATCCATGCCTCATGCGCCGAGGCTTCGGCCGCGAAGATCTGGCGGTCATAGGTTCCGCCCATGCGGCTGATCCAGGTGCTCATCAGCGCGGGCCATTCCCGCGCCCAGGGCGGATCATCGGCCTCGTCGCCGCCAATGATGACCACGAGACCATCAGCAGCCATGTGCGTGCATAGCCGTGGAAAGAGGATGTCGCGGTCCATCCAGTGAATGCTGACGCCCGCCACGACCAGATCGTAGGGGCCTGACAGGGGCGCGGCCTCCGCCGTCGAGACGAACCAGGCGATGTTGGGATGGTCGCCCGCGTCCAGGTCGCGCCCGACGGCGATCATCGGCGCCGCTGGATCAACCGCGTGGACCTGGTCGAACAGATCCGCCAAGGGCCTAGTCAGCTTGCCGGGACCACAGCCGAGATCCAACGCCAGGCCTCGGCGCGGGGTCAGTTCGCCGAGGCGGTTGAAGAGTTTCGCGGGGTAGGGCGCGCGATTCGCATAAGCCCTGGCGACGTCGAGGTCGTCGAACGCCTGGCCGCGCTTTGGGTCGGTCTTGGCGATCGACTGGGTCATAACGCTCGCTTTCCGAAGCCTTGTCGGGAGCCTAGGGTTCGGAAACACCGTCGGAAAGCGCCGTCTTTGCGCTTGGACTGGCGCGTGCGAAATGACATAAGAGCGCCCGCTCGCCGCCGCTTGTTCGGCGGCGACCATCGTTTCACCCCAAGGGCGGATCTGTTGGCGCGAGCTCGCGCCGCACTCCGGAATTTCGAGAATGTCGATGCAGATCGTTGAAAAGTCTGGCGAAGGCCTGAGCCGCGTCTACGGCGTGACCGTTCCGGTCGCGGACCTGAACGAACGGCTCGAGGCGCGGATCGTCGAGATCACGCCCCAGCTCAACATCAAGGGCTTCCGTCCTGGCAAGGTGCCGGCCGCCCACGTCCGTCGCCTGCACGGCAAGGCGCTGATGGCCGAGGTGGTGGAGCAAACCATCTCCGAGACCACCCAGAAGGTGCTGGAAGACAACAAGCTGCGCCCCGCCGGCGAGCCTGATCTGAAGCCCGAGGGCGACATCGCCCAGGTGATCGACGGCAAGGCCGACCTCTCCTACGAGATCTCCGTCGAGATCATGCCGGACTTCGAGCCCACCGACCTGACCAAGATCTCGCTGACGCGCCCGGTCTATGAGCCGACCGACGCCGAAGTCGATGAGGCCGTCGAAGAACTGGGCAAGCAGAACGTCACCTACGAGCCGCGTACCGGCAAGTCGGTCAAGGCCAAGGACGGCGACCAGATCGTGATCGACTTCGTCGGCCGCATCGACGGTGAAGCCTTCCAGGGCGGCACGGCCACCGATTCGGAGCTGGTGCTCGGTTCGGGCCAGTTCATTCCGGGCTTCGAAGAACAACTGATCGGCGCCAAGGCCGGCGACGAAGTCATCGTGAAGGTGGCCTTCCCCGCTGACTACCAAGCCGCCAACCTGGCCGGCAAGGACGCTGAATTCACCACCACGGTGAAGGAAGTCCGCGCCCCGGTGGAATCCAAGATCGACGACGCCATGGCCGAGCGCCTGGGCATCGAAAGCCTGGAGAAGCTGAAGGAGCTGCTGAAGGCGAACCTGGAGTCGCAATACGCCGGTGCCTCGCGCTTCAAGCTGAAGCGCGCGCTGCTGGACGTGCTGGACGAGCGCCACGACTTCCCGCTGCCGCCGAAGATGGTGGAAGCTGAGTTCGCCGCCATCTGGCAGCAAGTTCAGCAGGACAAGGAACGTGGCGGCCTGCCGCCGGAAGATTCCGAGAAGTCCGACGACCAGCTGCAGACCGAATACCGCAAGATCGCCGAGCGCCGCGTGCGTCTGGGCTTGGTACTGGCCGAAATCGGCCGCGCCAACGAAGTGCAGGTCACCGAGCAGGAACTGCTGGAAGCCATGCGCGCCGAAGCCATGCGTTACGGCCAGCAAGCCCAGCAGATCTTCGACATGTTCCGTCAGAACCCGAACATGCAAGCCCAGCTCCGCGCCCCGATCTTCGAGGACAAGGTTGTCGACCTGATCGTCGCCAAGGCCACCGTCGCCGACGAGAAGGTCTCCAAGGAAGAGCTTCTCAAGGAAGACGATATGCCGGACGGCTACGCCGCCTAAGCGTCAAAAAACGTCTGCCGAACCATCAGAATCCCTCCCCATATCGGGGAGGGATTTTCTTTAGGTCTATCGGTCACCTTGCGTTGGCCCCTCCGCCACGCGATATCGGTGGGGAACGCGGCTCTGCGCGCAGAGTCGACCAATCCAGAGAGGCTTTCTTTTATGCGTGACCCGCAGATCACCGCGCTGAACCTGGTGCCCATGGTCGTGGAGCAAACCAGCCGCGGCGAACGCGCCTTCGATATTTTCTCCCGCCTGCTGAAGGAACGGGTGATCTTCCTGAATGGTCCGGTCGAGGACGGCATGTCGGCGCTCATCTGCGCTCAGCTGCTCTATCTCGAAGCCGAGAACCCGAAGAAAGAGATCCAGATGTACATCAACTCCCCTGGTGGAGTGGTGACGTCGGGCCTCGCGATCTACGACACCATGCAATACATCAAGTCGCCTGTGGTGACGCTCTGCATGGGCATGGCCGCCTCGATGGGGTCGTTCCTGCTGATGGCCGGGGAAAAGGGCTCGCGGATTTCGCTGCCCAACGCCCGCATCATGGTTCACCAACCGTCGGGCGGTTACTCGGGCAAGGCCTCGGATATCGAGCGCCACGCCGAGGACATCATCAAGACCAAGCGTCGCCTGAACGAAATCTACGCCAAACACACTGGCCGGACCTATGAAGAGGTCGAGGAAAAGCTCGACCGCGACACCTTCATGACCGCCGAGGAAGCCAAGGAATGGGGCCTCGTCGACCACGTGTACGAGACGCGCTCGGACGACTAGGGCCCATGTCGCCGCACATCCTCGTGGTGGGCGGCACAGGCATGCTGTCAGGACTTGTGGAGGCGCTCGCCGGCGACGGCGGGCGCCTTTCGCTTTTGTCGCGGCAGGCGTCGAAGGCGGCCGGCCAGGGCGGTTTCGACTGCGACTATCACGACACCGAGGCGTTCGCCGCGGCCCTCAGGGCGGCGGTTGAGCGATCGGGGCCCATCAATCTCGCCATCGCCTGGTTTCACACCCTGAAGATCGCCGCGCCCCGGCTGCTGGCCGAACAGGTGAGCGGGCGGCTGTTCCAGGTTTTGGGCAGCGCCACCGCCGATCCGGGCCATCCCGACCGGCTCGCGAGGGCCGCCAGCGTCGCGGCCGACCTGCCGGCCTGCCGACTTCGCCAGGTCGTGCTGGGCTTCAAGCTGATTGACGGCGACGCGCGGTGGCTGACGAACGCCGAGATCTCGCAGGGCGTGCTGGACGCCGTGAGCGCCGATCGCGCCCTGACCATTCTCGGCCAGGTCGAGCCGTGGTCGGCTAGGCCCTGAGGCGCCGCTCTACGGTCGAGATCAGGGCCTCGCGCTGGCCCTTCGTGCTCACATCGTAGCGGTCGAAATCGTCGCCTGCGGCCGCGCGCAGATCCGCGAACAGTCCTGCCGGGTCTTCGTGGAAATGTAGGAAGGCCTTGGATCTGCGGTAGAAGACCCCACGCTTCTTTTCGACCATGCCGGGCAGGGCGCGCAACGCCACGAGCAGGGCCTCCAGGGCGTCCAGAGCCTGTTCGCCAGCGTGCTTCATCGCCTTCTCAATCCTCGCGAGGATATTGCGTCGGTCGCGCCAGATAGTACTCGGCCGCTGGCGATCCGTCGCTGGCCTCCACTGCGGCGTTGAAGACGCGCGCGTCGAACCCACCGCGCTCAACTCGCTTGGCCTGCCGGCGGGCCTCGATGTCGTCGAGGCTGACGCCGCTGGCGCTGGCCAGGGCGTGGATCACTTCCATGACATCAGCGAGTTCATCGATTAGTTCGGCGGTTGAGGCGGCTTCATGGGCCTCCTGGGCTTCTTCCAGGAGCTTGTCCTTGAGCGCTGCGACGAACTCGGTGTCACTCAGGCGACGGTCGAAAACGGCTAGGCCCTGAGCCCGCATGATCGCCGGCAGCCGGTCCCGGATCAGCTTCTGGACGCGAAAGCGCATGGCTATTGGACGTCGTCGACGGATGGAGCGCCGCCTTCGCTCAGGGCACGGGCGGCGGTGATCTGCGGGCTGGTGATCATGCGGCTGTCGTGCTCCGTCTTCAGGGCGACCGAGCCGGCGGCGTCAGGGCTTTTCCTTGAAAACCCGGTAGCCAGCCTCGTCGGCGATGGCCAGCATCTCACGGTCGCCGCTGGTGTCGCCATAGGCGGCCGCCAGGTGGATGTCGGGGCCGAACGCGGCTTGCAGCCGCCGGACCTTTTCAGGTCCCCGGCAGTTGGCGCCGACGAAGCCGCCGGCCACCCGGTCCTGGTCGTCGAAGGCCAGCTCGGTCCCGATCAGGAGGTCGGCGCCCAGGCCGCGCGCGAACGGCGCGACGACGATGTCGGGCGAGGCGGTGACGATCACCAGCTCGGCGTGACGCTGGTCCCAGCGGCGCCAGGTGCGGACCGCGTCGGGGCGCAGCAGGCGAGGGGCCATGATCTCGGCGAAGGTGCGCGCCTCGGCTTCGAGTTGCTCGCGCGGGACGCCGGCCAGGAACTCACGAACCGCCGCCGCCTTGATCCGCCCCCGATTGCGGTGGCCCAGATAGGAGACTGCGGCAGGAAGTAGCTTGGCCATGCCCTGATTGTAACGGGCTGGGCTCACTCGCCACTTCAGGAAGGCGGTGAAGCTGTCGCGCACCGTCAGAGTGCCGTCGAAGTCGAACGCGACGACGCCCGCGTCCTCGACCTGCTCGTTCAAGGATTCGTTTGGCGATGCGCCTATCCGCCGTAGATGTCGCCTGGCCATAATACCCCCAACGCACCGCCCCGGCGCCCATGTCAACTTCAAGCAGAACAGCGAGGCGCCGTTTCGGCCTTTGGGGAGGGGCCGGTGCGACATCCGCGACGGTTCACTTGCACCGCTTCAACCGGTTCCCATCTAGGGATTCGGACACGCTCGCCATCGGGCGCCGCGACACCAATTGTCATTGAGTTCTGTGGAAGGCTTGTGATCGTGTCTCGGATCGGGGAAAGTCAAGGATTAGACAACCTCGGGCGCGTATCCTGTATTGATAGCGTTCAGGGACGCTGCCGGGCCGAGCTATGACGACGATGCGTCGATGTCGTCGAGAGAGTGAGAAACGACCATGACCAAGGCCGCGAGCGGGGACTCCAAGAGCACTCTCTATTGCTCTTTCTGCGGCAAGAGCCAGCATGAGGTCCGCAAGCTTATCGCGGGTCCAACCGTGTTCATCTGTGATGAATGCGTAGAGCTGTGCATGGATATCATCCGCGAAGAACATAAGATTTCCTTCGTGAAGTCTAAGGACGGCGTGCCAACGCCGAAAGAAATTCGCGAAGTTCTCGACGATTACGTGATCGGCCAAGACCACGCCAAGAAGGTGCTCTCGGTCGCCGTTCACAATCACTACACGCGTCTGAACCACGCGACGAAGACTAACGACGTCGAACTGGGCAAGGCGAACATCCTGCTCATCGGTCCGACGGGCACCGGCAAGACTCTGCTGGCCCAGACCCTGGCCCGAATCATCGACGTGCCGTTCACCGTCGCCGACGCGACGACGCTCACCGAAGCCGGCTATGTGGGCGAGGATGTCGAGAACATCATCCTGAAGCTGCTGCAGTCCGCCGACTACAACGTCGAGCGCGCGCAGCGCG
>NZ_JAURWM010000069.1 GCF_030654915.1 Phenylobacterium sp. | reverse complement strand
CGCGGTGGCGTCCGTCGGCGCGGCGCCCGGGGCGAGACCAGACTGGCTGAGAAGGCCGCCCAAATCCGCGTTCCCGGATTGGCGCTTCAGGCCCCCTGCGAGCGCGGGGAGCAGCGCCGCCGCGGCGCTGCGGGTTTGCGCAGGCGTGAGGCCCACCCGCGCGCCAATCTGCTCAATGGCGGCTGAGCCGCCAGCCTGGGTGATCATGTCGAACAGCGCCATGACGGAAACCTCCTCGTGCGACGCATTAATAAGCGCCCGCCAGCCGTTGTCGGACGCTACCACCCCTTCACGTAAGCGTCGCCTGGCTTCGCTAAGGAACAAACTTGGCTGTTAGGCATTTAGACTCAAACCATATCGAGGGAGGGCGCCATGAGCCTCTTTGGCTCCATCATGTCGAAGATTTTTCACCGCAAGCCGGCTGAGCAGGCCGCGGCTAAACCCGCGCCGACCACGACCGCGCAGGCACCGGCGGCCGCCGCGGCGGCCCCGGCCCCGGCGCCACCGGTTGACGTCGAGGCTGTGCTGACCGAACTGGCGGCGCAGAAGGGCGGCGGCGGCAACTGGCGCACGTCCATCGTCGATCTGTTGAAGATGCTGGATCTCGATTCCAGCCTCGCCGCCCGAAAGGGCCTGGCTGAGGAACTTGGCGTGCACGCCGGTGAGCATGGCAGCGCCGAGCAGAACATCGCCTTACAACAGGCCGTCTGGCGCAAGCTGGCGGAAAACGGCGGCCAGGTTCCGGCGTCGCTTCGAGACTGAGTTCACTGCCCTGCTCGCGTTGTTGCCGGCGGTCGCCCCTATTCTCTTGAAAGGTTCAAGTCATGGCCATCCTGAAAGTCATTGAGATCCTCGCCGAGTCGCCGACCAGTTGGGAGGATGCAGCGAACCAAGCCGTCAAGGAAGCGGGCGAAACCGTCCGCGGCATCCGCTCCATCTACGTCGAAAATTTTCAAGCCACCGTTCGCGATGGCAAGATCGACAACTTCAGGATCAACGCGAAAGTCAGCTTCGCCGTTGAGAAGTAGACTTCGGCGGAGAGCGGCGAAATCGATCTCAGCTGCGCGTTTTTGATACGGTTGGCCTGTCTGGCGGCGCCGGGCAGGCCATTCGTTTCTAAGCCTCGAACGAGTG
>NZ_JAURWM010000041.1 GCF_030654915.1 Phenylobacterium sp. | reverse complement strand
GATAGTGCAGCAAGCGGTACTCCAGCGAGGTCAGGCGCAGCGGCTCGCCATTGACGCTGGCCCGGGCGGCGCGCGGATCCAGGCGTAGGCCGCCGATCGACAGGCTGGGCGCGGCGAGGCCGGCCGAGCGCCGCAGCAGGGCGCGCAGGCGGGCCAACAGTTCCTCGGTATGGAAGGGCTTGGTCAGATAGTCGTCAGCCCCGGCGTCGAAGCCGGCGACCTTCTCGCTCCAAGCGCCCCGGGCGGTGAGGATCAGCACGGGTACGGCCATGTTCTCGCGGCGCCAGCGTTCCAACACCGAAACACCGTCCACCTTGGGCAGGCCAAGATCGAGGATCACCGCGTCATAGGGCTCGGTCTCACCCAGGAACTGAGCCTCTTCGCCGTCTGGCGCATGATCGACCGCGTAGCCTGCGTCACCGAGCGCCGATTTGAGCTGGCGCGACAGGTCCGGGTCGTCCTCAACAAGTAGAATACGCATGGAACTCCTTTAGCCGCCCTGGCGGGAGATGATCGCCCCGCTCTGGGCGTCGACGACGAAAATGATCACCCTGCCGTCATTGGTCTGCCACTGGACGAAGTAGGCGGGTCGGCCGCCCGCGTCGCCCTGGGTGGTGTTCAGTTGCCTACCGGGCGTGCGGGCCGAAATCGTGGCGATCACCTGCGACAGCGGAACCTGCCGCCCGCCGCGCACCGCCGCCCGCGCCGTGTCCTGGTCGCCTCGGCCGCCGCCATAGGACGGGCGGCCGTAGTCCGGACCGGGCTGCGCATAGCCGGCCACCGGAGCGGCGGCCAGCAGCGCGACGATGAGGAGAAGGCGTTTCATGATCTAAAGGATTACAACCACGTCACTGAACCGAGCCTGAATGGCAGGTTTATGAATGGCGTGCGTCGGTCTGTCACGCAGACCGAACACCGATCACTTCTTCTTAGGCGTGTAGGGCCGCTCTTTTCGCCAACGTTCGGCGAACGCCTCCAACTCGGCGTCCGGCTTTTCAGGCAGCATCAACACGATCCGGGCCAGCAGATCGCCGCGCTTGCCGCGCGGGTCCGATAGCCCCCGCCCCTTGAGCCGCAGCGATTGGCCGCTGTTGGCGCCCTTGGGCACGGTCAGCGTCACCGCGCCATCCGGCGTGCGCGCCTCGATCTTACCGCCCAGGACCGCGTCCGGGATCGAGACCAGCAGATCCATGACCAGGGCCTCGCCTTCGCGCCGGAAAATGGCGTGAGGCCGCACCACCAGTTCGATGAACGCATCGCCCGGGCCCGAGCGTCCCGGCGAGCCTTGGCCTTTCAGGCGCAGGGTCTGGCCTTCCTCGGCGCCCTTCGGGATGGAGACGTCGATCGTCCGGCCGTCCGAAAAGGCGATGCGCTTCTTCGCGCCGTGGATGGTGTCTTCCAGGTCGATCTCAAGCTTGGCTCGAACATCGGCGCCCCTCTGGGAGAAGCCGCCGAACCCACCGCCGCCGCCGCCGCGCCGACCCAGAATCTCGCTGAACAGGTCGCCCAGATCAGCGCCCTCCATGCTTTCGGCGTTGCGCGACTGGTTCCAAGGGCCGCCGCCTCCCCCGCCGCCGCCGCCATATCCGCGCATGACCTCGCGCCCATCGGCGTCGATCTCGCCAGCGTCGAACTTCTTACGCTTCTCGGCGTCGCCCAAGATGTCGAAGGCGGCGCTGACCACTTTGAAGCGGTCCTCGGCGGCCTTGTTGCCCGGGTTGGTGTCAGGGTGATGCTGCTTGGCGAGCTTGCGGAACGCCTTGCGGATCTCATCGTGGCTCGCGCCACGGGACACGCCGAGTTCCAGATAGGGGTCGCGCGCCAAAGGAAGAGACCTCTCAAACAAACAAAACCTGGCCCTCAATTAGGCCGTTTGACGGGACGCGCAAGCCCAAATGTGACATTTTTATCACATGCGTACTATGCGGCTAGTCCTCGCCACGTTCATCTAGCAGATCCCAGGCCGCGTATTGGATGGCGTCGTCGGAGTCCTCGAGAGTTTCTTCGCTGACCGTTTCGCCGCGGATCGAGACCCCGGCGCGGTGGACGCTCTCAGGATCGCCGGAAATCAGCGGATGCCAATCGGCCAGACCCCGGCCCTCGTTCACCCGCCGGTAGGCGCAGCTCAGCGGCATCCATTTCAAGGTATCGACATTCTGCGGCGTCAGTTTGATGCAGTCGGGCACGTGGCGCTTGCGGTCGGCATAGTTCGAACAGGCGCAGCTCTCGGAATCGAACAGGCGGCAATGGACCCGTGTCGGGATGATCTCGCCGGTGTCCTCGTCCTCGAAACGGATCAGGCAGCAAAGCCCGCAGCCGTCGCAGAGGCTCTCCCACTCGCGCGGCGTCATCTCCTTGAGAGACTTCGTTTCCCAGAAAGGCCTCGAAGCCATGCTACAGGCGTCCTACACAAACCAATATAAGCCGATCCAGACTATCCGTGACCGACAACGACAACGATCCTGACCGCCCCGAAAAGGCGCCGACCGGCGGACTTAGGCCCGGCCTCAAGAAGGCTGCGCCCAAGCCGGACGAACCGTTCCGCGCCGACCTGCCCCCTGAGCGCAGGAAAGGCAAGCGTGGCGGCGGGGCTGAGGGGACGCGTCGGCGTCTGGATCTGCGCTGGCTGTGGATCAGCCTGGCCGTCATCGTGGCGCTGGGCGTCTCGGCGGCGCTTTACGCCGCCAACTATGTGAACCAGCACTATCTGCAGGACCTGCCGGAGGTTCCGAGCCGTCAGGCGCTCTATGCCTCCAGCCGTGCGCCGGCAATCAAGTTCTACGACATGAACGGCGCTTTCCTGGCCTCGCGCGGACCGCAATACGGCGAGGACATTCGCCTGGACCGCCTGCCGGACTATGTGCCCAAGGCCTTCCTCGCCGCCGAGGACCGGCGCTTCTACAAGCATGGCGCCGTCGATCTCTGGGCCATCGCCCGCGCCGCCCGCGCCAATCATCAGGCCGGCCGCGTGGTCGAGGGCGGCTCGACCATCTCCCAGCAGCTCGCCAAGGGCCTGTTCCTGACGCCCGACCAAAACATCCGGCGGAAGATCCAGGAGGCCGCCCTGGCCTACAAGCTGGAACAGATGATGACCAAGGACGAGGTGCTCGAGCTCTATCTCGACCGCATCTATTTCGGAGCCAACACCTTCGGATTGGACGGCGCGGCGCGCACCTACTTCGGCAAGCCGGCCACCCAGCTCACCCTGCCCGAAGCCGCCCTGCTCGCGGCCCTGCCCAAGGCGCCCTCGCGCATGGCGCTCCACCGCAACATGGAAGGCGCGCTGAAGCGCCAGCGCCTGGTGCTGGAGCGGATGCTGGGCGAGGGCTGGATCACCCAGCAGGAGATGAACGAGGCCATCGCCAACCCGCCAAAGCTGGCGGGGACCGCGCTCGCCAATGATGGGGACAATGGCTACGCCCTCGACTACGCCACCGGCGAAGTCCTGAAGATGGTGGGTCCCAACTCACCCGACCTGGTGGTGCGCCTGACCATCGACACCAAGCTGCAGGCCAACGGCGCCCAGGCGCTGCGGCGCATAATCCAAGGCCAGGGCAAGGCCAGCGGCGCCAGCCAGGGCGCGATGATCGCCATCGATTCCCAAGGCGCCGTTCGCACCATGGTCGGCGGGGTGGACTATGGTGAAAGCGTCTTCAATCGCGCGGTCCAGGCCAAGCGCCAGCCGGGGTCCAGCTTCAAACCCTTCGTCTACGCCGCCGCCCTCGAAAAGGGCGTGCTGCCCACCGACGTGCGGGTCGATGAGCCGGTGAAGATCGGCGATTGGGAGCCCAAGAACTATGGCGGCCGCTATCGTGGCGCGGTCAGCGTCGAAACGGCACTGGCTCAATCCATCAACACCGTGGCGGTGAAACTAGGTGAGGAGGTCGGTCCCGCGGCGATCTCCAACCTCGCCTCGCGGTTCGGGATCACCACCCTCCCGGCCAACCCGAACCTGTCGGTATCGCTGGGCGCCTACGAGGTCCCCCTGATCGAGATGACCTCGGCCTATCAGGTGTTCCAGCAGGCGGGGAGCCGGATCACGCCCTTCATCGTCAGCGAGATCGCCACCATCGACGGCCAGGTGATCTTCACCCACCAGACCACCTCGCCGGTGCCCGCCTATGACATTCACTTCGCCAGCATGATGGTGAGGATGATGCAGAAGGTGGTCACGAGCGGCACTGGCGCCCGGGCCAATTTCGGCCGACCGGCGGCGGGCAAGACCGGCACCAGCCAGAACTGGCGCGACGCCTGGTTCATCGGCTTCACCCCCGACTATGTGGCCGGCGTCTGGGTCGGCAACGACAACGACAAGCCCATGAACAAGGTCACCGGCGGCGAGGTCGCGGCCAGCATCTGGCGCGACTTCATGGTCACGGCCCACGCCAGCCTGCCGGTCCGTGAGTTCGAGTGGCTGCTGCCCGATCCGGTGGCGATCTATGAAGCCGATCCGCGCAACTACTTCTTCGAAGGCCTAGCCGACGATTTCTCAAACGCCGCCTCGGCGCTGGAGCCGCCGCCGACCGTCGAGCCGCCGATGATCGAACCGCCTGCGCCCTCGCCCCCCAGCGCTGCGACCATGGAGCCCATTCCGAACTGAGGAGTCGCTTGAAGCGGCGGGTCCGGCTATGTCCCTGGCCGCATGAAGCCCCCCATTCTCGCACTTAAGAATGTCCGTCTCGCCGACGGGCCGAAGATGTTGTTCGACGGCGTCGATCTGGCGGTGGAGCCGCGCTCGCGCGCCTGCCTGGTCGGCCGTAACGGCGCCGGCAAATCAACTCTGCTGAAGATCCTCGCGGGCCAGGTCCAGGCCGACGACGGCGAGCGCAGCATCCAGCCCGCCACCCGCATCACCTATGTGCCGCAGGAGCCGGAGATCACCGGCGAGACCCTGCTCGACTACGTGACGCTCGGCGGCGCCGAGCCGCACCGCGGGGAAGCCGCGCTGGACCTGTTCGGCATGGACCCGTTCAAGCCCGCCACGGGCCTGTCGGGCGGCGAGATCCGCCGCGCCGCCCTGGCTCGCGCCTTCGCCGAGGAGCCGGACGTCCTGCTGCTGGACGAGCCGACCAACCACCTCGACATCCTGGCCATCGAAACCCTGGAGACCGAGCTCGCCTCGATGCGCTCGGCCCTGGTCATCGTCAGCCACGACCGCGCCTTCCTGGGTCGCGTCACCAACCGCTCGTTCTGGCTGGAACACCGTAAGGTCCGCCGCTTGGACAAGGGCTTCGTCGAGTTCGACGCCTGGGTCGAACGGGTCCTGGCCGCCGAGGCCGAGGAAGGCCGCAAGCTCGATAAACTGCTCGAGAAGGAAGAGTACTGGCTGCAGCGCGGCGTCACCGGCCGCCGGGCCCGTAACGAAGGCCGCCGCCGCGCCCTGATGGATCTGCGCAAGACCAAGGTCGACCGCCTGCGTGAAGTGCGCGGCGATCTCTCCATGGGTATCGCCTCCTCGGGCATGTCTGGCCAGCGGGTCGCCGAGGTGAAGGGGATCTCCAAATCCTTCGGCGACCGCACCCTGGTGAAGGAATTCTCCACTCGCATCCTGCGCGGCGACCGCGTCGCCATCGTCGGACCGAACGGCGCCGGCAAGACCACGATGGTCAAGCTGCTGCTGGGCGAACTCGCGCCCGACGAGGGCAGCGTGAACCTCGGGGCCAATCTGGAGATCGCCTATATCGACCAGGCTCGCACCGAGCTGAAACCCGAGATGATGCTCCGTGACGTGCTGACGCCAATGGGCGGCGACCAGGTGATGGTGCGCGGCCAGCCCAAGCACGTGGCGGCCTACGCCAAAGAGTTCCTGTTCACCGACCAGCAGCTGCGCCAGCCGGTCCGCAGCCTGTCGGGGGGTGAGCGCAATCGCCTGCTGTTGGCTCGCGCCCTGGCGACCCCGGCCAATCTGCTCGTACTCGATGAACCGACCAACGACCTCGACATGGACACTCTCGACCTGCTCGAGGACCTGCTGGCCGACTACGAGGGCACGCTGATCCTGGTCAGCCACGACCGTGATTTCATCGACCGACTGGCCACCTCGACCATCGCGCTCGACGGTCGCGGTAAGGTGGTCGAGACGCCTGGCGGTTGGCAGGATTTCCTGTCGCAGAACCCCGGCTTCTTCCGGGCCATCGCCGCGCCGACGCCGCACGTCACCAAGGCCGCGGTGAAAGCCGAGGCCGCCAAGCCGACCAAGCTCACCTACAAGGATCAGCGCCGGCTGCAGGAACTGGAGGCCGCCATCGCCGCCCTGCCCGGCAAGATCGCCAAGCTTGAAGTCGATCTGGCCGATCCGGGACTCTATGCCCGCGACGTCGCCGCCTTCGACAAGGTCAACAAGGCGCTTGAAGCGGCGCGGCGCGAACTGTCCGCGTCCGAGGATGAATGGCTAGGGCTCGAAGAGCGCCGCGAGGCGCTGGAAACCAGCCGCTAGCGGATAAAGCAGGCCCCGCCGGCCGAGGCGCAGAAAGCCTGCGCCTCGGTGCGGTTCTGGAAACCGTTGATCAGCGCGCGGTGGAAGACCTTGCCATCGACCGTGACGCTGCGAACCGAGGTGAACAACGGAGCCTTCACCCGGCCCTTGATCTTCGCCAAGGCTTCGCGGGCCTGGGCCTCGGTCGGCGAGGCCGCGATCTGCACGCTGACCTTGCCTGGTGTGGCCGGCCGTGACACCGCCGGTTTCGCGGCGGGCGGTTTCGGGGCTGGCGCCTTCAGCACGGCCGGCGGCGCGACCACCGGCCGCAAATGCACCTCCGGCGCTTGTCGCGGCGGCGCCGGCGCGGGCGCGGGCGCGGTAGGCGGCTCATCCAACCGCGCCATGCGAGCGTCGACCGACGTCGGGACCGGGCGGTCGGCGTTGAGCATCGCCGTACGAGTACGAGCCGGCGGCGATATCGAACCTGCCGGCGCGACGATTGGGGCCGGACGCGACTTCGGCTCGGGCTCACTGCGTGCCTTTACCGGAGCCAAGGGCGGCGTTTCGGCCACCGCCGTCCGCGGAACCGACGCGCAGACGCTGCGCATGACATCGGACAGATAGGCGTCCGGCGAGGGCTGCACCCAACCACCCGGAACCTGGCGATTGACGACCTCGCCCTTGGCGTTCGGCTCGCTGAACACCGCCATCTTCACCACTAGGTCACGGCGGCGGACACAGTCGACGTTCACGGTGGAGCGCATTGAGCGATAGCCCATCACCTGGGCCGCGTTGCTTGAGACGACCTCGCCCTGCAGCACGACCCCCTCGATCACGCCGCCGCCGGCGCTGGGGGTCCCGCGATTGCGGATCGCCACCACCATGTCAGGCTTCACCGACACGATAGAGGCGCGGGGCAGACCGCTCGCGGCGATCGCCCGGCGTTGGACCGCAGTCAAAGAGCTATCGTTCAACTCGGCCGCCGCGCCGTGAGCGACAGTCGCGCCCGCCAAGGCGACGACCGCCGCCGCGAACCGCAACCGAACTCCCACGCCAAGGCCTCTCTCAACCATCCTACCAGCCAAGCCGTCGCATAGATCGGTTCACCATAACAGGGTTAGAGCAAACAGAACCGGACAGGCGCAATTCACGCCAATCCTGTGGATAGTTCGCTCCGCTCGGCACGCCGACCCCCTAGCGCGCGGCTCGCCAGCGCCGTGCGACATACTGTCCTGTGGAGTGTCGCTTTAAGCCTTTGGTTTCTAAGGCCGGCGCAGGGTTTGTCCGAAGAAGCGGGAACCCCTATGCCTCCCCGGACCACACGGTCTCACAATCTGATGCTCAGCGGCGCTCTGGCCTTGGCCTATGTCGCGAGCATGTTGTTCAGCCTGACCCTGACAAGGGCTGGCGAGGGCGTGGCTGTTATCTGGTTCGCGAGCGGGATTCTCGCCGCCGCATTCCTACTACTGCCCTGGCGCTGGAGCCTCCCCCTGGCCGGCGGTTGCTTCCTCATCAACTTCACCTGCAACCTGTTGATCGGAAACCCGCCGCTCGCGGCGTTGCTGTTCCCGATCCTCACCTTTTCCGAAGCCTTCGGCGCGTCCTGGCTGGCGCGAAGAGCTTGCGGCGCGACCCTGCGCCTGACCAGCTTCAGCCGCGTGACGCGGTTGATCCTGCTCGCCGTCGCGCCCGCTACGGCCGTCGCGGCCATCGCCGCCGCCGACCTCTTCACCCTCTATGGCCGAAACTTCAACGTGATCCTGACCAGCTGGTTCTATGGTCACGCCCTGGGGATGGCGATTGTCCTGCCCGCCGTCCTGCTGGTCGCCCGTCCGGACATGATCCGGGACTTCCGCCGCTCGGCCGGCGAACAGATCGGGCTCTACATCCTGATCGTCGCGGTCAGCGCCGCGACATTCCTGCCCGTCCGCTTTCCAATGTCGTTGCTGATCTTCCCCGCCCTAGCGCTGCTCTCCTTCCGTTTGGGGCCAAGGGGCGCGGCCGTCGCGGCGCTGATCATGGCCGTCACCCTATCGAGCTTCGTCGTCTCCCTGCCGGCCCCCGTGCAGCTCACCAGCTGGACCCTGGCGGAGAAAACCCGCAGCCTGCAGTTCCTGATCGCCGTCGCCTTCCTCACCAATCTGGCCATGGCGATGGCGGTCGCCGACCAAAAGCGGATGAAACGGCTCTGGGCCGGCCGCACGCGAGTCGCCCGCGCCGCCCAGGCGCGGGCGGTCTCCGCCGGCCTCGCCAAGACCCAGTTCCTGGCCACCATGAGTCACGAGATCCGCACGCCGATGAGCTCGATCGTCGGCTTCACCGAGGTCTTGCTGAAGCGCGAGGACCTGCCCGATCCCGCTCGCCGGCAACTGGCTCTGATCGACCGGGCGGGCGCCTCGCTGATGGCGGTGGTCAACGACATCCTCGACTTCTCCAAGGTCGAGGCTGGCGAGGTTGAACTGCGACCAACCGTGATCACGCCCCGCGCCATCGCCCAGGACGCCCTCGCCATCGTCGCCGAGGCCGCCCGCCGCAAGGGAATCGATCTGCAGCTCAGTTTCATCGGCCCGGTCGAAGCCGCCGTGCTGATCGACGATCTGCGGATGCGCCAGGTCCTGCTGAACCTGCTGTCGAACGCCATCAAGTTCACCGAACGCGGCCGCGTCGGGCTCGAAGTCCAGGTCCTGGAGCGGGACGCGGCATTGAACCTTCTGCGCTTCAAGGTCGTCGACACCGGAATCGGCGTGCCCTCCGATCAGGCAGAGCGCCTATTCAAGCGGTTCAGCCAAGGCGATTCCTCGGTCAGCAGGAGCCATGGCGGCACCGGCCTGGGCCTCGCCATCTGCAAGGGCCTGGTGGAGTTGATGGGTGGCAAGATCGGCGTCGACAGCACGCCCGGGGTCGGCTCCACATTCTGGTTCGAGGTGACCGCACCCCGCGCCGAGGCCGCGGCCCCCCAGCCGCCGGCCGCCAAGGACGAGCGCGTATTGAGCGCGAGGATCCTCTTGGTCGACGACCATCCGATGAACCGGGAATTGGCCGCCACCGTGCTCGGCCTGCTGGGGTGCGAGGTTATCCTGGCCGAGAACGGCGAAGAAGGCGTCGCCGCGGCCCAGACCAGCGCCTGCGAACTGATCCTGATGGATGTCCACATGCCGCGCATGGACGGGTTGGAGGCGACCCGCGCCATCCGCGCCCTGGGCGGCGCCAACGCCACCGTGCCGATCATCGCCATGAGCGCCGACGTCATGCCGCAGATGGAGGCTGCCTGTCTGAAGGCCGGAATGAACGCGGCGGTGGGCAAGCCGATCCAGATCCAGGCCCTGCACGACGTGCTCGCCAAGTGGCTGTCCCCGGACCGAAAAGCTAAAGCCGCCTAAACTTCGTCGCCTGCGACCTTGGAACGACGCGCGCCAGCGCATAGGCTCGCGCCCGTTCAGTTTGGGGGATGTCCATGAAGGTCCTGCGTCTCGCCGCCGTCGCGCTCGCGGCCCTGGTTTGCGCCTGCTCGCCGGGCGAGAAACAGGCCGCCGCCCCCGCCGAAGGAACTCCCACCAAGATCCGCTTCGCCACCGACTGGCGCGCCCAGGCCGAACAGGGCGGCTTCTACCAGGCGGTCGCGACCGGCGAGTACGCCAAGCGCGGCCTGGATGTGCAGATCGTCCAAGGCGGCCCAGGCGTGAACGTGCCGCAACTGCTGGCGTCGGGCGCGGTCGAGGCGGGCATGGGCTCCAACAGCTTCATCGTCATGAACCTGGCCAAGGAGAACATCCCGGTGAAGGCCGTGGCGGCCATGATGCAGAAGGACCCGCAGGTCCTGATCGCGCACCCCGACCAAGGCCTGGAAAAGATCGCCGACCTGAAAGGCCGCCCGATCCTGCTGTCGGACGCTTCGGTCAGCGCCTTCTGGGTGTGGCTCAAATCTAAGTACGGCTTCACCGACGACCAGGTGCGGAAATACACCTTCAACGCCGCCCCCTTCCTGTCCGACAAGCGGGTCGTCCAGCAGGGCTATGTGACGTCCGAGCCCTATACGATCGAGAAGCAGGCCGGGCTGAAGGCCAAGGTGTTCTTGCTCGCCGACGAAGGCTACCCCGGTTACGCGACCATGATCCTCATGCCCGACAGCCTGATCGCCAAGAACCCCGCGGCGGTGAAGGCGTTCGTCGAGGGCTCGGCCGCGGGCTGGAAAAGCTATCTCGAAGGCGATGCGGCCCCCGGCGACGCCCTGATCAAGAAGGACAATCCAGAAATGACCCAGGACGTCCTCGACCAGGCGCGCGAAAAGCTGCGTTCCTACGGCATCGTCGACTCCGGCGACGCCAAGACCGGCGGCATCGGCGTGATGACCGACGCCCGTTGGGCCGAGTTCTTCAAGGTCGCCTCCGAGCAGGGCGTCTATCCCCCGACCATGGACTACAAGCGCGCCTACACCCTGCAGTTCGTCGCCCCCTCGGCGGCGAAGTAGCGCGTGCGAAGTACGACACTAACTCTCAAGAGGGCCAAGGGCCTTCACCGGGCAATGACCGAACCCGCGGTCATGCTCTGGTCGCGTCTGCGGCGACGCCTGCCCGACAGTCCGGTCTTTCGCCGTCAGCATCCATTGGGTGTGTACATCCTCGATTTCTTTTGCCCCGCGGCAAGGCTGGCCGTGGAAATCGACGGCCACCTGCATGGCGAGGAAGCCCAACGAATGCACGATGCACGACGAGATCTGTGGCTGGCGGCGCAAGGCCTGGCGGTTCATCGCGTCCCCGCCTCCTCGGTCTTCGCCGATGTCGACGGGGTCGCAGATGGCCTACGTGTCCTCGCCCTCGGTCTCGCGGGTTCAAGAGCATGACAGGCCATCGCACCTTTCCTCCCCCGTTTACGGGAGAGGGGGACCGCGCGTCTGCGTGGTGGAGGGGGCAAGACCGGGCGCGGAGCCTGAGGCCGCCCCCTCCACCACCCTACGGGCGGTCCCCCTCCCCCGCTTCGCAGGGGAGGAAAGTATGACGGTAGCGACGCTGGACGGGGTTGAGGTCGATTATCCTGGGCGGGGCCGGGCGCTGGGGCCCGTGAGCCTGTCGATCGGCGCTGGCGAAGTCCTGGCCCTGGTCGGTCCCTCGGGCTGCGGCAAGTCCACGGCCCTGCGGCTGCTGGCTGGTCTCGAAGGCCCGACGCGCGGGACGCTCACGCGCTCCACCGAACGCGGCGAGACCGCCGTGGTCTTCCAGGCGCCGACCTTGGCGCCCTGGCTGACCGCCCAGGCGAACGTCGCCCTGCCGCTTGAACTGTCCGGTGTGCACCGTGACGAGGCCCGCGCCCGCGCCGCCCTGGCCCTGGAGCGCGTCGGCCTGGCGGCGGCGCAAAACGCCCGCCCGGCGACCCTCTCAGGCGGCATGGCCATGCGCGTCTCGCTGGCCCGCGCCCTGGTCACCGAGCCGCGTCTGATGCTGCTGGACGAACCCTTCGCCGCCTTGGACGAGATCACCCGCCGCACCTTGGCCGACGACGTACTGGCCCTGTGGTCCGCCTCGCGGCCCGCCATCGTCTTCGTGACCCACAATGTCGAGGAAGCCGTCTACATGGCCGATCGTGTGGTGGTCCTGACCCGCGGCCCGGGCCGCATCGCCGGCGTCGCCGAGGTCGGCGGCGTCCTGCCGCGCCCCGCCGGCTTCCGCACCTCCGAGAGTTTCCGAAGCGCGGTGGAGGAGGTTTCGCACCTGCTCGCCGTCGGCATGGAGGCGCCCGCGTGAGCCGCGTCCTCGCCCCCTTTGTCCTGATCGCTATCCTGCTCGCGGCCTGGGAGTTCGCGGTGCGAGCCATGGGCGTCCCAGCCTACTTCCTGCCGCCGCCCTCCGGGGTCGCGGTCGCGCTGGTCGAGAACCTGCCAAGCCTGATGGCCGCGGCCTGGATCACGCTTTCCACCGCGCTCATCGCCCTGGTCATCGCCAGCCTCGTCGCCATCGCTGTAGCCATTGTCATCGGCCTCAACCCAATCCTGGAGGCGGCCGTCCGCCCCTTGGCCTCCGTGCTGCAGGTGACGCCGGTGGTCGCCATCGCGCCGCTGGTGCTGATCTGGGCGGGCATCGACCATCCGGAGCGAGCGATCATCGCCCTGGCGGTGTTGGTCGCATTCTTCCCGATCTTCTCAGGCGCGGTCACCGGCCTGCGCGCTGCCGATCCTGACCTGGAGCGATTGTTCGACCTCTATGGCGCCGGCCGCTGGAGCCGCGTCATGCGCCTGCGGCTGCCCTCGGCGGTGCCTTTCCTGCTGGAAGGCCACAAGGTAGGCGCGGGCCTGGCGATCATCGGCGCCGTCGTCGCCGAATTCGGGGCCGGATCCGGCGGGGTCCGCGGCCTGGCCTGGCAGATCCTCGACGCCGGCAACAAGCTGCAGACCGCTCGGATGATCGCCGCCCTGGTGGTCCTGGGTTTGATGGGGGTGGTGCTCCACGGCCTGCTTGATCGCGCCGAGCGCGCCGGCCTCAAGTGGTGGCGAGGTCGTTAAGCTCAACCGTTAGGCGGGGATTAAGCGCCTTGGGTTAACCCTGACGGGCGATGCGCAGCAAACTCCACGACCTGATCGAGATGGCCCGCGAGCCGTCCAGCGAACGGCGCCGAGAGCTATTGCGCGGCGTCACCGACCTATTCTTCTCGACCGACGGCGCGCACGGAACAGACGAACTGGGCCTGTTCGACGACGTGATGGGCCAGCTAGCCAGCGAAATGGAA
The DNA here is from genome assembly GCF_030654915.1 of Phenylobacterium sp. Classification (GTDB taxonomy): domain Bacteria; phylum Pseudomonadota; class Alphaproteobacteria; order Caulobacterales; family Caulobacteraceae; genus Phenylobacterium. The sequence continues at coordinate 708 of NZ_JAURWM010000041.1, read as the reverse complement.
GAGGCGGTTCGCGCCGAACTCGCCGGGCGCATGGCAAATGTCGAGGCCGCGCCGCGCCGGCTGCTCCGCGACCTGGCCCGCGATGTCTCCATCGATGTCGCCCGTCCGGTGCTGGCCAATTCCAAGGCCCTGACCGACGATGACCTGCTGTCGGTGATCCACACCCGAGGACAAGACCATCTGCGGGTCATCTCCCAGCGCTCCTTGGTGCCAGAGGCGGTCTCCGAAGCGATCGTGGAGCGCGGCGACGACGCCACCCTGGGCGTGCTGCTGGCCAACACAGGCGCGCTCATGTCGCGTGAAACTCAGGAGATCGTGGTCGACCGCGCGGTCGAAAACCCAGCCTTGCACGAGGCCGTGGTCGCGCGAAAGTCCCTGCCGATCGACCTGCTGAACGAAATGTACTTCGTGGTCGAAAGCCGGCTGCGCGGCGACATCCTGGCCCGCAACGCCACGGTGGACCCGACTGAGCTGGACGCCGCGCTCACCGCCGGCCGCACCCGGCTGGCCACCCGCGACGGCGCCCTGCCCGCCGACTACGCCGAAGCCCAGAAACAAGTCCGCGCCCTGCGAGGCCGCGAAGCCCTCACCCCGCCAGTGTTGGCCGGGTTCCTGCGCGCGCGCGAGACCACCAAGTTCCTGGTGGCGTTGAGCGAATTGGCCGACATAGACTTTCACACCGCCCGCCGGATCCTTGAGCGCAACGAG
>NZ_JAURWM010000012.1 GCF_030654915.1 Phenylobacterium sp. | reverse complement strand
GAAGGCGTCGTGGGGCTATTCGGACGAGTTCATGGCCGCGTGCCGCGCAGAGCTGACTTTTACGCCGCAGAAAATGACGGCGTGGCGCATTTGGCTGGCGCAACGGGCGGGCGCCGTCGTGGGCATGATAGCCCTGCACATTGACGGGCCGACGGCCGAACTCGAAGACTTTTTCGTGGAGCCCATCGAGCAAGGACAAGGCGTCGGCGCGGCCCTGATGGCCATCCTATTGGTCACTTGCCGTGAGCAGGGCGTCACGCAAGTCGGGCTGGACGCCGATCCCAACGCCGAACCGATCTATGAGCGGCTCGGCTTCAGGCGGGTGGGCTGGTCGCCGTCCGGGTCGATACCCGGTCGGCGCCTGCCACGGATGGAGCGTGCGCTCTAGACGATCTTGGAGCCTTCCTTGCCCCAATAGGCGTCGCGGATCAGGCGCTTGTAGAGCTTGCCGGTCGGGTGGCGTGGCAGTTCCTGCATGAAGTCGATCACGCGGGGTGACTTCACGTGGCTGAGATTAGCGCGGCAGAAGGCGGCGAGTTCGGCCTTCAGGTCTTCCCCGGCGTTGGCCCAGTCCATAGGTTGGATCACGGCGATGACCTGTTCGCCCATTTCCTCATGCGGCCCGCCGACCACGGCGGCGTCGGCGACCTTGGGGTGAGTGATCAGCAGGTTCTCGAGTTCCTGCGGGTAGATGTTCACGCCGCCGGAGATGATCATGAAGCTCTTGCGGTCGGTCAGGTAGAGGAAGCCTTCCTCATCGACCCAGCCCACATCGCCCAGCGTGGTCCAGCCATGCTTGTTGGTGTTCTCGGCGACCTTTTCCGGGGCGTTGTGATAGCTCAGCGGCGTGCCGCCGCCGAAATAGATCGTGCCCTCGGTGCGCGCAGGGACTTCTTCGCCGTCCTCGCCGACTATGTGCAGTTCGGCGGTCGCCGCCTTGCCCACCGAACCCTTGTGGGTCAGCCAATCCTGCGGGCCGATGTAGCAGAAGCCGTTGCCTTCGCTGCCGGCGTAGTACTCGTGGATCACCGGACCCCACCAGTCGATCATCTGCTCCTTGACCGGCACCGGGCAGGGGGCGGCGGCGTGGACGGCCGAGCGCATGGACGAGACGTCGTACTTGGCGCGAACCTCGGGCGGCAGCTTCAGCATCCGCACAAAGTGCGTCGGCACGAACTGGCCGACATCGACCTTGTGCTTCTGGATCAGGGCCAGGGTTTCTTCCGGGTCGAACTTCTCCATCACCACGACCGTGCCACCTAGGCGGTGGACGCTCATGCACCAGCGCAGTGGCGCGGCGTGATAGAGCGGTGCGGGCGAGATGTAGACGCTGTCGTTCTGGAAGCCGAACAGCCCCTGCGCCATCATCGCCAGCGCGTATGGCGCGTCGATCGGGCCTCCGCTAAGAGGCGGCTTGATGCCTTTGGGGCGGCCGGTGGTGCCTGACGAGTAGAGCATGTCGGCGCCGGCGGTTTCGTCGGCGATCGGCGTGGCCGGTTGCTTGTCGCGAGCCGCTTCGAAGCTCTCATAGGGGGCGCGGGCTTCACCGACCATGAATAGCTTCACGCCGGGCGCCAGGGCGGGCAATTCGTCGATCACCGGTCCGACCCCGGCCGAGGTGATCAGCACCTTCGCCTCGCAGTCGGTCAGGATGTACTCGATCTCGCCCGAGGTCAGTTTCGAAGAGATGCAGGCGTAGTAGAGGCCCGCGCGTTGGGCGGCCCAGGCGATCTCGAAGAAGCGTGGATGGTTGTCCATCAGGAGGGCGATCACGTCGCCGGCCTTCAGTCCCATCGACCGGAACAGCTGGGCGCCCTGGTTCGAGCGTTGGTCGAGTTGCTTGTAGGTCACCGTCTCCCCGGAGCCAGCCATGACGTAGGCGGCGCGGTCTGGATGGGTCTGGGCGTGGGTGGCCGGATGCATGAACTCTTCCTTGCGGCGGCCGGACGCTGTCCTCGCGTCTCGGCCGTCCTCCCTGAATTATCGTTGTTCACTCACATATGCGGTGCTTGACGGACCGTCCGTCAAGCGGGGCGAAATGAAGAAAACCACGGGAGGACGAGATGGCGAACCATAGCTTCGAAACCCTAGCCTACGAGCTTGAGGACGGGGTGGCGACGATCACCCTCAACCGTCCCGAGAAGCTCAACGCCTTCAACACGCAGATGATGAAGGACCTGATCGCCGTGTTCGACGTCACCGACGCCGACGACGCGGTGAAGGCGGTGATCGTCACCGGAGCGGGCCGCGGCTTCTGCGCCGGGGCCGATCTGTCGGCCGGCGGCGAGACCTTCGACTACGACAAGCGCGGCGGCGAGTCCCTAGCCGCGCGCCAGCGGGACGGCGTGCAGCGCGACGGCGGCGGCCTGGTGTCGCTGCGCATCTATGACAGCCTGAAGCCAGTGATCGCGGCGGTGAACGGGCCGGCGGTCGGGGTTGGCGTGACCATGCAACTGCCCATGGATATCCGTCTCGCCTCGACGGAGGCGAGGTTCGGTCTGGTCTTCGCCCGGCGGGGGCTCAATCCCGAGGCGGCCTCGTCGTGGTTCCTGCCCAGGCTGGTCGGTGTCCAGACGGCGCTCGAGTGGTGCTACACGGGTCGGGTTTTCTCGGCCCAGGAAGCGCTGGACCGCGGGCTTGTTCGCTCGCTGCATGCTCCCGACGAATTGCTGCCGGCCGCCAAGGCCTTGGCCCGTGAGATCGTCGAGAACACCGCGCCGGTGTCGATCGCCATCACGCGCCAGCTCATCTGGCGCATGGCCGGTGCACCGCATCCGATGGACGCTCACCGCGCCGACAGCCGTGGCATCCAGATCCGGGGCGCGATGGGCGACGCCCGCGAAGGGGTGATGTCGTTCCTGGAGAAGCGGCCGCCGGTGTTCCCCAATCAGGTCTCGACCGATCTGCCCGACATCTGGCCTCATTGGCAGGCGCCGGAATTCAAGTGAACGGGTGGTTAAGCGCAGTGTGATTCGATGGGATCGGGTTTTGCTCCGGATCTCTCATGAACCTGCCGCAATCACCGTCCGATCTTGAACCTTCGCGGGAGGCCGCATTGGCCTCCCGCGCACGCGGGATCTTGCTGCGGCGGCTGGCGGACGTGGTCTGCCTGCCGACCTCGCGGGTGAACGCGTTCGAGCGGGCGATGACGGCGGACCTGTTGGTCGACATGCTGCGCGAGGCTGAGCCCGCTGAGCGAAAAAAGGTGGCCCGGCGACTGGGCGCGATGCCTGAGGTTCCCGCCAGCCTCGCGCGGTTTCTGCTGCGCGACGAGATCGATGTCGCCGAAGAGCTTCTGATCAACGCCGCCCACCTGTCGGACGCCGACCTGCTCGACTGCGCGCGGATGACCGGCCTGGAGCATCGACGTCTGATCGCCCTGCGTCGCGGCGTCAGCGAGGTGGTCTGCGACGTGCTGATCGAATTTGGCGAGGTTCTGGTTCTGGAGTGCCTGCTTAAGAATGAGGACGCGCGGTTCTCGACGGGCGGGGTTGAGGCGATGGTGGCCCTGACGCGTGGCGACTCCCGCCTGACCTCGACCCTGCTGAAGCGTCCAGAACTGCGTCCGGCCCACGCATATATGCTGTTCTGGTGGGCCGACGCCGACGCACGTAACGCCATCCTTCGCCGTTTCGCCGTTTCGCGGGAAATCCTGCAGGAGGCGGCCAGCGACATCTTCGCCATGGCCGCCGAGGAGAATTGGCAGGACCCGATTTCCCGCAAGGCCTTGCAGTTCATCGAGCGCCGGCAGCGCAGCCGTGATGCGAGGGCCGACGAAACATCGAAGAGTCTAGAGGACGCCGTCACCGCGGCTCAGCACGGCCTGACCCCGCAGGCGGTTGAGGAGATTTCCTATCTCTCTGGTCTGAAGCCGATGACTGGGGCCCGGATCTTCACCGATCCCGGCGGCGAGCCCATTGCCGTGCTCTGCAAAGCCACCGGCTTGCCGAAACAGGCCATCCGCGCGCTATGGCGGGGATTGGAGCGGCCCGAGAGCGACGGGCAGGGCGGCATGTCGCCCGCTTTGGAACGCGTGATGGTCATCCACGACATGATCGCGGTGGACCGGGCCCAGACCGTGCTGCGGTATTGGAACTGGTCGATGACCTCAACGCTCACTCCGGCGCTGCTGCGTGCGGTTCGAGAAGGCGATGAAGACGCCTCTGGCGAATACTCAGACCCAGAATGGGCCACCATGCTGACGCTTTCCAAGGATTTTGGACGCTGATCACTGCGGTTGTGGCATTTCACCGCACCGCAATAGTGACGCCTTGTGCAAGCAATTGTGCGGTGCGGCAGCTAATCTTGATGATATGCACGTTCGTTGAAGAACAAGAGTCTGTTCCATGCTTGTGCTTGAGTTGGCTTCCAGATATCAACTCGATCACTGATGTCGTGAATCAGTCATCCCCCAACTTGGTGCAGCCGCACTCACGGAACCGAGAAATATGGACGAGAAATCGGAAGTCATTGAGATGACGGCGGATATTGTTTCCGCGTATGTCGGAAACAATTCGGTCGCTGCGGCCGATCTCCCCAATCTGATCCAGAGTGTCCACCGTGCGTTGGCCGGCATTTCCTCTGGCTCCGATGTCCAGGAAGCCGCACCCAAGGAACCCGCGGTCCCGGTGCGCCGTTCGATCACGCCTGATCACCTGATTTGCCTGGAAGACGGCCGGAAGTTCAAGTCGCTCAAGCGTCACCTTCGGACGAAGTATAATATGAGCCCTGAAGAATACCGCGCGAAGTGGGGGCTCCCGAAAGACTACCCTATGGTTGCACCGAACTATGCTAAGGCTCGTTCGGATCTGGCCAAGCAGATGGGTCTTGGCCAAGGTGGCCGTCAGGCTCCGCGCAAGCGCACCAAGTAAAGCTACGGCCAATAGCCGACTTTGAAACGCCCGCCCTCACCGGCGGGCGTTTTTTGTTCGTGGGGGTGCGACGCATTCGCCCACCTGATCAGCAACGCCACCTTTTGGCCCGATTTCCGGTGGGCGTCACAAAATTCCACTTGCGGGCGAATCACCCTCTGGGCGATAAGTGATTCGTCGCGATTCCAAGGGGTTGTTAAGGAATCTGAATATGGCCGCACAGATCGGAGCTTCGGCGGCGGCCGCCCGCGCACACGAAGAACTATACGCCTATTGGGCCCGCCTTCGGCATGGCGGCCAACTCCCAGGGCGCAACGACATTCGACCGGAAGACTTCAAGCGTCTGCTGCCGACGGTCAGTCTGATCGACGTGCGCCGTGACCCCATGGATTTCCGGCTGCGACTGGCCGGGACTGGCCTGTATGGCGTCTATGGCAAGGAGATCACCGGCCGCTCGCTCGGCGAGGTCTACAACTCATCAGCGATGGACTACTGGCGTGAGGAACTGACCAAATTGGTCCACGAGCGCCGTCCGGCGGTTGGCGCGCACAGCCTCGCCTGGCGCGGCGCGGCTCACCTATCCATCCTGTGGCTGCGGTTGCCGCTGGCCTCAAACGGCAGGGATGTGGACATGATCCTGGGCTATGACGCCGTGGTCGGTGTTCAGGGCGACACCGTCGTCAGCGGCATTCGCGCCGCTTAAGGTTCAAACCGCGGCCAACGCCTCGGCGTCGCGGCGAACCCGGCCCACCATCGAAGCCAGACCGTTCGAACGCTGCGCCGACAGGTGGCCGCTCAGACCCAGCTTGTCGAAGGCCGCCTTGGCGTCGCACGCCAGGATGTCCTTGGCCTGCTTGCCGGAAAACAGCCGGAACAACACCGCGATCAGGCCGCGCACGATGTGGGCGTCCGAATCTCCGCGAAATATGACGGTTCCATCGGCCTGCGGCTCGGTCACCCGCCAGACCTGGCTGGCGCAGCCGCGCACCTTGTTGGCGTCATTGCGCTCGGCGTCGGTGAGGGGGGCGAGCTCGCGCCCCAGATCGATCACGTAGCGGTAGCGCTCTTCCCAATCGCCCAGCAGGTCGAATTCTTGGGACAGTTCTTCGAGGTCGTGCGCGATCGTCGTCATATCCATTGCGACTTAGGCGCCGGAAGGGCCGAGCGCAACAGGGGCCTTAAGCCGCGGGAAGTCGGACGTTCGCGGTGAGCCCCTGGCCGGCGACCGAGGATAGCTTTAACCGCCCGTCCATCGCGAGGCATAGCAACTCGACGATCGGCAAGCCTAGGCCCGCGCCCTCGCTGCGGCGGGTCAGGGCGTTCTCGCCCTGCTCGAAGGGCATCAGCAGACGAGGGATATCGGCCGGATCCACGCCGGGGCCGTGATCGACGATCGAGATTTCCACGTGGCGACCGGCCGATTGCGCACGAATGGAAATTTCCGAACCTGCCGGCGCGAAGATGACCGCGTTCTGGATCAGGTTGGTCAGGATGTTTCTCAGCCCCCGGGCGTCGGCGATCACCGCGGGCAGGGCGCCTTGGTTTTCAATCGCGATCTTCACGCCGGCCTGAGCGATCTCCTCGCGCAGCCCGTCGAGGGCGTCGTCGAGGGCGTGGTCGATCGACTCTTGCTGAAGGTCGATGTCCATGGCGCGGCCTTCCAGCCGGGCGATCTCCAGGACCTGGTTCACGAGTTTGAGCAGCCGGGCGCCGCTCATGCGGATGATGCCGGCGTATTCCTTGTACTGCGGCGCGCCGAGCGGGCCGTAGAGCTCCGAGGCGATGATCTCCGAAAAGCCGAGGATCGAGTTAAGTGGCGTGCGCAACTCGTGGCTGGCCATCCGCAGGAACGATCGCTTGGTCTCGTCCAGGGCCGCCTCGCGGCGCGCGCGCGCGCTAAGCCGAGACTGCGGCTCAGTTTGAGACGCCTGGTCCGATTCGGGCGCGTGAACCGGTCGTATGGGAGCCGCCTGGGCCATGGACTGAACTCGAAGCCTCGCGGTCTTTGACTTAGCTATCCATAGGCTCGCCGCGCTTACGATTTCCTTTCAATCAACAAGATCATGCGGTTCGTGGCCAGGAATGCGGTCGCGTCCTGGGCGAGCAGCCTCGCGGGGACTCACTGTCGCCGCTAACATCGGGTCATAAGCACCGCCCAGCGCAGGAGGCGTCGAGACATTCCGTGATCGAGAGCCCCATCGCCCGCCCGGCGTCCAAGGCCCGCTGCTCTTCCGCGACCGCGATGCTGGCCATCGTCGGGCTTGGCGTGGCCGGAGCCTTGGCGGCGATTTTCACTGGGGGAGTCGCCGGCCCGCTGGCCGTATGGTGCCTACTGCCGCTGGCGGCGGCGGCGGTGATGAACCATGGCGAGCGGCTCGCGCTTGGCGCGGCGGTTTCGCTTGCGGCCGTCGGGGTCGCGGCGCTGGCCGGCCTGACACTGGATATTCCCTCGCCGAGCCCGGCCCTGGCTAATGTGCTGGGGGTGATCGCCTTGACGACGACGATCGTCGGCCTTGGCGCGGGTCTGGTGATCCTGCAGCGCGGAGCGGGCGCAGACGCCCGCCACCACCGCCAGACCGAGGCGCGTTTGCGCCAGGCCTTGAACGAACAGCCGCATCTGCTCGTCGCGATCAATGCGCGCGGCAGGCTTACCGGCGCCTGGGGCCCAGAGCCTGCCGGGGCGGGGGGCTTGGGCGCCGGGCAGCTGTTGGCCGATTTCGTGGCTCTGGATGATCGGCCTGGCGTGCAGGCCGCGATCGATGCGGCCCTGGCCGACGGCGCGGCCGAGGTCGCGTTCGCCCCGGCCAGAGACCCTGACGGCTGGTTGGCGCTCAGTCTGCGCCGTGTGGGTGGCGGCCGATTGATGGGCTCGGTCCGCGACGCCCGCGCGGCCCGTGACCGCGAGGCCGAACTCGAGCGCGCGCGCGCCGACGCAGAGGCGCAGAACGCCGGCAAGTCGCGGTTCCTGGCCAATATGAGCCATGAGCTGCGGACCCCGCTGAACGCCATCATGGGGTTCAGCGACATCATGCGGCAGGGCCTGTTCGGCTCGCTGTCGGATCGTTACGCCGAATATGCCGAACTGATCCACGACTCCGGCGGCCACCTGTTGGATCTGATCAGCGACGTGCTCGACATGTCCAAGATCGAGGCGGAACGGTTCGAACTGGCGCGGGACATCTTTGACGCCCGCGACACCGTGGCCGGCGTCCTGCGCTTGATGCGCGGCCAGGCCGATCGGGCCGGTGTGCAGCTTCGCGGCCTACTGCCCCGCGAGCCGCTAGACGTCACCGCCGACCGGCGCGCGATGAAGCAGATCGCCCTGAACCTAGTCTCCAACGCCCTGAAGTTCACGCCGCGTGGCGGCTCCGTCACCGTCACTATCCACGCCGATGGTCCGGTGCTGGAGCTGGTGGTGGCCGACACCGGGGTGGGCATCAGCGTCGAGGATCTGCAGCGGTTGGGGCGGCCCTACGAGCAGGCCGGCGGTCCGGCCCAGCGGGCTGCGGGTACGGGGCTTGGGCTATCGCTCGTCCGCTCGTTCGCCGAGTTGCACGGCGGTGAGATGGATATTGAGAGCCGGCTGGGCGAGGGCACGACCGTGACCGTCCGGTTGCCGGTGATCGAGCACCCGGTCACCGCCAAAACGCCTTAGCGGCTGGCGACCTGCAGGAAGGCGCGACCGGCGGCGAAGTCGCCCACCTCGACATAGGCGCGGCGCACGTTTTCACCCTCGCCGGCGGCGAACAGGAACTCGACCGCCACGGCCTCGCGTGGGTCTAGCTGAGCCAGGGCGTAGGCGGCGCTCGGCGGAAAGCGGAAGGCCCAGGCCGACTTCATGTCCTTGGGCATCAGGTCCAGGCCGGCGGGGCTGCGGGCCTCGGCGGAGTAGACGCTGCGTGCCGAGGGCGGCGGCAGCCGGCGCGCCAGCGGCAGGGTGGCGAGCGGCTGGCCGCGAGTGTCGAGATAGGGACCTTGGGTCGTGGAGGCGTCGCGCAGGACAAGGCGCGCGCCATAGGGGGCCTTGCCGTCAGGAAACTGGGCGACCGCCATCAGCGAATTGGCGCCGTCACGGCCGGCCAGGCCGAAGATCATGCGGTTCCAGCCGAAGCTGGCGGTCTGCTGCAAGCGCCAGCGAACGGCGACGCCGCTGGCGCGATCTGCTCGCCATTCGGCGAGTTCGCCGGGATAGGTCATCCGGCTGAGTTGGGCGTAGCCGTCGAAGGCCTGGCGCACCCGCGCGGCCGCCAGGCTGATATCTTCGGAATCGCAGGGCGTCGCGGCGACCTTGGCCCAGGCGCGTTGCTCCACGGCGGCCAAGCCGGCCTTGTCGAGGCCGGCGCGCAAGGCCGCGCCGCGCGCCTGCATGCGGCTGGCCGCCAAGGCGGCTCCGACCGGGGCCTGGAACAGCCCGCATCGGGCGTCGGCGGCGGTCATCACCGTGCGTTCGTAGAAGAGGTCGGCGGCCTGGGCCAGCGACACACCAGGCGCTGCGAGAAGCGCTCCCGCGGCGGCCAGACCCATCCATCCACACACGACGCGCCGCGCGGTTCTGCGCGTACTCGTCATGCTTCCTACTTTTCTCGTATGTTCGAGAACGTCGGGCGACCGTAGAAGCTCAGCCTTTCCGCTCTGTTATCGAGACCACAAAAAATGCTGCTCTCCACCGACATCTGGGTCGCGGCCCTGATCCGCCGCGTGGAGCTCGGCGGCGGATATGCGGTAGTGGTCCGCAAGGGCGACGCCCGCGCCGGCAGCGTGCTGGTCAAGGTGATGAACCGCGGCGACCGCACGTTCAGGCTCTATGGCGAGGCCACGCGCGGCGACGGGGAACGGGTCTGGATGCGCCCGGCGCTATCGGAACAAGAGAGCGATCTGGACCGCTACATCGAGCGCGCCAATCGCATCGACCCGGATATCTGGGTGGTCGAGGTTGAGGACAAGGACGGCCGTCATTTCCTGACCGAGCCAGTCGAGGAAAGTTAAAAGGCAAGGTTAGCGGCAGGTTTACCGCCTTCCTCAACGGGTGCGAAAGCACGTCTGTGGCAAACAGTCGCGTTTCCGTAGTGTGAGCGCTTGCCTCGTATGCTCTTTCTTTTGAACGACGTGGTTCTGAATCTGAGCGGTATGAGCCTGTCGCCGAAGTTGGGCGCCAAGGCGCTTAACGCGTTGTCGTTCAACGTGGTGAGCTTGCTCGGGCAGGAACTCTATTCTGAAGAGCCTCTCCTACACTTCGACCGGCCTGAACGCGCCAAGCGCCTGGCTCTTCTGATCGTCGCCAAGGCTCCCGCCATCAACGCGGCCCTGTTCGTGGCGCCTCGCTACGGCTGCGCGCCGGAAGAGGTCACCCTGCGCTACGCCCATGTCGACTTCGAGGTCATGGCCCGGCTCAGCAAGCGTCAGGACGAGGGTCTGATGGACGCTGTTTGGATCGACCGGCAGGTCTGGCGGCGCCTCGCGGCGTAGGGCGGGGCGACGCGCGGGCTTTCGCGCGAGCCCTGGCTGCGCTACCTGCGGGCTATGAGCAATTCTCCCGCCGCCGAGGCCGCCCGCCGGCGCACCTTCGCCATCATCTCGCACCCGGACGCCGGCAAGACGACCTTGACCGAGAACCTGCTGTTGGCCGGGGGCGCGATCCGCGCCGCCGGCGCGGTGCGGGCGCGTGGCGAGAACCGGCGCACCCGGTCTGACTGGATGAAGATCGAACGCGAGCGTGGCATCTCGGTCTCGGCCAGCGTCATGACCTTCGATCACGCCGGGCTGATGTTCAATCTGCTCGACACCCCGGGTCACGAAGACTTCTCGGAAGACACCTACCGGACCCTGACCGCCGCCGACGCCGCCGTCATGGTGCTGGACGCCGCAAAGGGCATCGAGCCGCAGACCCTGAAGCTGTTCGAGGTTTGCCGCCTGCGCGACATTCCGATCGTGACCTTCATCAACAAGATGGACCGCGAGGCACAGGACCCGATCGAACTGCTGGACGAGATCGCCTCGAAGCTGGCGCTGGACCCCGCGCCGCTGTTCTGGCCGGCCGGGTCGGGCGGGCGCTTCAAGGGCATGCTGGACCTGCGCAACGACAAGTTCCTGCCGTTCGCCAAGAAGACCCAAGACAACAAGGACGAGGGCCATCCGGCCGCCATTCCGTTCCACGGCAATGCGGTCGACAGCTATCTCGACCCCGACGAACAGGCCGAACTGGAGGAGGGCTCCATGCTCGTCCAGGAGGCCTCCAAGCCCTTCGACCCCCAGTCGTTCCTCGAAGGCCACATGACGCCGGTGTTCTTCGGCTCAGCCCTGCGCCACTTCGGCATCGACCAGCTTCTGGAGGGCCTGGGCGCCTATGCCCCGCCGCCGAAGGCCATGCCCGCGGTGAAGGGGGGCGTGTCCACCCATGTGGCGCCCGGCGATCCAGAGGTCACCGGCTTCGTCTTCAAGGTCCAGGCGAACATGGACCCCAACCACCGCGACCGGATCGCCTTCCTGCGTCTGACCTCGGGCAAGTTCCAGCGCGGCATGAAGATGAAGGTCCAGAACACCGGACGTCAGCTTTCGGTCAATGCGCCGATCATGTTCTTCGCCTCCGACCGTGAACTGGCCGAGGAAGCCTTCGCCGGCGACGTGATCGGGATTCCGAACCATGGCGTCCTGCGGGTCGGCGACAGCCTGTCGGAGAGCGGCACGCTGCGCTTCGCCGGCCTGCCGAACTTCGCGCCGGAAATCCTGCAGCGGGTGCGTGTGAAGGACCCGTTGAAGGCCAAGCACCTCAAGAAAGCCCTCGAGGGCCTAGCCGAGGAGGGCGTGACCCAGCTGTTCCGCCCGGTGATCGGCGCGGACTTCATCGTCGGCGCGGTCGGACCGCTGCAGTTCGAGGTCATGGCCGACCGCCTGGCCAACGAGTACCAGCTCGACGTGCTGTTCGAGCCGGCGCCCTATTCCGAGGCCCGCTGGCTAACTGGCGCGAAGGCCGACGTCGAGGACTTCGCCAGCAAGCACAAAAGCGCGATGGGAACCGACATCGACGAGCAGCCGGTGTTCCTGGCCAAGTCGTCCTGGGAAATGGGCTATGTCGCCGAGCGCTTCCCGAAGATCGGCTTCGAGCGGTCGAAGGAGCGCGCCTAGTCAGCGGCCGGCGGCGAGGCTCAGTCAGGCCGGAGCGTAAGTCCATGAACTCGCCGGCGGAGCCTCGAAAGGCTCGCGAGGTCACGCAAGTTTCGGGCCAGTTAGGGTTAACGTCCGCACACAACAAAGTCAGACTTTGTTAACCATACTTGGCGAATTAACCACTTGTTTACGATCTCGGCTCCGGGTTTGCTCCATGAGGTCTGAACCTTCCGTAGGCGTCTCGTCATGGGACGCCGGGGGGCGATCGGAGCCTTGCCATGTTCGAGTTCGGTCGGGAGCTAAAGCGGTTGTTCGGCGCGGACACCGTCAGCGCGCCGCGTGACGGTCTGACGGGCGGTGACGCCTCGTTGCTGGAACTGCTCGACTTGCGGATGATCGCCAAGGAGGGCCGCGCCGCCGACATCGCCGCGGGCCGGGTCGGGGCGAAGGACCAGGCTCAACGCCGGCTGGAAGGCGCCATCATCTGGCGCGAGGTCGCCCGTCGCTCGGGGGACGCCGCCGCATTGCGCAAAGCGGCCGCCACCGCCGAAGCCGCCGCCGAGGCCTTCGGGCGTGACCGCCGGCCCGATGGCTGGGCCCGCGCGCGCTGCGAACAGGCTTTCTGCGCCATGCTGGGCGCCGAGCTCTTTGGCGACGAGGGATTGAACGCCGCCGCCGACGTCGCCTTCCGTGACGCCCGTTCGGCCGCGCGAGGCGGGCTCTCCTTGCCGCTGGCCGATATCGGCATCGCCGCCATCGAGGCGCGCGGACAGATGGCGACCGGCGACGCCCAGGCCGCACGCGTCGCCGTGGCCAGGTTCGCCCATCCGATCGCCGGGCTGCAAAGCCTGACCCGACGCTGCCGCGCCGCCCGGTTGCTGGCCATTGAGGCGCGTCTGGTGCTGGCCGACCTGTTGATCGGCTGGGGCGCGCGCCTGCGTGATAGTGAATTGCTGGCTATGGCCCGCGACGAGGCTGACCTCGCCGCCAAGGGGCTGGACACCGCCTATGAACCCTTGAGCTGGGCGCGCGCCATGGCGCTGCGCGGCCAGGCGGTGGCTCTGCTGGGCGAGGTCGACGGCGAGGTGGAGGTGCTGGCGCAGGCCGTTGGCGACCTGGCCGAGGTGGTTGGCGAGCTGTCGCGTGAACAGAGCCCGCTGGACTGGGCGCGGACCCAGACCGCCCTGGCCCAGGGTCTCCAGGCGCTGGGCGAAGCCGGCGGCTCGGAGCGGGCCTATGAACAGGCGGTCACTTGCTACGACCGGGCGGCTCACGTCCTCAAGAAGGTCCCGGCGCTGTCGCTGCGCGCCTTCGGGGCCTCCAACCGCGCCCTTTGCCTGGCGCGCTCGGCCGAGCTTTCCGGCGATCTGACGGTGCTGGACGCCGCTGAATCGGCGTTCAAGATCGAACTGACCGCCATCACCGCCAGGCGCGACCCGGCCGCGTGGGCGCTGCTGCAGGTGAACCTCGCGCGGCTCTATGAGGCCCGGCTGGACATCACCGGCAAGGATCGCGGCGAACGTGCCAATGCGGCCATGGCCCTGAACGCCGCACTCGACGTATTCGGCGAGCTTGGTCTGCGCTCGCTCAGCATCGTCGCCGCCGACGCGCTTGAGCGCTTGATCGGTGGGCCGAGCACGACGGCGCGCCCCGCCTACTAGTAGGCGCTATGCAACCCCTGGTCGGCCGTGCGAGCATGGCCGTAGGGTCGGGGGAACCATGAAGTCGAAATCCATCGCTTTAGCGTTGTGTCTCCTGTCACCGCTTCCGGCTCAGGCCGAAGAGCATTTCGACGTTCGGCCGGATTGGTTGAAGCGCCCGAACGGGGAAGACGTACTGGCGGTTTGGCCGAGGGAGGCCTGGGAGAAGGGGCTAGGCGGCCGCGCGTCCATTCGCTGCCGGATTACTCTTCAAGGGGCGTTGGCCGACTGTTCGGTGCTCAGCGAGGAGCCAGCGGGCGCTGGGTTCGGGGTGGCGGCGATCGCTCTTAGTCCTCAGTTCTTGCTCAAGCCTGGGATTCGCGACGGCAAGGCCGTCGAGAGCACCCTCAAAATTCCCATCATTTTTAAAGCGCCAGATCTTCCCATGGGCAGTTACATTCCCGGCGCCGGAACCATCGGAAACAGCGTGGCCTTGACCAAGGTGCCGTGGATGGACGCTCCAACCTATGACGAGGTTGTCGCGGCCTATCCGAAGAAGGCGCGGGAAAGGGGCCTGAGCGGGCGTGCGACGCTTGATTGCGAGTTCAAGGCCGACGGCAGGCTTGAAAATTGCAACGCGATTCAGGAAGAACCTAAGAGTCAGGGCTTCGCCGCCGCTGCAAAAGCGATCGCCCCGCGTTTCCTCGGGCCGCAGGTGCTTCCTAACGGAGCGAGCACCAAGGGTGTCGCCACGCAGATCACCTTTGTTTTCGACAGCAATATGTTGGACCCGGTCAAGCGCGTGGTTGGGAAGGCG
>NZ_JAURWM010000353.1 GCF_030654915.1 Phenylobacterium sp. | reverse complement strand
AACTGCTGACCTACATGATGGGCGATCCGCGCACGATCACCGCCTGCGCCCACCTGCTGTTCGTGGCCAAGAACCTTGAGCGCATCGGCGATCACGCCACCAACATCGCCGAGATCATCCACTACGAAATCACCGGCGAGGACATGATCTCCGCCGACCGTCCGAAGACCGATGCGCTGCGCCTCTAGCGCGCCGCCCGAGGAGTAGCGATTTGACGCCCCACATCCTGGTGGTCGAGGACGAAGACGCCCTCTCGACCCTGCTGCAGTACAACCTCGACAAGGAAGGCTACGAGGTCGCCGTCGCCGCCGACGGCGAGGAGGCCTTGACCTTGGTCTCTGAGCGTCTGCCCGACATCATCGTTCTCGACTGGATGCTGCCGAAGATCTCGGGGATCGAGGTCTGCCGCCGCCTGCGCCAGCGGGCCGAGAGCCGCAACGTGCCGATCATCATGCTGACGGCGCGCGGCGAGGAGAGCGACCGGATCCGCGGCCTCGACACCGGGGCCGACGACTACATCGTCAAGCCGTTCGCGATGAGCGAACTGTCGGCCCGCATCCGCGCGGTGCTGCGCCGCATCCGTCCGGGCCTGGCCGAGGACCGCGTCCACATCGGCGACCTGGTCATCGACCGCGTCGCCCACCGCGTGAAACGGGCGGGCAAGGAGATCCATCTCGGTCCGACCGAGTTCCGCCTGCTCGACTATCTGATGCAGCACCCGGGCCGGGTGTTCAGCCGCGAGCAGCTGCTGGACGCGGTCTGGGGCTCGGACGTCTATGTCGAGGCTCGCACGGTGGACGTCCACGTCGGGCGCCTGCGCAAGGCGCTGAACCGCGAGGACGCGATGGCCGACCCGATCCGCACCGTCCGTTCGGCGGGCTATTCGCTGGATATGGACGCTTAAACAGTCCGGTCAGCCAGATGTGTCATCCCGGAAGCCGCGCAGCGGCTGTCCGGGACCCATGAACACCTGATGGATCAAGCTAGGGCGGGGCCTCGCCTCATTCCGCCAGTTCGGCGCGAATGGGTCCCGGTCTTGCTGCGCAAACCGGGATGACACCCGTTGAGAGCTAAGCCGCCTCGCGCTTGTAGATCGACCGCTGCGGCCGGGCGAGCACCCGGCGCAGCATCGGTTCGAAGGCCTCCAGCGGCATGGATTCATAGGCTGGATCGAAGCTGTTCTGGTCGTACAGATGGCAGAACTGCGCGGTGTATTCGAAGTCCGGATGGCCGCGGAACTGCTCGCGCATGTCGCGGTCCAGGCCCAGATGGTGGAAGAAATAGTACCCCTGGAAGATGCCGTGTTTGTCCATCATCCAGAAGTTCCGCTCAGAGACGTAGGGCTTCATGATCACGGCGCCGATCTCGGCGTGGTTGGACGGGCCCAGCAGGTCGCCGATGTCATGCATCAGCGCGCAGACCACATATTCCTCGTCCTTGCCGTCCTTGAAGGCCCGCGTGGCGGTCTGCAGCGAATGCTCCAGCCGATCGACCGGATAGCCGCCGCTATCGCCGGCCAGCATCTTCAGGTGGCTGATCAGCCGGTCGGGAAGCTCGCGGCTGAACGGACCGGCCGCCTTCACAATGGCCATCCAGTCTTCCTGGGTGCCGTCGGTCATGGCGGTGAACTGCGCCTGCGATAGAGCCTCGCCGTCGGCCATCTCGGCCTCCCTGGAACGTTGTTTTGCCGCATCGTGCGGCCATCCCGCGGCGAGGTCAACGAACGAGCGGTCCAACAAAAAGGCCCGCCAGCATGGCTGGCGGGCCTGATCGTTTCGGTAAGACTAGGTCTTAGGCGAAGGCGACCGAGTCGTCGCGACGACGGCGACGGATCGCCACGCCAGCGCCCGTGAAGCCGATGATCATCATCGCCCAGGTCGCCGGTTCCGGAACGGCCGACGGCGCGAAGGACAGATCGACGCTGTACGAGCCGTTGCCACCGCTGGTGCCGGAGACGAACAGGGTCTGCAGGCCGGCCGCGACCGGCCAGTTCTCCAGGATGGCGCTGTCGAAGACGCCATTGACGATGTTGAACGCTTTGCCGTTCAGCAAAACGCTCGTGAAGTTGATGTCGGTCGCTTTGGAAACGCGGATCGACGTCACGCCGGTGCTGGCGGTGCCGGCGACCGGGAAGTTGAACTCAAACGTCTCGGAGAAAGCGCCGGCGCCAATGCCGCTTTGGCCGAATTCGGCCGAAATGGTGCCGTCGGGGGCGGCGGCGGGCAGCGTGATGGCGATGGCGGCGTTGGCGGCCGGAGCGGCGGCCAACATCGAAACGGCCAAGGCCGCACCGATAAGAAGCTTCTTCATTTACTACTCCAGCATGTGGGGGGCGTCCGGCAATCGAGCGTGGAGTGTGCCGGAACGGTACTATCAGAGAGCGCAATTAAGCCGGAGCTAAACGTTCGCGCAACCATGTTCCCGCAGTGCGGGAGTCTTAAATTGTAAAATGTCTCTCAACGTGCGGTTTATGGTTAAAAAGCGCCGTTTTGGCGAGTTTTGGGGTCGCGCGCTTATGTTGCAATGCACTCTTGGCAATCAGAGGTCGACTCGCCTGCGCCCTTGAGCGCCAAGCCTGGAGCGGCTAAGGAGACGGCGTGCGAACGCTCCCGACCTGTCGGCGGCTCTTTACACATGCGGGCGTAGCTCAGGGGTAGAGCGTCAGCTTCCCAAGCTGAATGTCGTGGGTTCGAATCCCATCGCCCGCTCCAACGATTTCAATACGTTGGCCTGGCCCCTGGACCGGTTCTCAGCTGCGTGCGGCCGGCGGCTACTCGCGCGAACTTGCCTCGACAATTTCCGCGAAGGTGAGCGGGCGCAGATCGAGCGGGGTCGGGGGTTCGGCCTCCGCGGCGTCCAGGAAGCGATCAATTTCACACGGACCCAACCGCTGGATCACCTCGGGTCCAAAGCGCCACCACTGGAGCGCCAGGAGCCGGGCGATGGTGGTTTCTGGAAAGCGGAATCGGACGACGCGGGCCGGGGACCCCACCACGATCGCATAGGGAGGGACGTCCTTGGTGACGACGCTCCTGGCGCCGATCACCGCGCCGTGCCCCACGCTCACCCCCCCGGCGATCATCACCTGCGCGCCGATCCACACGTCGTGGCCGATCGTGACCGGCGCCGGCCGATGATCGAAAGGGAAGCTCGGATAGTCGCTGATCCCGTGGTCGGCGAGGTAGCCGCCGATAAAGCGCAGGGCGCCCTGCGGCGAGTCGAAGGTCGTGGGCGAACTGGTGACCCGGTCGACGGGGTGGGCGTCTCCAAAGAAGGTCAGGCCCGCCGCAATCGAACAGTACCGGCCGACGGACGCCGCTGCATTCAGACCTGAGTGCGTGTAGGAAAACGCGCCGACCGCCCTTGGAATGAAATCGCCGCTGGCGAAGTTGACGTAGGGCTCGATCTCGCAGCTTTCGTTGACGCCGATCTGCTGACCAACCCGCCACCGCTCTCCGGCGTGGACCCGGTGATAGACCCGGCGCGCGGCGAACAGGTCGAGCAGCGGGCGGGTGATCTTTACAGCTCTCATCAACCTCTCCGTCGGCGGGCGGCCTGGCGAGCCTAGCGCCTTTTGCCTGCGTCAATCGTCCTCGCCAAGGGGTTCAGCCCTTGAGCCGCAGCGGCAGGCCGGCCCAGATCACCTCCACGCGGCCGGCCGCGGCGGCCACTTTCTGATGCATCCATCCGGCCTCGTCGCGGAAACGGCGGGCCAGGGCGTTGTCGGGCACGATGCCCTGACCTACCTCGTTGGAGATGACCACCAGCGCCGCCGGGCTCTGCGCCAAGGCCTCGACCAGATCGGCGACGACGGGCGCGATCTGCGCTTCCGCCATCATCTGGTTGGTCAGCCATAGGGTCAGGCAGTCGACCACCGCGACGTCGCCCGGCGCAAGGCCGCGCACCGCCCCGGCCAGGTCCAACGGCGCCTCGATGGTGGTCCAGGCGTCGCCCCGTTCGGCCTGGTGGCGGGCGATGCGCTCAGTCATTTCGGCGTCCAGCGCCTGGGCCGTGGCGATCATGATCAGCCGCCCTTGAGAAAGCTGCCGGGCCCGCGCCAGGGCGTGGGCGGTCTTGCCCGATCGGGCCCCGCCCAGGATGAAGGTCAGGCTCATCGGGATTGACGCTCCGCATGGCAAAGCCTAGTGGGGCCTCGCGACAGGTTCCCCGCAAGGGGATTAATAGGGAACTCAGGTGAGACACCTGGGCTGCCCCCGCAACTGTAAGCGGCGAGCCCGCGCGTCATAAGCCACTGGACGATGGTCGTAAAAGACCTGGTTCTGGGAAGGCGGCGCGCACCGGCTATGACCCGTGAGCCAGGAGACCTGCCTGACGCAGTCGTCCTTCGGACGGTCGGTGGGACCGGACGAACGGGTATTTTCCCGAGAGACGACGTCCGTCACCTGCGTGCAAGCGCGGGTTCGTCGTCACACGTCTGGGGGATACCCGATGAAGACCATACTATTCGCCACCACCGCCGCAGTTCTGTGCGGTCTCTCCACCCATGCCGCGGCTCAGTCCGCCTCGCCGATCGCCGTCGCCAGCGTCGGCGAACTGGTGGTCACCGCCAACCGCTCGCCGCAGGAAGCCGAGCGCGTCGGCCAGAGCGTCACCGTCCTGGACACCGACGCCATCAAGGTCAGCCAGGCGGTCGACGTCTCGACCCTGCTAGCCCAGACGCCGGGGGTCTCCTTCTCGCGCAACGGTGGGGTCGGGGGTTCGACCTCGGTGCGCATCCGCGGCGCCGAGGGCGACCAGACCGTGGTGGTGATCGACGGGGTGAAGCTGAACGACCCCTCCACCGCCGGCGGCGGCTACAATTTCGCCAACCTGATGGCCGGCGACATCGGCCGCATCGAAATCCTGCGCGGCGCCCAGTC
>NZ_JAURWM010000342.1 GCF_030654915.1 Phenylobacterium sp. | reverse complement strand
ATCAGCGTGTTGATCTTCTTCGACATCGGCGGCTCGATGGATAGCCACATCAAGATCTGCGAGGAGTTGTTCTCGGCCGCCCGCAGCGAATTCAAGAACATGGAGTTCTACTACTTCCACAACTGCCTCTACGAGAGCGTGTGGAAGGACAATCGGCGCCGTCACGCCGAGAAGCTGAACACCTGGGACATCCTCCACAAATACTCCAGCGACTACAAAGTGATCTTCGTGGGCGACGCGACGATGAGCCCCTACGAAATCACCTATCCGGGCGGTTCGGTGGAGCACTGGAACGAGGAAGCCGGCGCCATCTGGATGGACCGCGTGGCCCAGATCTATGAACACACGGTCTGGCTGAATCCCACCGCCGAACGGCATTGGGACTACACGCCGTCGATCGAGGTCATGAAGCAGCTGGTCAATGACCGGATGTTCCCCCTTACGATCGAGGGTCTGGACAAGGCGATGAGGGAATTGGCGCGCTAGCGCGCCGCATCGCGGTTTGTGTCACACCTGCTAGGCTGATGTGACATTTGAGAGATTCGCCCGTGGACAGCGCCAAGGACAACGACACCGGAGAGGCCAACGAGGCCGCCACCAAGGCGGCGGTCTTCTGCGCGGCCGAGCGTCTCTTCGCGCTACACGGGTTCCAGAACGTCTCTGTCCGCGACATCACCGCCGACGCCGGTGTGAACCTGGCCTCGGTGAACTACCACTTCGGGTCGAAGGACGCTCTGCTGTTCGAGATCTTCCGTCGGCGCACGGCGGAGCTGAACCGCGAACGCGCCCGGATGTTGCACGAGGCCAACGACCGCAACGCCGGCAAGCCGCCAGTGCGCGATATCCTCGAAGCGCTGTTCGCCCCGCCGCTGAAGTGGGCCACGCCCGACAATGATCGGCGCATTTCAGTCCAGTTCATCATCCGCTCGCGCAGTGAAGGCACCGCGGAGATGCGCGAGGCCCTGACCAATGACGTCAGCCACCTGGCGCGTTTCGCCGACGCCTTGATCTCCGCCTGCCCCGACCTGCCGCGCGAGACCGTCTACTGGCGGCTGCACTTCTGCCTGGGCATGACTCACAACAACCGGTTCGCCGAGTTCGACCGCCTGCACGTGCTGTCGGACGGTGCGACCCGCGAGGGCGACGTAGACGGCCTGCTGAAGCGGATGCTCGACTTCGCCGAAGCCGGCTTCCAGGCCTAGCCTTCACGTCGCGCGCCTAGGCGGCCAGACCCCAGGCGAACTTCAGATCTTCCACAAACGCCGCATGGGCCTTGGCTTTTTCCTGCTCGTCGGGCACGCGCAGCAGGAACGACGGGTGATAGGTCACGACACCCTGAGCTCCATCGGCTAGCGACAAGGCCCGGCCGCGGTATGCGCCAACCGGAACAGCCTTGCCAAACACCGCCAGCGCCGCCGTCGCGCCGAGAGCGACAATGACCCTCGGCCGCACAATCCGGCGTTCGGCGTCCAACCACCACCGGCATGCCGTAACCTCGGAGGTCCTGGGCGTCTGATGGATGCGACGCTTGCCGCGCAGTTCGTGCCGGAAGTGCTTCACCGCGTTGGTGACGTAGATCTCGGCGCGCGGCACGCCGGCTTCTTCCAGCGTCTGGTTCAGGACCTTGCCCGCCGGTCCGACGAACGCTCGCCCCGCCAGATCCTCCTGGTCGCCGGGTTGCTCGCCGACAACCATCAGCCTAGCCGTGCCCGGCCCCTCCCCGACGACGCCCTGGGTCGAATCCCGCCACAGATCGCACCGGCGGCAAAAATCGACGCCGGCGGCGACCTCCTCCAAGGTGGCGGGCGCCCCTTCTTCGAATGACCCGTCCCGCGACAGGCGTTGGGCCTGACGGACCACGCGGCGGCTAGGCTCTGAGGGGGTTTGACCGACCATGGCGGCGGTGCGGCCTTCGGCGGCTTGGATCAGTTCGGGAATGAGCCCGGCCTCCGGCAGGTTCCGCCAATAGCGCTTGGGCATCTCCCGCTGCATGGCGGCGATCTTCAGGCGGGCCGGATTAAAGGTGGAGGCGTAGTAGGTGCGCCAATAGTCCTCCAGGGCGTCCTCGCTCGGTGCGTCGGCGGGATCGGCGCCCGGCGTGAACACCAGGCGCGTCTTATCCCAATGAGCGCAAACGTCAGGCGTGAGGATAGACCAGTTCATGTTGGCGTAGCGCCGAACAAAAAACGGCACGGCGTCCTTCACCACCCGGTGAGCCGGCTCGAACCAGGCGACATAGGTCTCCTCGGCCGCGTCCTCGATCAACCGGAAGCGGACGAAGGCCTTCATCTTGTGAACGGCCTTGGAGACCCCCCTGGCCATGTCACGGGCGCGGGCGACGTCAGGGTCCGACGCGATGTGCATCAGCTCCGGCTCGCTCGCGAGCCGCCACAGCAGTCGATAAAGCAGGGCGAAACGCTCGCCCGAGCTATGCAGAACCGCCTGCTCGGCGACCTCGACGAACTCCCGTGGAACGGTGAAGCACTCCGTGGCGGCGGCGGGCTCTTCGGTCTCGCCAAACAGATCGCCGGCGCCATCCACGGTCCAAAGCACATCGCTTGGCGCGACAGCCGCGCCGCGCAGCCCCCGCGCCGCCCTGCGCCAGCCGTCGAAGTCAGTTTCCGAGGCCAGGCGCACCACGTGCATCAGAACAAACTCAACTGCTGCGGCGCCACGTGAGCCCGCAGGTCGGCGCAGTCGGTGAGTGAACCCGGCCGCCAGTCATCGGTGACGATGAAGGGCTTCACCTTGTCCACGCCACGCGTAAGGCGTTTGACGTCTTCCAACGTCAAGCGCTTGTAGCGGCGGACCTCGATCATTCGGTCGACGCTTTTGACGCCTAGGCCCGGCACCCGCAGCATCGGTTCGCGCTCCGCCCGATTCAGATCGACAGGGAATCGCGCGCGGTTCTTCAAGGCCCACGCTAGTTTCGGATCGATGGCGAGGTCCAGGTTCTCATCGCCACCGGCGATCTCCCCGGCTTCGAAGCCGTAGAATCGCATCAGCCAGTCAGCTTGATAGAGCCGGTGCTCGCGCATCAGCGGCGGCCGAGCCGGGGGCAGGCGCGACGTCGTGTCCGGGATCGGGCTATAGGCCGAGTAGTAGACCCGCCGCATGCCATAGGCGCCGTAGAGACCGGCGCTTCGAGAGAGGATTTCGCCATCGCTGGCCGCGTCCGCCCCGACGATCATCTGCGTCGACTGGCCCGCCGGGGCGAACTTCGGCGGCTTGGCCTTGATCGCCTTGTCGGTGGTCTCCTCGATCCCCAGGCGCACTGAGCCCATGGCCTTGCGGATGCCCTTGGCGTCCTTCTCCGGGGCGAGATCGGCTAGGCTGTCGTCCCGAGGCAGCTCGATATTGATCGAGACCCGATCGGCATAGAGCGCGGCCTGATTGACCAGCGCCGGGGATGCCTCCGGAATGACTTTCAGGTGGATGTAGCCGCGGAAGTCATGGTCTAGCCGCAGCGATTTCGCCACCCGCACCATCTCCTCCATCGTGTAGTCGGCGTTGCGAATGATCCCCGAGGAGAGAAACAGGCCCTCGATATAGTTCCGCTTGTAGAAGCCGAGGGTGAGATCGACGACTTCCTTCACCGTGAAGCGGGCCCGGCGGGTATTGGAGGTCACCCGGTTCACGCAATAGGCGCAGTCGTAGACGCAGAAATTGGTCAGCAAGATCTTCAACAGGCTGATGCACCGACCGTCCGGCGCATAGGCGTGGCAGATCCCCATGCCCTCGGTCGAGCCCACCCCCTTACCGCCCGTCGAGTCCCGCTTGGTCGTGCCGGACGAGGCGCAGGAGGCGTCATACTTCGCGGCGTCCGATAGGATCGCGAGCTTCTGCTTGAGGTTCAGGCTGACCATGCCTCAAGCTAATGTTCTTATTATGTTCCGTCCAGCCCTAGCCGAGAGCGGCGCTGAAAAACAGCCGGTTTCCAGCGCCGCGGATAGCCTAGGCCGCCCCGAGGAAGACGCGCTTGCCGACCTCGACGCCGTTGTGCCGCTGGATCGCGTAGGCCGTGGTGATGTGGAAGTAGAAGTTCGGCATCGCCTGCTCGAGCAGATAGGCCTGCCCCTTGACGATGCTGGTCTCGCCGCGGCGAACCAGGCTGATGTCGCGATCTTCCGAACCGTCGATTTGCGCCGCCTCAAGCGTGCGCAGGAAAGCGATGGTCTTGTCGACCCGGGCCTTCAACTCCTCGAAGCTGGTTTCGCTGTCCTCATAGGCGGGGAACTCCACGCCGGCCAAACGCGCCGCGCCGCCCTTGGCGAAATCGGTGGCGATCTGCACCTGGCGCGCGAACGGGAACATGTCCGGATAGAGCCGCGCCTGCAGCAGGGCCGCCGGGTCGATCTTGCGTTCGGCGGCGTGGGCGGAGGCCTTGTCGATAACCCCGCCAAGACCGGTGAGGCCCTGGATGAAGACGGGGACCGAGGCCTGATACATGGAAAGGGTCATGGGTGCTCCAGCGGGTCCAAGCGACTCGCGGGCTGGTTCTATAGGGGCCGCCGCCCGGCGTCGCCTGCGATGGCCTCGCAGATGACGGCTCGACGGACGGACGCGGCTGGTCGTAGCGTGACGGTCGATGGACCTCCTCGACCCGTTCGCGATCGCCACGCCCCGCTTCGTCACGCGGCTCAAGAGCGGCGAGCCGCACCAGGTGTTTTCCGGCTTCCTCTACCATGTCGAGGCCGACCGCTACATCGTGCTGACCGCCCTGCACTGCCTGCTCCGGCCCAACACCTTCTACTTCAAGAACCGCGGGACCGAGGCCAGCTGGTCCGACACCTATGGCCATGACCTGGACTGCGAGGCGCTCAGCTTCAGTGTGCCGCTCTATGAGGGAACAAATCCCCGGTTCCGCTGGCATCAGGACCCGCACAACGCCTCCATCGACGTCGCCGGAATTCCGGTGCGGCTGCCTTCACGCCCGCTGGCCATCAACATGCCCGGTACGTTCGGCGACTACGATGTGGTGACCCAAGGCTTGCCGCTGACCGCCGGCTCGGCTGGCCTGATCTACGGCTTTCCAGGCGGAGCGGCCATATTGCGCAGCGCCCCGATCGCCCGGGGCTTCACACTCGCCACCGACTACCGGCTCAACCCCTTCGCGTTCCACATCGACGGGATCGGCGGAGCTGGCTGCTCCGGCGGACCGGTCGCCTTGCGCGCCGAGCGCGGCGACCGCACGCTCCTGCAATGGATCGGCATCTATGTCGCCACTCATGAGGCTGAGCGCCTGGGCCGCTGCATCCCCCTGGCCCAGGTGATGGAGTTGGTCGGGAACATGACAGTCGAGCCGGACCTATGGCGCTAGAGCTCAGCCATTGATGCTAGAGAGCGGATGGCGAGACATCGTCCGTTGGATGACGCGCGCTACGCCCCTGAGGATTTAATGGCCGACTCTATCGCCGTGGACGTCTCGACCGTCGGCAACATCGACGTCGTGCCGAAGATTTTGGAAGTCATCTGCCGCACCACCGGAATGGGGTTCGCCGCAATAGCGAGGGTGACTCCCGATCGCTGGGTCGCCTGCGCGGTCCGCGACGAAATCGAGTTCGGCCTGACGCCCGGCGGAGAGTTGAACGTCTCCACCACGCTTTGCCACGAAGTCAGGCTCAGCGGCCAGGCCGTGATCATCGACCACGTCGACGCCGACCCGGTCTTCCGTCAGCATCCGACGCCCAAGATGTACGGCCTGCAGAGCTACATCTCGGTGCCGATCTTACATCGGGGCGAGTTTTTCGGGACGCTATGCGCGATCGACCCACGCCCGGCGAAGCTTCGCAATCCACAGACGATCATGCTGTTCGAGTTGTTCGCAGGTCTGGTCGGCAGTCACCTCGACACTCAGCAGCGGCTGGCGCGCAGCGAGGCCGCGCTGCTGAGCGAAAGGCAAACCGCCGAACTGCGCGAGCAGTTCATCGCCGTCCTGGGCCATGACCTGCGCAACCCGCTCGCGGCCATCGACGGCGGCGCGCAACTGCTGATGAAGACCCCCCTGACCGCCAAGGGTCAGGTCATCGTCGGCCAAGTGCGCAACAGCGTCGGGCGCATGGCAGACCTGATCGACAATGTCCTCGACTTCGCCCGTGGCCGGCTCGGCGGGGGTTTCAACGTCGAGCGACGGGCCGATCCCGATCTGCCGGACATGCTGCGGCAGGTCGTCGCCGAGTTGCGGACCGCGCACCCCGAACGCACCATCGCGTGCGACATCCTGCTGGCCCAACCGGTGGCCTGCGACAGTCGCCGTATCGCCCAGCTGCTCTCGAACCTGCTGGCCAACGCCCTGGTCCACGGCGCCGCGGACGGACCGGTGGAGACCTGCGCCCGGACCGCGAACGGGGAGTTCGAACTGTCGGTCGCCAACACCGGCGCGCCGATCCCCGCCGACACCGTCCAACGGCTGTTCCAGCCCTTTTCTCGGGCCTCGGCCAGGCCCAACCAACAGGGGCTGGGCCTTGGTCTCTACATCGCCTCGGAAATCGCCCGGGCGCATGGCGGCTCTCTGGACGTCACCTCGGACGCCCGCGAGACGCGTTTCACCTTCCGCATGCCGCTGGCCTAGATATCAGAGCTTCCCGGCCACCTCGGCGAGTTGGTCGGCGCAAAGCCCCCAGCCCTCAAGGAAGCCCATCTGCTCGTGGGTCTCACGGTCCGCGACGCTCCAATGACGAGCGCGAGCGACATACTTGGTGCGCCCCTCGCCCAGGTCCTCGAAGGTGAGGATGACGGTCATGAAGGGCTTTTCGGAAGGCGCCCAGGCCTCGGTGAAGGCGTCGGTGACGACGATCTTCTCGTTGGGGACCACCTCCAGATAGACCCCGGCGTTCGGATAGTCATTGCCGTCCGCATCGCGCATGGTGATGCGGTTGCTGCCGCCCGGCCGGACGTCCAGTTCGGCGAACGGCGTGGTGAAGGGCTTTGGCGCGAACCACTGCTTCAACACGTCGGCCTCGGTCCAGGCGCGGAACAGCTTCTCGCGCGGCACGTCGATGATGCGGGTCAGCACCAGATCGCGGTCATCGACGGGGGGCGATTGGGTCGTTGTCATGGTCATCTCCGCTCAAAAGGTTCGAAGCAAGGACGATGCTGGCTGAAGCGATCCTACAGCCGGCCAGGGGTTTCTGATCGCGGCCGCCAGATCAAAAAGAAGTTGCGCGGCGGCCAAGGTTGGCGTCCGCTCCCGCTAGAGAGTTG
Organism: Phenylobacterium sp.; assembly: GCF_030654915.1. Lineage (GTDB taxonomy): Bacteria > Pseudomonadota > Alphaproteobacteria > Caulobacterales > Caulobacteraceae > Phenylobacterium. The sequence goes on along the minus strand of NZ_JAURWM010000342.1, from coordinate 5,965 downwards.
CACCGTCTGGAGGCCTGAGCCGTATGACGACGACGTTCGAGATCAATGGCCGCAAGGTCACGGTCAAAGCGCCAGACGACTCTCCACTGCTCTGGGCGATCCGTGACGAGGTGGGGCTGACCGGCTCCAAATTCGGTTGCGGCATCGGCGCATGCGGCGCCTGTACCGTACATCTGAACGGCGAGGCGGTGCGCTCCTGCGTGACCCCGGTCAATGCGGCCTCCGGCGCCAAGGTCACTACCATCGAGGGCCTGGATCCCAATGGCGCGCACCCGCTGCAAGTCGCCTGGATCAAGGCCCAAGCGCCGCAATGCGGGTACTGCCAGTCGGGCCAGATCATGCAGGCCGCCGCCCTGCTGACGACCACGCCGAACCCCACCGACGCACAGATCAATGACGCCATGAACGGCAATCTCTGCCGCTGCATGGCCTATGTGCGGATCAAGCAGGCGATCAAGCTGGCCGCAGGCACGCAAGGGAGCAAGGCATGAGCGCCGTCCCGCCCCCCTCGACGCTGGAGACCTCGCGCCGCGGCTTCATGATCACCGTGGCCGCCGCCGGCGCCATGATGGGCTTCGCCGCTCCCGCCGGCGCCGCGCCGCCCGACGGCTATGAGCCGACCATCTGGTACCGGATCGGCCGCGACGGCGTGATTACGGTCAATGTCATCCGCGCCGAGATGGGCCAGCATGTCGGTACGGCCATCGCCCGCATCGTCGCCGACGAGCTTGAGGCCGACTGGTCGAAGGTGAAGATCGACCATGTCGATTCCGCCGCCAAGTGGGGCCTGATGGTCACCGGCGGCAGTTGGTCGGTCTGGCAGAGCTATCCCCTGATGAGCCAGGCCGGCGCGGCGGGCCGCATCACCCTGATCGAGGAAGGCGCCAAGCTGCTCGGCCTCGATCCCAAGGCCTGCATAGCGCGGGGCGGCATGGTCAGCGGCGGCGGCAAATCGATCTCCTATGGCGACATTGTCGCCCGCGGGAACATGAGCCGGGCCTTCACCGCCGACGAACTCGGCAAGATGCCGATCAAGCCGGCGTCCGAGCGCCGCCTGATCGGCAAGGCCTCGCCCCAGCTCGACATCCCCGCCAAGGTCAACGGAACCGCCCTCTATGGTCTGGACGCCAAGGTCCCGGGAATGGTCTTCGCGCGGCCGAAAATCCCGCCGACCCGCAACCAGTCCAAGGTCGTTTCCATCGACGATTCCGCCGCCAAGGCCGTGCCTGGCTACATCAGCAGCCTGGCGCTGGAGGACCCGTCGAACACCGTGCCGGGCTGGGTGATGGTGTTCGCCGACAGCTTCGTCGCGGCCAACAACGCCTGCGATCTGGTCAAGGTGAACTGGACATCCGGCAAGACGGCCAAGACGTCGGAGGCCGACCTTCAGAAGCGCTCGGCCGACCTGATCGCCGATCCCAAGGCTGGCTCCCTAGTGGTCGAGGATCCCGGCGTCGACGCCGCCTTCGCGGCCGCCAAGTCGAAGCTGGAACGCACCTACACCACCGCCAGCGCCCTTCACTTCCAGATGGAGCCGGTCAACGCCCTGGCCTTCGAGAAGGACGGGGTGATGGAGATCCACACCGGCAACCAGTGGCAATCGCTGGCGCTGCCCTGGCTGGCCAAGGCGCTGGGGCGGCCAGAGGACAAGATCGTCCTGAAATCCTACATGCTGGGCGGCGGCTTCGGCCGGCGGCTGAACGGCGACTATGCGGTGCCCGCAGCCCTGGCGGCCAAGGCCATCGGCAAGCCGGTGAAGATGGTCTGCACCCGGGCCGACGACACCCTGTTCGACTCGTTCCGCTCGCCCTCGGTCCAGGTCGTGAAGATGGCCTTTGGCGAGGGCGGCAAGGTCACCGCCATGGATCACGCCGCCGCCGCCGGCTGGCCGACGCAGGTGATGGCGCCGTTCTTCATGCCCAAGGGCGCCAACGACGTCGCCTACGACCCCTTCGCGATCAGCGGCGCGAACCATTGGTACAGCGTCGGCGCCCAGCGGGTTCGCGCCGTGCCGAACGACCTCGCCAACATCGCCTTCCGTCCGGGCTGGCTGCGCTCGGTCGGGCCCGGCTGGACCAACTGGGCGGTCGAGAGCTTCATGGACGAGGCGGCTTTGGCGGCCGGCAAGGATCCGCTGGCGTTTAGGCTGGCCATGCTGGACGGCGCCGGCCGCAACGCCGGCTCGGCGCCCAACGCGGTCGGCGGCGCCAAGCGGCAGGCCGCGGTGCTGGCGCGGCTGGGCAAGAAGGTCGGCTGGGGCCAGGCCCTGCCCAAGCACACCGGCCTTGGCTTGGCCACCACCTTTGGCCAGGAACGCGACATGCCGACCTGGGTCGCCTGCGCGGCCAGGGTCAATGTCGATCCGGCCACCGGCGCGGTGAAGGTCGAGAAGCTGACTCTGGTGGTCGACGCCGGAACCATCGTCTCGCCGGACGGCGCGCTGGCCCAGATGGAAGGCGCGGCGCTGTGGGGTATGAGCCTGGCGCTGTTCGAAGGGACGCAGTTCGCCGACGGCCAGGTGCAGGACACCAACCTCGACTCCTACACCCCGCTACGGATGGCCGACGTGCCGCAGATCGAGGTCGAGTTCATGGAAAGCACCGAGGTCCCGGTCGGCCTGGGCGAGCCGGCGACCACCGTGGTCGGCCCCGCCATCGGCAACGCGATTTTCCACGCCAGCGGCGCTCGGCTTCGGCATCTGCCGATCCGTCCCGACGCCGTATTGGCGGCGCTGAAGACACGCACCTGAGAAAGGTTGAGGCGAGGCGCAGGGCCACTTCCCCCGCGTCACCAGACTCTGCTACGACGGTCGGCATTAAATTAAGCCGTCATAATTAGGGAGTCGCCCGCGCGACCCTTTGCGATCCGCGCGCGGACGGAACGCTGTTGGAAACAAGATTTGAGGAGGAGGGCGTGGCTGAGGCCGCGCCTGAAAATATCGTCGCGACTGAACCGACCCTGGCGGAAAAAGAAGCCGCCTACGAAAAGTTCGTCTGGGCCAATCTGAAGCGCAACTATATCGGCCACTATCTGCACGGCATGCTGGGCATGACCGGCTTCCGGTTGATCAACGCCCCGACCTTCCTGCCCGCCTATCTGCACATGCTGTCGGGCTCGAACACCGTCGTCGGTCTCGGCCTGGCCCTTCAACAACTGGGCGGGGTGCTCAGCCCCATCGTCGGCGCCAACCAGATCGAGCACCGTACCAAGGTGATGCCCGCCGCCCTGTGGATGGGCGGCCTGGCCCGAATGCAGATCATCGGCATGGCCCTGGCCGGCTGGTTCCTGTCGGGCCAGAGCCGGGTGGTCGCCATCATCGGTTTCATGTTCCTGTTCGGCCTGTTCATGGGCACCCAGCGCGTGGTGTTCTCCATGCTGCTGGCCAAGGTGATCCCGATCAGCCGACGCGGGCGACTACAGGCCTGGCGCAACGCCACCGGCGGCCTGATCGCCGCGGGCCTGGCCTATCTCGCCGGGCGCTACTTCATCGATGCAAACCTGTTCGGGAACGGCTACTCGACCACCTTCATCTTCGCCTTCGCCCTGACCAGCCTTGGTCTCACGGCGCTGCGCCTGCTGATGATCGAGCCCGAACCGCCGACCGTGCGACCCCGCTCGCGGTTGATCGACCGGTTCAAGGACTTCCCGGCCCTGCTGGCCGAGAAGGGCTTCCTCTACTTCATGATCGTGCAGATGTTGGCGATCACGGCGCGGATGGCGGTGCCGTTCTACGTCCTGTTCGCCTCGTCCACGATCGAGCTGAACGGGAAGAACCTGGGCCTGCTTTCGCTGGCGTTCCTGGGGGCGGACACCATCTCGAACCTGGTCTGGGGCTATCTTGGCGACAAGACCGGCTTCCGGCTGGTCATGCTGTTGTCGCTGCTGGTCTGGGTCGGCTCGACCGTGCTGCTGATGGGCGCCCACGATTTCCTGCCGATCTTCATGGCCTTCTTCGGACTCGGCGCGGCGCAATCGGGCTACATGATGAGCGCGGGGACCATGATCCTGGAGTTCGGCGAGCGCGACGAGATGCCGATGCGCATCGCCTTCTCGGCCACCGCCGAGGGGATCATGGGCTCCATCGGACCGCTGCTGGGGGGCGTCATTTCCTCGACCCTCGGCTACGGCCCGATGTTCTCGATCTCGATCGCCTTCCTGGTGGCCGCGCTGATCGTACTGATCACCCTGGTCAAGGAACCCAGGACCGCGCGGCTCGCCTAACCCGCGTCTTGCGGCCAGTCGGGGAGCGCGATCTTCACCGGCTGGCCGGCCAGGGCCGTATCCAGATGGATCAGGAAGCTGGCGATGCCGGCCGCGCCCTGCATATAGCCGGTCTGGGCCTGCACGAACTCGGGGCGGTCACGATGCTCGGCCTGGACCCAGCGGCGACGATCCTCGTCCAGGGTGCTCCCGGCGACGATCACCTTGGCGCAACGGCGAGCTAGATCGAGGTAGGCCTCATCGCCGGTGCGCCGCGCCATCAGCAGGGCATATTCACCCACGCCCGCGTCGCCGCAGCATTGCCCGTGGTTGTTCCACAGCCCCTTGGAGCGCGCCTCCGGCGCCCCCATGCTCAGCAGCCCGCGCGTCAGGGCCTTAGCCTCCTCCAGCCACTGCGCCTCGCCGGTGATCTTGTAGAGCTCCAGGAACAGTCGCCCGGTCCCGGCCGGCCCATGGCAGGCGCCCAGATAGAAGATCGGCGTGCGAGCCTCTTCGGTATGGCAGACCAGCCGGCCGTCGCCGACCGAGCTGGCGCGGCTGAGGACGTAGCGCGCGCCCTCCTTGGCCGCGGTCAGGAACCGCTCGTCGCCGGTGGCTTTGTAGAGCTCGGCCATGAAGTAGCCGACGCCCGCGCCGCCATGAGCGAAGTTGGGCGCGGTGAACGCGAACGGCATGTCCGACATCAGCCGCCAGCGCAGGCCGTCGGGATCGGTTTCAGCCACCTCCAGCAACCGCTCGCCAACCGCTATCGCCCAGTCGAGAGCGTCCGGGTGCAGGTCGTTACGATGGCCGTAGAGCATGACCAGCCCCGCGCCCGCCGCCCCGACCGACTGGTCATAGATCTCACGCTCTCCGGTGAAGCCGGTGATTTCGGAGAACGGCGCGGGCTCGATCCAGCCAATGCCGGCCCCTAGCGGCTTGGCCTGGTCGCGCAGCCGCTGCAGGCAGGTTCCAGCCAGCGTGCGGAAGTCCTCGCGGCCGCTCACCCGGGCCAGCTCGCTCATCGCGAAGGCGTAGCCGGGCCAACCGTTTGAGGCGCTGACCGAGAGGTCATCGACGCGGGCCAGGTGAGCGGCGACCTCTTCGCCGGCCGCGATGGCCTGGTCCAGCGCCTGCGACGATCCTGTGGCCGCATGCAGTTCCAGCAGCAGGAGGATGATCCCGGAGGAGCCGTGATAGAGGCCGTAGTCGGAGCTCGGCGCATCGTCGGCGCGGCGCCACTTGGTTCGCCCCTCCAGCCGCTGAGCGCCAATGAAGTTCACCGCTTCCAACGCGGCCTGCATGTAGTCGCCCATTGGACGGCCTCCCACTTTTATCGTTGGATCGGTGTTGGCTTGCGGGCCACAGCCTGTCAACGCACCCTATGGGTGGCCAGGTGGCGAGGGCATGTTAGAGCGATGGGCATGAAGCGCGAAGAAGAGCCGCAGGTCGTCGACCTGAACGAGCGCCGCAAGGCCATCCAGGCCAAGGAGGCCGCCGCGAAGGCGGCCCAGGCTAAGGCCGCGCGCCAGGCCAAGACCGGCGGCTCGGTGCTGGGCGGGCGCAAACATGCCCCCGTGATCCTGGCCGTCGTCGTCCTGGTGCTACTGGCGATCTACGTACTTCCGAGGTTCCTCTAGCGGTTCGTGTCACACGGAGCCGGGCCGGTTCGTCCTGTTGGCAAAGGCGCCACGACGGCGCCGCCGCAACGAGGACCTCCCCCCATGTCAGCCCGCCTGAACCCCTTCGCCGCCGCCCCTGAGAT
>NZ_JAURWM010000338.1 GCF_030654915.1 Phenylobacterium sp. | reverse complement strand
CAACGTCCGATGACCTCCTCAGACGAAAGCCGTGAAAGCCTGCAAGGTGCAGTTACTTCGCCCCTCCGGGACGCAAACCTAATCAAAACCGATATTCCGCCCATCCTCTTGCAGGCCGTCGCCAACCCGTATGCGCGGGCTGGCCAGCGCAGTTGTGCAACTCTCAGAAACGAAATCGTTAATCTAAACCAGGTTCTGGGCGACGATTTCGATGAACGAACCCCTGAGTCAGGTGGGAAAGGCATTGACCGCAAGAGCGCGTACGGCTTAGTCGCCAGTGTTGTCTCCGATGTCATCCCCATGCGCAGTTGGATAAGAAAACTCTCCGGGGCGGAGCGGCGTGACCGTCAGGTTCAAGAGGCCATCGCCGCCGGCATTGCGCGTAGAAGCTATTTGAAGGGGATCGGACAGGCCCGGGCGTGCAAGCCGCCAGCCTCCGCTCGACGAACCGCAGGCGCATTGCCGACCACGAAGCCCTAGCGGATGATAAGGTTTGTTGGAGCACTGGCGGCTGCTATCGTCTTGGCGGGCTGTCAGACCCTTCCCCGCGTGCCATATGGCCTCGAAGCGCTGCACGCCGCGAGTCCGAACTATCGGTACAATTTCGCTGAACCTGACACCCGCACCCGCTTCCTTAGCGAAGTCACAGACGTGCAGCGCCAGCAGGCGGGACGCGAACTTCAGCTGCTCGCCCTGTCGGGCGGCGGCGCCAACGGCGCCTATGGCGCAGGCGTAATGTACGGTTGGAGCCAGCGCGGGGATAGGCCTGCATTCTCGGTGGTGACAGGCGTTAGCGCAGGCGCTTTGATCGCTCCTTTCGTCTTTGCGGGGCCGTCATTCGATCCGGCGCTGAGACAAGCCTTTACGGACGGCCGATCTAAGGATCTACTTCGATCCAGAGGGCTCGGCGCGCTGCTTCGGCCCGGCATATTTAGGCCGGAACCGTTGAGAAAGCTCATCGTCGACAGTGTGACGCCGACGCTCATCGAGGCCGTTGCCGCCGAGCACCGAAAGGGCCGGCGGCTCTTTGTCGCAACGACCAGCCTCTATACGCAGACTCAGGTGGTGTGGGACATGGGGGCCTTGGCGCAGCTCAACGATCCGGTGTCTCGTCAGCTATTTCAGAATATCCTCATTGCATCGTCCAGCATTCCGGGTGTTTTTCCGCCTGTCTTGCTGACATTCGAGCAGGGTAGGCATACGGTGTCTGAGTTGCACGCAGACGGCGGCGCTGTGGCGAACTTCTTTGTCGCGCCGCAAGCTCTACTGAGCACGCCGACGCCCTCCGTCAGCAGGGCGCACATATTCATCTTGCTGAACAGCCGCACCACGCCTCGATTTGTGGTGGTGCCGGTCGGCGGGCTCAAGATCATCGCGCGTAGCTTCGACACGATGCTGAAATCCCTCACGCTCTCCGAACTGACCAACGTGAACCTTGCCGCAAGTGAAAAAGGCCTCAGGCTGGAAGTCGGGGAAATTCCTGACGAGCTTGATGAGAACTTTCTCGACTTTAGCCGCGTCCATATGAACGCGCTTTTTGCAGCTGGTGAACAGAGGGGAATTTCCGGGACTGCGTTTCAGTCTAACGCTTCACCGTAAAGCTTAAGGCGCGTTGTGTCTGTCGTCAAAAAACAGAGACACCGTTGCCAGCTTGGTAGCCTAACTCGCTGTTCCCGGGAACTGGCGAGGGCTGAGGGTTTTGAAAGTCCGGTAGACCTTTTTGGGCCGCTTTCTGTGGCAAAGGCGCTGACCGGTCCTAGGCGGAACTAGCTTGGTCGCTGCCGCGTTCGAAATCTGAATTACAGCAGGAGGATTCATGTTTCGATCGCTTATACTCTCCAGCGCGGTGGCTCTCGTCATTTCAGGGCCTGTCGCCGCACAAGACATGATGGCTAACAGTGGCTCCATGTCGTCGACCGAAGTCGGCATCGCTCCGGTGAGCGGGGCCTCGGCTACTGACTATGTCAAGTTGGCGGCCGACTCCGACATGTACGAGATACAGTCTAGCCGACTGGCTCTGACTAAGAGTAAGCGCGAAGACGTAAAGGCGTTAGCGCAACAGATGATCACCGAACATGCGGGCACAACTAAAGCGCTGATGGCGGCCCTGAAGAACGACGACCGCACCATCACGCGGCCTTCCTCACAGCTCTCGGCCGCGAACGCAGCGAAGATAGCGCTGCTGAAAAAGGCGCCCAAGGCGGCGTTCGACGACATGTACCTACAGCAGCAGGCTGAGGCCCACCAGACCGCTTGGGCTCTACACAAGGGCTATGCGATAGAGGGCACAGACCTTTCCCTGAAGCAGGTGGCTTCGACCGCTGTTCCCGTCATCGAGCGGCACTTGCAGCATGTCAAGCAGATACTTCCTGCGGCCCTGTCGCCCGTAAGTTGACGAGTACATACTCTGTCGCGGCTTGGCCTTCGGATCCACTGCGGGATTTGTTGGTTAATGTTCGAAACAGATGTTGGCTACTACCTTCGTCATCAGTGCCTTTGAGGAGAGGTCCGTTTAGAACAGT
>NZ_JAURWM010000333.1 GCF_030654915.1 Phenylobacterium sp. | reverse complement strand
GCTCGCGGCCTTCAAGGCGCCCAAGCGGGTGTTCTTCGTCGATGAGCTGCCGCGCAACGCCATGGGCAAGGTCCAGAAGAACCTGCTGCGCGAGCGGTTCGCGGGGACGTTCGGCTAGGCTACTCACCCCACCTCGTCATTCCACGGATTAGCCTGCGGCCGCAGGATGATGAGGTGGGGTGAGCGGCCTCTACGGCTGATACCGGCTCGGCGCGACGCCGAGCAGGCGTTTGAACATGGTGGCGAAGGCCGCGGGGCTCTCGTAGCCGAGGTCGAGGGCGATGGCCGTCACTTGGTCGCCGGCCGCCAGCCGGGGCAGGGCGACCAGGACGCAGGCCTGCTGCCGCCATTCGGCGAAGCTCATTCCCGTCTCACGCCGGAACAGCCGGGTGAAGGCGCGCCTGCCCATCCCCAAGGCGTCGCTCCAGCCGTCGATGGTGTCGTGCGGGCTCGGCTGCTCCAGGAAAGCATGACACCTGGCCACCAGGGCCGGTGTCATCGGGAAGGGGACGGCGAGCGGGATCACCGGCGCTCGTTCCAGTTCGGCGATCAGCAGCGACATGACCAAGCCGTCGCGCCCATCCAGATCGTACTCCCGCTCGATCTCGCAGGCCTCGACCAGCAGGCTGCGCAGCAGAGGTGAAACCCCGATGACCCGGCTCTGATCGCCCAGCGTGGCGCAGGTTCCGGGATCGATCAGCACGCTGCGGGTGCTGACCGCGCCGACCATCTTCACCGAATGCAGCACGCCGGCCGGAGTCCAGACGGCGCGCTCGGGCGGCGCCACCCAGGCGCCGTGCGGCGTCGAGAGTGCAACGACCCCCTTGGCGGCATAGAGCAGCTGGCCGCGTAGGTGCGAATGCCACTCCAGCTCATGCGAAGGTGGATAGTCATTGCCGATGGCGACGACCGGCCGTGGGATGTCCTGATAGTCGTTCGGATCGATCCAGGTGGTCATTGTCCCACTCGCAAAACTGAAAGACCCATAAGGGAATGCGGGCGAACCGCGAAGCGCCTAAGCGACGCCCATCAGTTTGGAGCCTCCGATGAGCGAGCAGACCATTTCAGTCAAACCAGCGGGCCAACCGGTTGCGGATACCGCCTTCGGCGTAATCCTCGCGATCAGCTTCTGCCACCTGCTCAACGACATGATGCAGTCGCTGCTTCCGGCCATCTATCCGAACCTCAAGGTCGAGTTCGGCCTGACCTTCGGGCAGATTGGCGTGGTCACGCTCGCCTACCAACTCACCGCCTCAATCCTGCAGCCGATGATCGGCCTCTATGCCGACAAGCGGCCGACGCCCATGGCGCTGCCGGCAGGCACGCTGTTCTCACTGGCGGGTCTCGTGGTGCTGTCGGTGGCACACTCCTACCCGATGCTGCTGGTCGGGGCCTGCCTGCTGGGCATGGGTTCCTCGGTCTTCCACCCGGAGTCCTCGCGCGTCGCCCGCATGGCCTCAGGCGGCAGGTTTGGCTTGGCGCAATCGCTGTTCCAGGTCGGCGGCAACGCCGGTTCGGCGCTTGGTCCCTTGGCCGCGGCTGTGGTCGTGGTGCGCTGGGGCCAGTCGAGCTTGGCCTTCTTCGCTCTGCTGGCCCTGCTGTCGGGGGCCATTCTGTGGAACGTGGCCAACTGGTACCGCACTCATGGCCTAGTCAGGCTGCAGGCCGCCGCCAAGCGCGGTGAGACGCAGGCGCCAGTGCCGACCCGCCAGGCGATGTTTGGCATCGCGATTCTGCTGGCCCTGATCTTCTCGAAGTACGTCTATCTGGCCAGCCTGACGAACTACCTGACCTTCTACATGATCGACCGGTTCGGAGCCTCGGTTCAGGTCGCGCAGTACCACCTGTTCGCGTTCCTGGGCGCGGTGGCGGTCGGCACGGTGGCCGGTGGGCCGCTGGGTGACCGGTTCGGGCGCAAGTACGTGATCTGGTTCTCGATCCTGGGCGTGCTGCCGTTCAGCCTGTTGCTGCCCATCGCCAATGAATTCTGGACCCTGCCGTTGACGGTGGTGATCGGCCTGATCCTGGCCTCGGCCTTCCCGGCGATCGTCGTCTATGCCCAGGAGTTGGCGCCCGGTCGGGTCGGCATGATTTCGGGGCTGTTCTTCGGGTTCTCGTTCGGCATGGCCGGGATCGGGGCGGCCGTGCTGGGCGCGCTCGCCGACGCCACCAACATCGAGACGGTTTACCGGGTCTGCGCGTTCCTCCCGGCGATCGGCCTGCTGGCCGCTTTCCTGCCCAAGGTCGGTCAACATCGCCAGCCTCCACCTTCGCCGACGCCAGGTCTCGAGCCGGAGACCGTGCCCTAGCCTCTGGGCGCGCGGGGCGGCAGGGGGATGAAGCTCGATGTCCGCTGGATATAGGCTTCATACCCCGGCCGCTTGCGGCGCATCGGGCCCTCCAGGGTAGGGACGCCGCTCAGCTTGGTGAGCAGGACGGTGATGACGACAGGACCCAGGATCGAGGCCGCGCCTATCCAGCCGGTCTCGGCGGCGATCAGGTAGAGGCCCCACCAGACGCAGGCGTCGCCGAAATAGTTCGGGTGCCGCGTATAGCGCCAGAGGCCGGTGTCCAGGACCTCGCCGCGATTGTGTGGGTTGGCTCTGAAGCGCGCGAGCTGGAGATCGCCAATGCTCTCGAAGGCGATCCCGACGACGGCGAGGACGATCCCCGCCCAGGCCAGCGGTCCAAGCGCGGTCGTCGGTGCGTATTGGCCGAGCTGGACCGGCAGGCAGACGATCAGTTGCAGCGGCGCCTGCATGGCGAAGACCATCATCAGAGAGGCCTTGGCGAAGCTCCAGCCACGCTCGGACTGCGCCTTGCCGAGCATGACGACATAGCGATGGTCAGGGCCAGCTTTCCGCCAGCGCGAGAATAGATGGAGACCGAGCCGGAGCCCCCAGACGGTGCAAAGCGCCAGTAGCGCGATGGCGTGCGGCCCGTGGCCCCCGGTGAGCAGGTAGGTCGTCCAAGCGACGACCACCATGCCGATGGCCCACCAGCTATCGACGAAGCTCACGTCCTTGAGGCGGATCGAAATCAGCCACAGGGCTAGGAAGCAGGCCGCAACGCCCACTGCGTTGACGATGAGGATATGAGTCACGTCCATTGCGGGAAGTTGCCGTCGTTCCGTCAGGGAACGCAAACGGAACGGCGGCTGCTGGGTTCCCTAGGCGTCGACGAGCGTCATCCCGCGTTCGTCGTAGCGTTCGCCTTGCACCTTCGTGGCCAAGCCATCGAGGCTGGCGGTCTCGTCGGCCGTCAGTCTGATCTCGGCTGCTTGGAGGTTGGCCTCCAGGTTCGCCAGCTTGGTCGTGCCAGGAATGGTCACGACATTGGGCTTTGTCGCCAGCACCCAGGCCAGCGCGATCTGCGCGGGCTGGGCGCCCCTGGCCTCTGCGAGACGCTCGATCTCTTTGACCAGATTGATATTGGCCTCATAGGCCTCACCCTTGAATCGTGGCGAGACGACCGCGCGGTAGTCCTGGCCTTCGGGTCTGTGGTCGCGGGTGAAGGCGCCGGTCAGCATGCCCCGGCCAAGCGGTGAATAGGCGACCACGCTTACACCGGTCTCCACGCACAGCGGCAGCACCTCGCGTTCGATGTCGCGGGTGAAGATCGAATACTCCCATTGCACGGCGGCGATGGGATGGACGGCTTGGGCCCGCCGCAAGCTGTCGGCATTGACTTCCGACAGGCCAATCGCGCCGATCTTGCCTTCTTTCACCAGCTTGGCCATCGCCTCGACGGTTTCCTCGATGGGGCGGCCGGGATCTTTGCGATGCAGGTAGTAGAGGTCCACGTGGTCGGTCTTCAGGAGGCGCAGAGATTGTTCGATGGCGCGGCGCATATTGGCTTCCGAGCCGTCCACCCCGCGCACGGTGCGTTCCTTCAGGTCGCCGACCGGGCCGAACTTGGTGGCGATGAAGGCCTTGTCGCGGCGGTCGTGGAAGGCCGCGCCCAACAGCTCTTCATTGGCTCCGAAGCCGTAGAGTTCGGCGGTGTCGAAGTGATCCACGCCGCGGTCGAGGGCGGCATGCAGCAGCTTGACCGCCTCGCCCTGGTCCATCGGCTCGCCATAGGCGATCGACATTCCCATGCAGCCGAGGCCGATGGCGTTCACTTCGCGGCCGGTTCGGCCGATTTCCCGACGGATCATGGCAGGTCTCCGCAGATACAGATTGTGGGGGATGTGAGTGCTCACTCACAAAGCGATAAGTAGCTTCCGTTCTCGAAAGCGTCAAGGGGAGGGCGTTTGTTCCTGGCGTGATTTCGGCTGGCGTCCGCGCCCCGGCCCGTGAATTTACATGGCCGAGGCGGTGCTTCTGACCCGCGCGACGAAGCCGGCGAACGACGGAGCCTGGCGCCTGGGCATGCTGACCGTGCGGGCAGACCTGCAGGACCGCAAACTCGGGCGCATCCTGCTTGAGGCGGCGGAGGCGCACCTGGACTGTTTGGCGCGAGCGTCGTGGTCGCGCCGGGAGCGGCGAAGGGTCTAGCCGCCAGCGATCCGGGCTTCGATCAGGGGAACCAGCCAGGCGCCGCGTCGGACGACGCTCATATGAGTGGTGCCAGGCAACACCGCGAGTTGGGCGTCGGGGATCAGGCGCGCGGCTTCGCCGGCCCGGTCGATCCGCACGAAGTCGTTGTCGCCGATCACTAACAGGACGGGCGCGCTCAGGGCGGCGATGTCGGCCCGCGGCCAGCCCGGCCACTGCGCCAGCATGATATTGAGCCTGCCCAGGATGTCCTCAAACGCGTCCGGATCGGGCGCGGTGCGGCGGAAGCTGTCGGTCCAGGCGGCGAACTCCTCGGGCGTCGGCAGCAGGGGGATGAGTTCAGCCGATGGCTCATGTGTGGGATCGCGCTGCAGCTTCACCAACTCCGGCAACATGTCGTCGAAGGTGTAGGTCGCCCCGATCGCTGTGATGCTGGCGACTTGTTCAGGATGGCTTATCGCGACGCCGAACGAGACCAGGGCGCCTAGGCTGTGGCCCACGAAGTGCGCGCTGGGCACTTGAAGGTGGGTGAGCACCGCGGAGGCGTCCTGCACCATCTGCTCCAGCGTGATCGGCCCCTTGCGATCACCAGTGTGACCGTGACCCTGCATCTCCATGGCGATGACCGGCCGCAGGCGCGACAGCCTCGGCAGCAGTTCCTCGCCGAAAGCGGCTTCGATGGTCACCGCCCCACCGTGCAACAATACGAAAGGCGTGCGGGCACGGTCGGGTAGGCCGCCGTGTATTTCGTAATAGACGTCTAGGCCGTCGCTGGTGACGTAGCCGCTGCTCGTCGTGGTCGCCATCAGGGTCTCCTTGTCGCGGGTTGCGAGCAGAGGACGAACGGCGAGGCTGCCCACCGACAGAATAGGTTCGAAAAGATCAGGCGCGCCAGGAGTCCAATACGGCCTCGGCGGCGGCGTCCAGTTCGGCCTCGCTCCAGCGGCGGCCTTTCAGTTCGGTCTTCAGCATGTAGCCGACCGGAGCGAAGAACAGGTTGGCCAGCAGGTCGCCGGGCAGGTCCTTGAACAGCCCGCGCTCAATCCCTGCCGCCCTCAGGCGCCTGACCGCTCCGGAGATCGCCTCATGAGCCGCGCCGCCTTCGCGCTTGGAGAGCGCGGATTCGGCGAAGCGCTGGCCGAACATGAAGGCGTCGGAGTCGGCGCGATAGGTGTCGTAGAGCTTGCGCCAGACCCGTTTGGCCCGCGCGTCGGGGGCTTCGTCGCCGTGCTCGCCATCGCTGATGGCCTCGAACACGCTCTGCTTGATCCCACGATAGACCTCGATCAGCAGGTCGTCCTTCGATGGAAAGTGGCGATATAGCGTGCCCTCGGCGACGCCGGCCGAGCTGGCGATCGCAGCCGTCGTGGCCGCCTCGAAGCCGTCGCGAGCGACGATCTCAAGGGCCGCGCGCAGCAGCTTGTCCTTGGTGGTGAGGGCCGGGGTGAGCATCTGCTCACAGGTCAAGGGCTAGGCCGACGATGTCAAGTCTCGGCTTCTGTGGCGCAGCGGCGGAAGGTCGCGCTAGAACATCGCCAACGAGAAAATCAGGGAGCTGCACATGGACTTGGGTCTTAAGGGCAAGAAGGCGGTCGTTACTGGCGGGTCGCGGGGCATCGGTCGGGCTATCGCCGATCTTCTGGCCGACGAGGGCGCCGATGTCGCGATCTGCGCACGCAACGCCGAGCAGGTCGCCGCCGCCGTCGAAGCGCTGAAGGCCAAGGGCGTGCACGCCTGGGGCCAGGTCGTCGATATCGCCGATGGCCCGGCCCTGAAGGCCTTCGTCCAGCAAGCTGGCGAGACCCTGGGCGGCATCGACGTGATGGTCTCCAACGCCAGCGCCCTGGTTCAGGGGAACGGCGAGGACGAGTGGCAGGCGATGTTCGACATCGACGTCATGGGCGCTGTCCGTACCTTCGAAGCGGCCAAGCCGTTCCTGCTGAAAGCGGGCGAGACGAATGGTGACGCGGCTTTCCTGATCACCTCGTCGGTTTCGGCGGCCCAGGCCGACAATCCCTCGTCCTACGGCGCGATGAAGGCCGCGCTTATCCACTACGCCAAGGGCGTGGCCCGCGAAAACGCGTCTAAGCATGTCCGCTGCAATGTGATCTCGCCGGGCACCGTGTTCTTTGAAGGCGGCGTCTGGGGCAATGTGAAGGCCGGCATGCCGCAGTTCTTCGAGCAGATGATCAAGCGCAACCCGACCGGCCGGATGGCGACGCCGGAAGAGGTGGCCGCCGCGACCGTGTTCCTGGCCAGCCCGCGCTCGGCCTTTACCACCGGCATCAACATGCTGATTGATGGCGCGATCTCGTCGCGCGTCAATTTCTAGGGCTAAGGCTTTGGAATACGACTACTTCCAACTCCGATTGGGCCGTGAACGCACGGCCCAAAAGGCGCTCGCCGACCGGCTGCACGCCACGTCCGATGTGGTGGCGGTGTTCGCCCCTCTGCTGGGCTTCGCCTCCAACGAGGCGTTGGTCTTGGCGCGGGCCGGGGTCGAACTTGGCGTGCCGGCTGAGACCGTCGACCGCCTGACTCCGACCCTGCGTCCGACGCAGGACATCAGGCCAGAGCCGGGCGGGATTTACGTCCACAACTGGTTCACCATCGATGGCGAGGCGGTCGACGAGTTCGTCCGCTTGTCGGGCGAGGCTTGGCCCGACTTCGAGCGGCGGTTCGAGACCAAGATCTATGGCCTGTTCCTCGCCGCCGAGAGCGAGGCTGAACGTGCCGACGGCGCGCGTCGGCTATTGTTGATGACCCGCTATCGCGATCTGGGCGAATGGCAGGTCTCCCGCGATCCGACCTCCGATGCGATGCAGGTGTTCCTGCGCCGCCGGGAATTGACGCGGGCGTCGCTGGCTCGGGCCTGCATCGTCATGCCGCGAGGCTAGGGGGCCAACCCCAACTGGATTGAGATCGAGCATCGAAATCGGAGCGACGTCATGGCTGAAGACGAGGAACTAAGGCTCCGCAGGCTCGCCGAGCGACGGGCGGACGCAAAGCTGGGCTTTAGAAGTCACTTGGTGGTCTATGCGATCGTCAACGCTGTATTGGTGGCGATCAATCTGGCGACCTCGCCCGGCTATCTCTGGTTTGTCTGGCCGATGGCGGGATGGGGAATTGGGCTGCTCGCTCACGGCTTCTCGGTCTACGCCCATGCTGGTGATTACCGGGAGCGGATGGTCGAGAAGGAACTGGCTCGTTTGCGCAACAACCCGCCGCCGAAGCCCTAGGGACCTCACATGATCGAGCAAACCGTCGAGATCGCGACTGAAGATGGCGCGACCACTACCTTCATCGTTCATCCCGAACGCGGCGGACCCCATCCGCTGATCATCTTCTACATGGACGCTCCGGCGATCCGTGAGGAGCTGCGCGACATGGCGCGCAGGCTGGCCAGCTGCGGCTACTACGTGATGTTGCCGAACCTCTACTATCGCGCCGGCGTATTGGAGATGACGGCTGAGGATCGAGCCGATCCCGAGCACAAGCGAGTGTTCGAATTGATGAACGCGCTGACCATTCCGCTAGTTATGGACGATACGGACGCGCTGCTCGCCTATGCCGACAAGGACCCGGCGGCCTCGAAGGGCAAGGCTGGCTGCGTCGGCTACTGCATGAGCGGGCAGTTCGCCATCAACGCGGCGGCGCGCCATCCGGGGCGGATCGCGGCGGCGGCCTCGATCTACGGAACCTTCCTGGTCACCGACAAGGGCGACAGCCCGCACATCGTGGCCTCAAGGGCGGAGGCCGAGCTCTATTTCGCCTGCGCCGAGATCGATCGCTGGGCGCCGCTGGAGGTAGTCCAAGCGCTGGACGTCGCCTTGAAGGCGGGCGATGTCCGGGCCGAGGTCGAACTCTATCGCGGCGCCCAGCACGGTTTCGCCTTCCCGCAGCGCGCCGCCTACGACAAGCCCTCCGCTGAACGGCACTGGGAGCGGTTGGTGGCGCTTTATCGGCGGAACCTGGGCTAACGATCCACCGGCGCGATCCACCCGTCTTCTAGGCTCTTGAGCGGGTGGGAGCCGGTGACCTGGCCCATGAACGGCGGCCAGATGTTGTAGCCGAGCAGGTTTTGCAGGCGCGGCGACATCGCCTTGGCCCGTTCGCGCGGGACGCCCAGGTAGAAGTTCTCCTGGGTTCGGCCCCAGGGCTCGCAATACTGGTTGGTGTAGGCCAGCCGCGGCGCCTGGCTGCGGTTGGCTCCGCCGCGGTGGAGCAGGGTGCCCTGGAAGATGACGGCGCCCCCGGCGGGCATGGTCACCGGCCGCAGCATCCCGATTGCCTCGCGCGGGTCGATGGTGGCGAGCTTCTCGTCGCTCCAGGTATGACTGCCGGGAATGATGTCCGTTGCGCCATTGGTGTCGGTGAAGGCGTCGATGGCGCCGATCATCGACAGGCTTATGGCTGGCCGTGGACGGGGCTGACGATAAAAACCGTCGTCGGAGTGTACGCCCTGAGCCACTTCGCCGGGATAGATGCAGATCGCCTGGCTGGCGGTGAGCAGGTAGCCGGGCTGGAGGAAATGGTCGAGTAGGGCGAGCAGCCGGGGCTCTTCGGTGAGGCGCTCGAACACCGGCCCGCGTGCGACCAGGGTGTAGACGCGCTCGGTCGCCAAGCCCTCGAAAATGTTGCGGCCGTGATGGCTGCCTAGATGAGGCGCCAAGGCTTGGCGGGCCTCGCCCAACGCGTCGGCGTCGGCGAAGTCCTCAATAATGGTGTAGCCATCCTGCGTCAGGCGCTGGACATGGGCCTCGATATCGAACGGCGTGGGGGTCACGTTGGCCGGCTCCCTGGGTTTCGGGGGAATCTAACCGAATGACGGCAGGGCAAGTCCAGGGCGTTCGTTGTCCCAATGACGAAAGCGGCGGCGCGAGATACTCGCGCCGCCGCCGGGTCTGGAGAGGTCTAGGATATCCTAGAGCCGCGAGGGGATGATCACTCGCATCGACTCATAGCCCTTCACGAAGGTCGAGAAGACGCGCTTGGGCTCGCTGACGACTTGGATGTCGGGGAAGCGCGCGAGGATCTCTTCCCAGATGATCTTCAGCTGCAGCTCGGCCAGGCGGTTGCCGACGCAGCGGTGGATGCCGAAGCCGAAGGAGATGTGGTTCCGGGGCCGCTCGCGGTCGATGATGTAGTCGTTGGGACGATCAATGACCTCGTCGTCGCGGTTGCCCGAGACGTACCACATGACGACCTTGTCGCCCTTCTTGATGGTCTTGCCGCCCAGTTCGTAGTCCTGCGTCGCGATCCGGCGCATGTGGGCCAGCGGCGTCTGCCAGCGGATGGTCTCGGAGACCATCGACGGGATCAGCGAGGGGTTCTCGCGCAGCTTCTTGT
>NZ_JAURWM010000319.1 GCF_030654915.1 Phenylobacterium sp. | reverse complement strand
GGCGACAACGCCGAGCTGGACGTCGAGCTGATCACCCCGATCGCCATGGACCAAGGCCTGCGCTTCGCCATTCGTGAAGGCGGCCGCACCGTCGGCGCCGGCGTCGTCTCCAAGATCGTCGAATAGGCGATCTGACACCTTACTAACGATCAGGCCGCCGGAGAAATCCGGCGGCCTTTTTGTTGGGCTCAGTACGGGCTGGGACCTTGGCCCTGGACCGGACGCATGGACGAGACCGCCTCGCCCAGGCCGTACTGCCGCAGGTCCCGGACGTCGCGGTTGAAGATCTGGCAGCGGCCGCGGAAGTTGCTGTCGGCGCAGACCTGCCACGCGCCCCGGCCTTCGATGCGCAGGCTCATCGCGCGGTCATTGTACTGACGCGGCAGGTTGGTGATCTCGCGGCTGGACTGGAAGGCCTGACCCCCGAAGTCCGGCGAGCTGAAGAGCGTGATCCCGCCCTGACCCTGCCAGGGGGGCGGACGACCGCCGCCGCCGCCGCCGCTCCAGCCGCAGGCAAGCCGCCCGTTATCGTTGCGGATGTCGTCGCGGCAGTCCTGAATGCGGATGGAGCTGTAGTTCCATCGTCCGCGACCATCCTGGCAACTGGCCGTCAGGGTGGCGTTGCGGTCCGCGCCGCGCACCGTGGCGCTGCGGCAGCTCTGCCGGTAGCTGCCTTGGGGGAGCCAGCCCTGGCCGCCCCATGGGCCGCCCTGCTGTCCACCCCAGTTCCCACCCTGCTGACCGCCGGCGCCGCCTGGGCCCCAGCGCTCGGTCGACTGCGGCTGCTGCGGCTGTGGTTGGCTCTGGGCGGGCGCGGCGAGGAACGCCGCTGCGACGGCCAGAACAGCGAATGATGCCTTCATCTTGGTAATTCCTACCGATTCAAGTCACGAGCAGCACCGCAAAGGTGCTGGAAGCATAAGACACCAAGCCCAAGCTCCAGCAAGGCGATCTGGGCCATGGGACCGTTCGTCCCTCTGGTCAGCGGCCTGGGGAAGCCCAAGAGATCCATGCAGGCCTCCGTTCACGCACCCTAGAATCAAGAACTTAGCTGCCGATTCTGGAATTGACGCACGCGTCAATTTCCGTGTTTGCCGGACCAACGCCCCAGGCGCACAGTCGCGCTTGTCCGGTGAGGGCGTGACGTATGCGAGAAGGATAGAACAGCATGCGCGTATCGTTAGGGAGTGTGTCGGCGATCGTCTTGGCGGTCGCTCTGTGCGGAGCTTGTAGTGAGAAGGGTGCGGGACAGGCTCAAGCCTCCGCCGCGGCCCAGGTTCAGAAAATCACGGCGGTGGGATGCCCCGTCGTGGCCGAGACGACCGGATGCCTGACCATCGCCGCCGATGGACAGACCTATGACCTGGCGGGAGCGAGTCCGGCGGTGGACATGTCGCGCAAGGTTGGGGTTTCGGTGACTGGACGGCCAGCTGGCGGGACGTCGGCCTGCGGCGTGAAGCTGACCGACATCAAGGTCGACTATCTCGGCATCTCCTGCTGAGGGGCTAGCTGGGTTTCGGCGCGCGGGGCTGGGGGACTCCGGTCGCTGGATCGGTCTGGGTCTTGGTGTTGCGCGCCGAACCTTCTGCGCCGTCAGGCTCCGTGGCCGGGCGGGGAGGCCTGCCGGGCTTCATATCCTCGTCTCGGGTCTTGGCTCTGTCGTCGCTGTGCTCATTGGGGTTCGGCATGGAGATCCTCTATGTCGCTCGTAGTGTGAAACGCGCGGTGAGGGACCTTCGATCCTAAAGCTGTGATTTGCGCCGCATGGGCTGATCGCGGCCTTGCGAGTGCGGGAGTCGGCTGCTAAACGACCCGGCTTCGGCGATGAGCCGCGTGCGCCGGTGGGCCAGCAGTCCTCCGGTGTTTTGCTCATTGCTCGAAGTCCGGCCCGCGAGGGCAGGGCAGTAGGAGTGTAGCTCAGCTGGTAGAGCATCGGTCTCCAAAACCGAGGGCCGGGGGTTCGAATCCCTCCACTCCTGCCACCCTATATAAGTACGCCGGGCGCGGAGGTCCGCCGCCCACATGAAGAGAGTCATAAGAGCCTGATGGCTAGGAAACCGGGTTCGTCCCCGCAAGCGATGAAGAACCGGGCCGCTAAAACGGCAGCGGCGATCGCCCCTGCTTCGGCTTTGGCGCAAGGCGCGCCTGCGAAGAAGAAGCGCACGAGCCCGGCGCAGTTTTTCCGCGAAGTTCGCGCCGAAGGGCGCAAGATCACCTGGACCACGCGTAAAGAAACCTGGATCACCTCGGTGATGGTCGGGATCATGGTGGTCTTGGCTTCGCTGTTCTTCCTGCTGGTCGACTGGGTGTTGGGTTCAGGAATGAGCCTGCTGCTCAAGTTAGCTAACGGGGGTTAAGAGAGACATGAACGCCGAGACCCCTACCGCTCCCAATCCGCGCCACAAGTGGTACATCGTCCACGCCTACTCGAACTTCGAGAAGAAGGTGGCCGAATCGATCCGCGAGCAGGCCAAGAGCCAAGGGCTGGAGGAGACCTTCTCCGACATCCTGGTGCCGACTGAAGACGTCGTCGAAATCCGCCGCGGCCGTAAGGTCAACGCCGAGCGCAAGTTCTTCCCGGGCTATGTCCTGGTGAAGATGGAGCTCACCGACGAGGCTTACCACCTCATCAAGAACACCCCGAAGGTGACGGGCTTCCTCGGCTCGGGCTCCAAGCCCATGCCGGTCTCTGAAAAGGAAGTCGCCCGCATCATCGGCGCCATCGAAGAGGGTGTGGAGCGGCCGAAGCCGACCATCTCCTTCGAAATCGGCGAACAAGTCCGCGTCACCGACGGCCCCTTCGCCAGCTTCAACGGCTCGGTCGAACAGGTCGACGAAGAGCGCACTCGTCTGCGCGTGACCGTGTCCATCTTCGGACGCGCCACCCCGGTCGAGCTGGAATACGGTCAGGTCGAGAAGATCGCCTGATCGGACTAACCCGGCCCGATACTGGGCCGGGTTTCAAATCCGTGGGAGGGGAGGGTCACATAGCCCCGCACCACGGCTCAACAGACCGGGCGTCCGGTCAAAGAGGAGAAAATGGCCAAAAAGATTTTGGGCTATATCAAGCTGCAGGTGCCCGCGGGCTCCGCAACCCCTTCGCCGCCCATCGGGCCGGCGCTCGGTCAGCGCGGCGTGAACATCATGGGCTTCTGCAAGGAGTTCAACGCGCGCACCGAGAAGGAAGCCAAGGGCACCCCCCTGCCGACGGTCATCACCGTCTATCAGGACAAGTCCTTCACCTTCATCACCAAGACCCCGCCTGCGACCCACTACATCAAGCAAGCGCTTGGTCTGAAGTCGGGCTCCAAGGAGCCGGGCCGCGCCGTCGCCGGTTCGATCTCGCGCGCCCAGCTGCTCGAGATCGCTGAGAAGAAGATGAAAGACCTCAACGCCAACGACATCGACTCCGCCGCCAAGATCATCGAGGGCTCCGCGCGCTCGATGGGCCTCGAAATCGTGGAGGCCTAAGCCATGAGCAAGCAAGCCAAGCGCATTCAAGCCTGGTCCGGCGACCGTACCGTCGCTCACCCGGTCGACGCCGCCATGAAGCTGGTCAAGGCCAACGCCACGGCGAAGTTCGACGAAAGCATCGAGATCGCGGTCAACCTGGGCGTCGACCCGCGTCACGCCGACCAACAGGTCCGCGGCGTGGTTTCGCTGCCCTCGGGCACCGGCCGTGACGTTCGCGTCGCCGTCATCGCCAAGGACGCCAAGGCTGCTGAAGCAACCGCGGCCGGCGCCGACATCGTCGGCGGCGAAGAGCTGGTGGAGCGCATCCAAGGCGGCTTCATGGAATTCGACCGCGTGATCGCCACGCCGGACATGATGGCGCTCGTCGGCCGTCTGGGTAAGGTGCTGGGTCCGCGCGGCCTGATGCCGAACCCGCGCGTCGGCACGGTGACCCCGAACGTCGGTCAAGCCGTGAAGGACGCCAAGGGCGGCGCCATCGAGTTCCGCACCGAAAAGACCGGCATCATCCACGCCGGCATCGGCAAGGCGAGCTTCACTGACGAAGCGCTGTTGATCAACGTTCGCGCTCTCGTGGACGCGCTCAACAAGGCCAAGCCGTCGGGCGCCAAGGGCACCTACATCAAGAAGATCAGCCTGTCCTCGACGATGGGCCCGGGCTTCAAGGTGGAAATCGGTTCGGTCGGCGTCTAAGCCGCCCAACCAGCCATAAGACTCTCGATCAGGGGCGCAGCGGAAACGCTGCGCCCCTTTTCTTTGCCTCCATCGCGGCTAAGCTCGACCTTAACGAGAAGAGCCTGAGGGGGAGCGTGCGATGGTTGTCGGCCGAACGATACGAGGGCTGGCCTTGGCCGCGGCCTTGCTGGCGCCGCTAAGCGTGGCGCAGGCGGAGACCTTCAGTTTCGTCGCCCTGGGCGACACCGCCTACAATCCGAGCGTCGACTACCCGGTCTATGAGGCCCTGATCGCCAGGATCAATAAGGCGGGGCCCGCTTTTTCGATCCATGTCGGCGACACCTGGGGCGCGCTGCCCTGCACGGAGGACCAGCACCGCTCGATCCTGGGCTGGTTCGCGAAGTACGATCATCCAGTGGTCTACACGCCGGGCGACAACGAATGGGCCGACTGCCGCCGGCCGGACGTCCTGGAGGCCTATTCGCGCTATGTGGCGAAGAAGGCCACCCCGGCCGACCTCGCTCTGCTGATGCCGCTGCAAGGGCTGGACGCCGGCATGACCAGCGCCGGCTACGACGATCCGATCGGCAGCCTTGGCCTGATCCGCAAGGTGTTCTTCGCCAAGCCGCAGAGCGTCGGCGGCAAGCCCATGCCGCTGGTTCGCCAGCCCGACGTCTCGACGTTCAAGGACACCGCCGAGAACACCCGATGGGAGAAGGGCGGGGTGGTCTTCGCCACGATCAGCGCGCCGGGCTCCAACAACGGCTTCATAATGACTAGCGAGGCCCGCGCGGCCGAAGCGATCGCCCGCAACCGCGCCAATATCGACTGGATTAAAACGACCTTCGCCGACGCCAAGGCCAAGAACGCCAAGGCTGTCGTGATCTCGCTCCAGGCCGCCATGTTCGATGAGCGTGATGGCGGGGAGTTTAGCGGCAAGGCGGTGCGCGGCGGCCGCGAGGGGCCATATCATTGGACCGTCCTGGCGATCCGCGACCTGGGCGGCCGGTTCGGCAAGCCGGTGCTGGTGATCAACGGCGATGACCACGATTTCATCGTCGATCGGCCGTTCATGGTCAGCCAAGGGGAGATGAAGCCCGCGCTCTATGGCAACATCACTCGGCTGCAGGTCTATGGCGCGCCCGAACTGAGGGCGGTGAAAGTCGGCGTCGACACAGATACGCCCTGGGTCTTCAGCTTCGAGCCGCTCTACAACTGACCGCCGTGGAGGCTTGCCTTGGAACTCAAGACCACCCGTTACGAGATCAAGGATGGGATCGCGACCGTCACTCTGTCGCGGCCCCAACGACGCAACGCCTGGACCGGGCGGATGCACACCGAGTACCGCTGGATCCTCAGCCAGGCAGATCATGATCGCAATGTCCGGGTGATCGTTGTGACCGGCGATCCTGAGGGGCAGGCGTTCTGCGCCGGAGCCGATCTCGGCGCGCTGGAGGGGCATTCGGAAAAGGGGCGGTATGATCCCGGCACCGCCGACGACATCGCCACGCCCGGCTTCGGCGTCGATCCCCATTTCGATGCGGCCTTCGCCTATCACTTCGGTATCGGCAAGCCGATCATCGCCGCGATCAACGGCCCCGCGGCGGGAGTAGGGCTGGTCCTGGCGGCCTTCGCCGACCTGCGTTTCGCTGCGCAAGGGGCGAAGTTCACGGCCGCCCACGGGCGCTTCAACTTCCCCGCCGAGTTCGGTCTGTCCTGGGTGCTGCCGCGCATCGTCGGCCTGACCCATGCTAACGACATCCTGCTGTCCAGCCGCGTCTTCACGGCGCAGGAGGCCCAGGCGATGGGGTTCCTGAACCGGCTGACAGAGCCCGAGGCCCTGATGCCGAGCGTCATGGACTATGCCCGCAACCTCGCCGACAGCGTCGCGCCCGGATCGGCCCGCGAGACCAAGCGGCAGATCTATCGCGATTTGCACCGCGACGCCGCCGGCGCGGTCGTGGCCGCTGAACGGCTGCTGGAAGCCATGATCACCGAACCGGACTACAAGGAAGGCGTGAAGGCCTGGACCGGGAAGAGGAAAGCCAATTGGCTCGGCTAAGCGCGCGATCGGCTCCCATGGTGGGGGAGGGCGCCTCGCCGCTGGCGCTATATTTGTGGTTCGCCGCGCGTGGCTCGTTTGTCTGGGCGGTCTCCACGCTGATTCTCCGGTTGCTGCCGTCGGCCTGGGTGGACCGGCCCGCCTGGACCTTGCTGATCAGCGGGGCGGTATCCGGCGCAGGCCTAGTGATCGCGACCCTGGTGTTTGTTCGCAAGGTCACGCCCGACCATCGGCTAGGCGCGCTGGTGGCGTTCGTCGCTCCGCAAATGCTGCTGGATGCAGGGGTTACGGCGCTTTTCGGCCAGGTCCTGCCGAACTTTCCGATTAGTCACGCGCCGTTGTTCGGCGCCTTCGTGCTGTGGTGCTACGCGGTGATGCTGACCACCGCGGTCATCGCCACCCGGCCACGTCGCTGACGGGGCTGTTGTCTTGTCGGCCGTGAGCGTGTAAAGGCCGCGCCTTCAAGAGTTTCGTCTCTCCGCAAGGAGAGGCGTGGACGGGGGGCTTGCTCCCCGATCCTGTCCAAGAACTGTGGGGAACCGGGGGCCGCCCGGATCCGTGACGCGAGGAAGAGCCCTTCCTCAAGCACAGGGAGACGGGAAGATGAAGTTCCGCCGACCATCGGCTTAGATGGGCGTGTGAACTGCGGCTTCTCTCAAAGGACAGGCTTAAACGATCCGCGTGAGGGTTCGCCTTCGCATGGGTCGTCTGCTGCGGTCGTCGGAATCGTCCGGCGGCCAACTTGAGTATGGAGACCGCAATGGACCGCGCTCAAAAGCAGGAGTCGATCGAGACGCTTAAGGGCGTTTTCGAAGGCGCCGGCGCCGTGGTCGTGACCCACAACCTGGGTCTGACCGTTGCGCAAATGACCGATCTTCGGGGCCGCCTCCGCAAGGAAGGCGCCCAGCTGAAGGTGGTGAAGAACACCCTGGCTCAAAAGGCTTTGAACGGCTCGATCGGCGAGGCGGGCGACGCCCTCTTCACCGGCCCTGTCGCCATCGCCTATGCGCCGGACGCCGTCTCCGCCGCCAAGATCACTGCTGAATTCGCCAAGGGGAACGAAAAGTTCGCCATCGTTGGTGGGTTCATGGGCACCGAGATCCTGGACCAGAAGGCCATCAGCGCGCTTGCGACGCTGCCGTCCCTCGACCAGCTCCGCGGCAAGATCATCGGCCTTCTGCAAGCCCCGGCCACCAAGGTCGCCGGCGTCCTGCAGGCCCCGGCCGGCCAGCTGGCTCGTGTCTTCGGCGCATATGCCGCCAAAGACGCCGCCTGATCGTCATTCCCGAACACAACTTCAATTCCCTAAGGACACATACACATGTCGAAGCTCGAAAAGCTGGTCGAAGAACTCTCCACCCTGACCGTCCTGGAAGCCGCTGATCTCTCCAAGCTGCTCGAAGAAAAGTGGGGCGTCTCGGCCGCCGCGCCGGTCGCCGTCGCCGCTGCCGGCGGCGCTGCCGCTCCGGCCGAAGCCGCCGAAGAGCAAACCGAGTTCACCGTTGTTCTGACCGCCGGTGGCGACAAGAAGATCAACGTGATCAAGGAAGTCCGCGGCGTCCGTCCGGACCTCGGCCTGAAGGAAGCCAAGGACCTGGTCGAAGGCGCTCCGCAGAACGTCGTCGAAAACGTCTCGAAGCAAGTCGCCGACGAAATCGCCAA
>NZ_JAURWM010000317.1 GCF_030654915.1 Phenylobacterium sp. | reverse complement strand
ACCTTCCTGACCTCGGCCGGCCCGCGCACGACCGGTCTTTTCCAGCAGCCCGAGATCACCACCAACGAGTCGATCTACTATCAGCGCGGTCCCTTCGAGGCCCGGGTCTCGCACAACTACATCGGCGGCCAGCTCGAGACGATCAACGACGCCAACCCGAACTCCGACCAATACTGGAAGGGCCGGCACCTGTTCGACGCCAGCGTCTCGTGGCGCTTCAACGACAATCTGACGGTCTTCGTCGAGGGCCAGAACCTCTCGAACACCGGCCGCCAGGAAGTCACCGGCCCCGGCCGTCGCTACCTGCAAGAGTGGGCGAACTACGGCCGCACCTATTGGGTCGGCGCGGCGTTGAACTTCTAAGGAAACCGGCATGATCCGATATTTGGTTCTGGCCGGGGCGCTTGTCGCCTCGGCCGCCTGCGCCCAGGAAGCCACCGCCCCTTCGCACTCGGCTGAGGTCATGCGTCGCTACTCCGCGCCTGAGGCGCGGCAGGGCGTGGCGGTCGATCGCGACCATGTCTACGCGGTGGCCAACTCGACCATCGCCAAATACGACAAAAAGACCGGGATGAAGGTGGCGGAGTGGAAGGGCGACCCCACCCGCTATCCGCACATCAATTCGTGCGCGGTGATCGCCAAGGAGCTGGTCTGCGCCAGCTCCAACTTCCCGGCGGTCCCGCAGACCAGTTCGGTGGAGTTCTTCGATCCGGCGACCATGACCCACCTGCGCACCGTGGCGCTGGGCCTTGGGACCGGTTCAATCACCTGGATCGACCGCAAGGACGGCGCCTGGTGGGCGGCGTTCGCCAACTATGACGGCAAGGGCGGCGAGGCTCCGCGCGATCACCGTCACACGGCCCTGGTCCGGTTCGACGATCAGTGGCGCAAGACGCAAAGCTGGAGCTTCCCGCCGTCGATCCTGGAGCGCTTCAAGCCGATGAGCTCGTCGGGCGGCGGCTGGGGTCCGGACGGCCGGCTCTACATCACCGGCCACGATCACCCCGAGCTCTCCATCCTGCCCCTGCCCAAGGGCGGAGCGGTCCTCGACCATGTCGGAACCATCGGCGTGCCCGTCGAGGGCCAAGCCATCGACTGGGATGAGAGCCAGCCCGGTGTGCTCTACGGCATCAGCCGCCCCAACCGCGAAGTCCTGGCGATGCGGGTCCTGCCCGCGAAATAGACGGCGAGCTAAGCCTCCAGCTCGATGTCCCAGTAGAGGTAGTCGAGCCAACTCTTGTGCAGGTGATGCGGCGGGAACTTGCGGCCCCGATCCTGCAGCTCATGGGCCGTTGGGCGGCGCGGCTGGTGGAATGGGTGCATGTGGGCCTCGGCCGGGGTGCGCCCGCCCTTGGCCAGATTGCAGCGCGCGCAGGCGGTGACGATATTTTCCCAGGTGGTCCGGCCGCCGCGTGAGCGCGGCACCACATGGTCGAAGGTCAGGTCCTCGCTCACCGTGCAGTACTGGCAGGCGAATGAATCGCGCAGGAAGAGGTTGAAGCGGGTGAAGGCCGGGGGCCTATCCTGCGGCACGTAGTGCTTCAGCGAGACGACGCTGGGGAGCCGCATGGCGAATGAGGGAGAATGGACTTCCTGGTCGTAGGTCGAGACCACATCGACGCGATCAAGGAACACCGCCTT
>NZ_JAURWM010000315.1 GCF_030654915.1 Phenylobacterium sp. | reverse complement strand
CTCTCCCCGCCGGGGAGAGGCCGGGTGAGGGGCCGCGCCGCCAGGCGCGACACGGCCGCGCCGAGACAGCTCAACCGCTGAAAGCCCCTCACCTAACCTCTCCCCAACGGGGAGAGGAACAAGGCCGCGCCACCCCAGGCCCTCCCCCTTCATGGGGAGGTGGATCGCCAAAGGCGCCGCCGGGAGGCCCGCCCCTCAGCCCACCGGCACGGCCTCATCCTCCCCGAACTTCTGGATGAACACATTGACCTGCGGGCGCCCGCCGCCCTCCCCGTCGCCGTCCTCGGCCTTGGGCCCGTACCGCTTGGGCGCCAGCCGGCCGGCCTGCCAGCGCGCGGCCTCGATCTTCACCCGCGCGGCATAGGCGGTCTCCGGCGTCGCGGCCTGGGCGATCTCCCAGACCTGATCGAACCGCCGGTGCGCCTGCAACATCCGCGCGCGCCGATAGGCGTCGGCGAACTGCGGATAGCGCTCGATCCAGTCGAACACCGTCTGCGACACCGGCAAGCCAGGCAGGTCGCACGCCTCGTCCAGCGTCATCCCCGCGACCAGCCGCTGACAGATCAGCCCCGCCACCTGCGGGTGATAGGTGGTCGGCCGCCCGCCGCGCGGATTGTGCCGCCCCTCCACCCGCGCCTGCGCCAGCCGCGCCCCGAAACTCGGATGCTGCAGCGACCAGGCCCGCACCGAGAACCTGCACGGCATCTCCGGGTCCCGGCAGATCCCCAGCAGGGTCTCCCCCGCCGCGATCCGCTCGCAGATCACGCTGGCCAGCGCCAGGCTGTACCGATGCCAACGCCGCCGCGCCCCCGGTCCCGCCACAGGCAAATCGCTCATCGTCACCATCCTCGCACGCGCGGCCAGGCCCCCGCCCACGCAGCCCGCCGCGCCAACCTGGCGCGCGCAAAGCCGCAAGACGAACCACCCCGCCCTCGCCTCCAAATTTTCAGAAGATCAACCGGCCGCCCAACGGGCCGCGCGCGCACGCGCCAACCCAGAGCAAACCCAGAGCCAAACCAAACCAAATCCGCTCATCCCGGCGAAGGCCGGGACCCAGATCCTAGGGCGCCAGACTCAAAAGTCCGCCCGCGCCACGCCAGCCCTACGCCGGAACGCGCGGCGCGGAGAGCCGAGCCCCGCCACGTCCCACAACCCTGCCAGAATTCCCGCGAAGATCAAGAACAAATAAAGAACATTATGCTTGACCCAGCCCGCCAATCAGCGGCTTGCCATAGGCATGGCCAAAGAAACCGTCCACATCATCCAGGCTTACAAGCAAGGCCGAGGCAAGAGCCTCAAGGCCGAGCAACAGGTCGGCTGCGCCAACCCCGAGGAAGCCCGCCGCAAGGCCGAGCGCCTGGCCCCCCACCGCGCCGCCGTCGTCGCCTTCTCCGTCACCGCCGACACCGAGATGGGCGACTACGACGAGAACCCGACGATCCTGTTCCGCTCAGGCCCGCTGCCGCAT
Organism: Phenylobacterium sp.; assembly: GCF_030654915.1. Taxonomy (GTDB): domain Bacteria; phylum Pseudomonadota; class Alphaproteobacteria; order Caulobacterales; family Caulobacteraceae; genus Phenylobacterium. The sequence goes on along the minus strand of NZ_JAURWM010000315.1, from coordinate 2,347 downwards.
CCGTTCGCGGAATGAGGGACTTACCACTCCCGACGCGGCTTCTGTCCGTCAGGCATTAACGTCTCGCCAGAATCTCCGCACAAGTGCAGGGGTTATGATCTGAGGGATGCCAAAATGAACGCCGCTGATCTCGAGTTCGCGTCGATGCTTGAACTCGTCAAGCCCTTTACTGATAAGGGAAGGCCGAGGTCGATTGCATTCCTAAATTGGTTCCTGGAACACATATATCGCCTAGATCAAGTCAGCGCAGAAGATGCGATTTGCGACAAAAATAATGATCGCGGCATCGATGGAATCTACGTCGATAATGAGCAGCTAGAAATACACGTCTTCCAGTCAAAGACAAAGCAAAACGGCACCCTTGGAGATAAAGACGTCCGTGAGTTTTCCGGGACGCTCAACCAGATTCGCACGAAAGATGCCTACGATCTTTTCATATCTGGAAAAGTCGATCAAGAAATCAAAGACAAGCTAAACAAAGTCAATTTTGGCGGACTTCTCGAGAGCGGCTACACTGTACGAGGTGTATTTGTTACAAACGCCGAATTTGATGCAAACGGGCGAGATATGCTCGCGAATGATCCAGCGCTTATTGGCTTCGGACGAGATGAGATCGCACAGGTCTACGTCGATCTTGGCGAAGACGCCGGCATTCGAGGAGAATATGAATTTCGCGCGGACGGAAAACCTCTTGTGCACCAAGCCGGACAAACGTCAAAAGTAGTCGTCTTCTTCGCGGAAGGAAAACAACTTTCAGAGTTGCCCGGAATCGCGGATGGAAGCCTATTTGAATTGAATGTTCGGCTCCCGCTTGGGAGCACCAAAGTTAACAAGGCAATTCAAGATTCATTGTCTGCTCAGGCCCAACATCAGAAATTTGCTCTATTTCATAACGGTGTAACGGTCCTAGCCGAAGAGGTTGAACTTGACGATGAACGAGTTCGGATCAAGAACTTCGTCGTCGTCAATGGTGCCCAAAGCCTCAAGCAATTCCACAGCGGCGCGGGCCGGATTACAGGCGACCTTCGAGTTTTAACGCGGATTATCGAGATTGGCGGAGATGCCGAACTGGCTCGCGAGATCTCGATAAACAGTAACAATCAGAACGGCATTAAGCCGCGCGATCTCCGGTCAAATGATAAACTCCAAGTTCGCCTCAAATCTGAATTCGAAACGATCAATTTTGAGGGCTATCGCTTTGACGTAAAGCGAGGTGCCGCTGGCGGAGATCGAGTCATATCGAATGAAGCCGCAGGCAAATTACTTCTCGCATTCGACCTCGACGAACCATGGTCCTGCCACCAAACTTACAAATTGTTTGATGAAAAATACAACGACCTCTTCGGACGCCCTGGAGTTGATGCATACCGAATAGTTCTTCTTCATAAGATCATGGAACGCATTCATGAGAATACGGAGTCGATTACCAATAGACCTTTTGCCACCTACGGCCTGACTCCCTTTGTCATTTTGGCTGCGGTAAAACGCTTGCTTTGCGCTTCAGACGCTGGCCGTGAACTCTGTAGAAATCCGAAACAAGCCTTCGATGATGGGCATCTGGAATGTGTTTTGGATGTCGTGAACGATCTATTGAAAGCTCTAATGATTGACGTAAATCACGAAATTGAAAGCGGCTCACTTCCAGACTACAAATCTGACCTCAAGAGCAAGACCAGCGTTGAGAAATTCCTTGGAGAACTAGTTCGAAGTTATCAAAAGGACCGTCTTCGCGGGAAGGTTGACGACATCGGCGATCGCTTGGTCGCCTGCAAGATCACCGACAGTGGGACGAAAAAGGCGGCCTAGGTTAGCAATGGGTGCCGTGGTCGTCTCGCGCCCCTCCCCTTCCATTCCCCCACGTAACCATCCGAACACTATCCGGATAAGATCCCCGGGGAGGACACCACCATGGAAGCTGCCGCCATGAACGCGCTGCTGGCTAAGCAGAAAGCCGCGCATCTGCGCGACGGGGCGCCGAGCGCCGCCCAGCGGATCGAGCGGATCGACCGGGCCATCGGCCTGTTGGTCGACAACGCCGGCGCCGTCGCCGATGCGCTGAACCAGGACTTCGGCTCGCGCAGCAAGGAGGCCAGCGCCTTCACCGACGTCGCCGCCTCCATCGGCCCGCTCAAGCACGCCCGCGCCCACCTGACCAAGTGGATGCGCCCGGAAAAACGCAAACCCACCCCGGCGATCCTGGGGCTGTTCGGCGCGAAGGCGGAGATTCGCTACCAGCCCAAGGGCGTGGTCGGGATCATCAGCCCCTGTAACTTCCCGGTGAACCTCACCTTCGCGCCGCTGGCCGGGGTGCTGGCGGCCGGCAACCGGGCGATGATCAAGCCCTCGG
>NZ_JAURWM010000313.1 GCF_030654915.1 Phenylobacterium sp. | reverse complement strand
GCCTTCCTTCCACGCGCCCAAAGTCGTCAGACTGATGGTCTCGCCGGAGATCTCGACCGCGAACCAGCCCTCGCCCTTCTCGACGAGAGTAAGGCAGCAGCCTGCGTGGCTGATCGAGGCGCCCATGTCGATGGTCGACAGGTCGAAGCTCGTCTCGACCTCGAATCGCAGGTCGCGGTTGGTCTCACGGACGGCGCGAAGCCGGCCCACGTCGGTGACGATTCCAGTGAACATTCAGATCCTCTCGTAACGCTCCCAGAGATCGTCTCCGACCTCGCGGACTTCAATGCGGCGCAGTCTTGGAGCGTCGGCCAGGGCGCCCAGCGCCAGGGCGCCGACGCCCGGCCGCCCTTCCCCGCCGATGACCAGGGCCGCGCGAAACCACTCGATACGGTCAACCAGGCCACAGCGCAGGAAGCTCGCCGCGACCTGCCCGCCGCCCTCGACGAACAGACGCCTCAGGCCAGCTTCTGCCAGGGTTTCCACAACGTCATGCAACTCAGGGCGTTCGTCGCCGATCGCCTTGACCTGCAGGACGCGCACGCCCGCCGCGACCAATCGAGCCTGCGGCGGTGTCGTGGTGATCACATAGGTCGGGATGTGGCGCGCGGTGGCGACCAATTTGCAGTCGTCGGCCAACCGCTGCCGGCTGTCCAGGATCACGCGGGCCGGCTGCGGGCCGCTCCAGCCATCCAGGCGCACGGTCAGTTCGGGATCGTCAGCCAAAGCGGTCTCGACCCCGACCAGGACAGCGTCATGCTCGGCGCGCAGTCGATGCACGGCCTCGCGCGCCGGCGTCCCGGTGATCCAGCGGCTCTCGCCCGACGCGGTGGCGATCCGGCCATCTAGCGAGGTCGCCAGCTTGAGGGTGACGCTAGCGGCCATCCTCATCGCCATCGCCTAGCCCCTCTTTGCCCAGGAAGGTCGCGAATTCGCCAGCTTCCCGGAAGTCACGATAGACCGAGGCGTAGCGGACGTAGGCCACGTCATCGAGGCCCTTCAGGTTCTGCATGATCAGTTCGCCGATCGCCGAGGACGGCAGTTCCGTCTCACCCATGCTTTCGAGCTGGCGCACGATGGTCGAGATCATCTTCTCGATCCGGTCGGGCTCGATCGGCCGCTTGCGGGTGGCCAGGGCGATCGAACGCGCCAGCTTGTCACGGTCGAACGGCGTGCGCCGCCCAGACCGCTTCAAGATCGTCAGTTCACGAAGTTGCACCCGCTCAAAGGTCGTGAAGCGGCCTTCGCATTCAGGGCACAGCCGGCGACGGCGGATAGCCGCGCCGTCTTCCGACGGGCGGCTGTCCTTCACTTGGCTTTCGGCGTGGCCGCAGAACGGGCACCGCATGATCTAGCCCCTTCTGGCTAACCGGCCCCCCAGATACAGGGTCTAGCTGTAGATGGGGAAGCGTTTCGTGAGCGCCAAGACTTCGTCGCGCACCTTGGCTTCCACCGCCGAGTTGTCGCCGCCGGTCGCCAGACCATCGAGGACCTCGCCAATCCAAGCCCCGATCTGGCGGAATTCGCCGGGGCCAAAGCCGCGGGTCGTGCCGGCCGGGGTGCCCACGCGCAGGCCCGAGGTCTGCATCGGGGGAAGCGGATCGAACGGAATGCCGTTCTTGTTGGTGGTGATCAGCGCGCGTTCCAGGGCCACTTCAGCGTCCGAACCGCTCACGCCCTTGGGCGTCAGATCAACCAGCATCAGGTGGCTGTCGGTGCCGTTGGAAACGATCTTGAAGCCGGCGGTCTGCAGGCTGTCAGACAGGGCGCGGGCGTTATCGACCACTTGGCGGGCGTACAGCTTGAACTCCGGCTTCAGGGCCTCACCGAACGCAACCGCCTTGGCGGCGATCACGTGCATCAGCGGGCCGCCCTGCAGGCCGGGGAACACGGCCGAATCGATCTTCTTGGCCAACTTCTTGGAGTTGGTCAGGATCATCCCGCCGCGCGGACCGCGCAGGGTCTTGTGGGTCGTCGTGGTGACGATGTCGGCGTGCGGGAACGGGTTCGGATAGACGCCCCCGGCCACCAATCCGGCATAGTGAGCGATATCGACCATCAGCAGCGCGTCGACGCTGTCGGCGATTTCCTTGAAGCGGGCGAAGTCGATGTGGCGGCTATAGGCCGAGCCACCGGCGATGATCACCTTGGGCTTTTCGGCCAGGGCGACCTCGGCGGCCATGTCGTAGTCGATCAGGTGGTCCTGCTGGCGCACGCCATAGGCGACCGGACGGAACCACTTGCCCGACTGGTTGACGTTCTTGCCGTGGGTCAAGTGGCCGCCCGCCGACAGGTCCATGCCCATGAAGGTGTCGCCCGGGCTCATGGTCGCCATGAACACCGCCTGGTTCGCCTGGCTGCCCGAGTGCGGCTGCACGTTGGCGTACTCGCAGCCGAAGATCTGCTTGGCGCGCGAGATGGCGATTTCCTCGGCCACATCGACGATTTCACAGCCGCCGTAGTAGCGCTTGCCCGGATAGCCTTCGGCATATTTGTTGGTCAGCACCGAGCCTTGAGCGTCGATGACGGCCTGCGAGACGATATTCTCCGAGGCGATCAGTTCGATCTGGTCCTGCTGGCGCTTCAACTCTCCGGCCAACACCGCGGCGATATCGGGATCGGTCTGGGCGACGTTGGACGTGAAGAAGGCGTCTGCGGGGGTTTGGGCGTGCACGGTCATGGGCGGGCCTTTCGGGAAACGGTTGAGGCGGGTATCGAGCGAGCGCCTCGTCGAGCGCTCTTTAGCGCCATCGGTCGTGTGATCCAACGGCGGGGAACGAACTTCTCTTTGCTGCGTTGCGTCAGACGTGGAGGTGCGCGCGCTCGCGCGCGCCCGCCTTTTGTCATCGCGTTGCCAGGGGATCCTGAATGAGTATCGAAGCCGAGCCCGAGGGGCGTTCGGGCGAGGAACTGATGCGGCTCGGCGCTGACATCGTCTCGGCGTACGTCAGCCGCAACTCCGTTTCCGCAGATGCCGTGCCGGACATCATTCGGTCGGTCTATGGCGCTCTGGAAGGCCTCAACCGGTCGAGCGTCGCCGTCCCGGAAGAGAGGCCCAAACCCGCCGTACCCATAAATCGTTCCATCCAGCACGACTTCATCGTCTGCCTGGAGGACGGTAAGAAGCTCAAGATGCTGAAGCGCTACCTGCGATCGCGCTACGATATGAGCCCCGACGACTATCGTCGCCGTTGGGGTCTGCCCCCCGATTATCCGATGGTTGCCCCGGCCTACGCCGCGCGCCGCTCGGCCTTCGCCAAGGAAATCGGCCTGGGCCGCGGCGTTCGTCGCGGGACTTGAAGGCGCGCTAATCCTCGCCCCGCAAAGCCGGGCGCCGATGAGGGCATCAGGAAGATTTTTGGGATAAGCGCAGAAGCGCGATCCCACCTTCCGCATGGATCGCCGCGAGCGCGAGGATGGGCGGAGTATTCGGGCCTCGTTCGAGGCGTGGCGATCAGCTTGTTTTGTGAACCCGTAGGGTCTCCAAGAAAACCGAGATCACGCAGGACTGCGTGATCTCCTTCGTAAATTAGCTAGGCCGCGACACCGCCGACCCGGGCGATGTTGCAGTGGACCCACAGCTTTTCCAGAGCATCGGCCAGGGCGTCCATCATCTCGTCGGTGTGCGCGGGCGATGGCGTGAAGCGCAGCCGCTCGGTGCCACGCGGCACGGTCGGATAGTTGATCGGCTGCACATAGATGCCGTGATCGGCCAGCAGAATGTCCGAGATCATCTTGCAGTGGACGGCGTCGCCTACCAGGACCGGAACAATATGGCTCACCGAGTCCATGACCGGCAGACCGGCCTTGCGCAGGCGGGCCTTCAGGGTCGCGGCGCGTTCCTGATGGGCTTCGCGGACCTCGTTGTGCTCCTTGAGCCAACGAATCGAAGCCACCGCCCCGGCCGCCAGGGTCGGCGGGATCGAAGTGGTGAAGATGAAGCCGTCGGCATAGGAGCGGATCGCGTCCACGATCACGGCGTCGGCGGCGATGTAGCCGCCCATCACGCCAAACGCCTTGCCAAGCGTGCCTTCGACGATGTCGATCTGCTCCATGACGCCGTCGCGTTCAGCCACGCCCGCGCCACGGGGGCCGTACATGCCGACCGCATGGACTTCATCCAGATAGGTCATGGCGCCGTACTTTTTGGCCAGGGCCACGGTGCCGGCCATGTCGGCGATGTCGCCGTCCATGGAATAGACGCTTTCGAAGGCGATGACCTTGGGCGCATCGGCCGGCGCGGCGGCCAGCAGTTCCTCCAAGTGCGCCAGATCGTTGTGCCGGAAGACCCGGCGGCTCTCGCGACCGCCGGCCCGGATGCCCGAGATCATCGAGTTGTGGTTCAACTCGTCGGAGAAGATGATCAGACCCGGCAGGATCTTGAACAGCGTCGACAGCGAAGCCTCGTTGGAGACATAGCCCGACGTGAAGAGTAGCGCGGCTTCCTTGCCATGCAGGTCGGCGAGCTCATGCTCCAACTCGACATGATAGTGCGTGGTGCCTGAAATATTGCGCGTGCCGCCCGAGCCGGCGCCGGCCTCGTCGATCGCCTTGTGCATGGCGTCGGTGACGATGGGGTTCTGGCCCTGACCGAGATAGTCGTTGGAGCACCAGACCACGACGTCGGATTGCGTGCCGTCAGCCTGCGTCCAGGTCGCCTGCGGAAACTGGCCGCGATGGCGCTTCAAATCGGCGAACACTCGATAACGGCCTTCCGAACGAATCTGTTCGAGGGCGGAAGCGAAGGCGCTCTTGTAATCCATCGATTTGAACTCCGCCCTTGACGTTCGACGATCTCGCGCCGCAGGCGGTCCTCTTGATATGGTCGGGCTTATCGCGCCACCCGAGCCGATTGTCCACAATCAGTCTTGCCGCAGTCGATCAGAATTCGTGAGCGACTGCTCAACCCTGTGATCGACTAGGCGAGTTCATCCAATCGACCGCGAAGCATCTGCACAATTCCGGAAAAGTCCTTAGTTCCGTATCCAAGCCGATCGAATAAGGCGTAGAGCCCTTCGGCCTGGGCGCCCATCGGCGCCGCCGCACCGGCCGAGGCCGCCGCCTGCTGCGCTAGCTTCAAGTCCTTCAACATCATCGCGGTGGCGAACCCGCCTTCGTAGCCGCGGTTCGACGGCGCGGTCGCGACCGGGCCAGGCCATGGGCAATAGGTCGACAACGACCAGCATTGCCCCGACGACTGGGTGGCGATCTCGAAGAAACGCTCGGCGTCCAGGCCCAGCTTCTCGGCCAGGGCGAAGGCTTCGCACACACCAAGCATCGAGATGCCCAGCACCATATTGTTGCAGATCTTGGCCGCCTGCCCCGCCCCGTGGTCGCCAGCTCGAATCACAGCGCGCGCCATCGGCTGGATGGCGCTCTCCACTTGGGCGAAGTCAGCCTCGTCGCAGCCCACCATGAAGGCCAGCGTGCCCGCGTCGGCCGCGGCGGTCCCACCAGAGACCGGCGCGTCGGCGAAGCTGAAGCCCAACTCCCGCGCCTGGGCGCCGACGATTCGGGCGCTCTCGACGTCGATGGTCGAGCTATCGATCAGCAGCGCGCTCGTGGGTGCATGGGGCAGGATTTGCTCGGCATAGACCGTGCGGACGTGCGGTCCAGCCGGCAGCATGGTCACCACGACGTCGGCGTCCTGCACCGCCTGCGCCACGCTCGCGGCGGGCGCGCAGCCCGCCGCCTTGGCGCGATCAAGCGCCTGGGCCGAGAGGTCGAAAGCGGCTACCTGGCGGCCCGCCTTGGCCTGATTGGCGGCCATGCCGCCACCCATGTTGCCCAGGCCGATAAACGCGATGCGCATGACTAACCCTTGGGCTTCTGGAACTTGTAGACGAACTGGTCAGTCTTTCCGCGGATCTTCGGATCGAAGACGTTCACGCTCATGTCGTCGGCAGGATTGCGAGCTGCGTTATCCTCTCCGACAAATTTGAAGCCCGCCGCCTCGACCTCGCGCTTGACGATGGCCGGGTCGATACGGTGCAGACTGTCGGCCACCTCGACCGGCGATCCGGCGACCGCCGTGTGGTCGATGATCAGCAGCGTCCCGCCCGGCTTGATGGTGTTGTAGAGCGTCTTATTGACGGCCGGGACGTCGAGGGCGAGCTGCTTCAGATGGAAGTCGTGGTAGTTCTGGGCGGTGAACATCACGTCCACCGGCTCGGGCGTCTTGAAGTCCTTGGCGTCAAGGGTGACCACCTCGACATTGCCCTTCTGCAGGGCCGCCTTGGTCTTTTCCACGTCGCCGGCCGGTACGGCGGCGTAAACCTTGCCGGTCGGCCCGACGGCGGCGCTTAGCACGCGGGTGAAATAGCCGCCGCCCGGCAGAAGCTCGACCACCTTGTCGCCGGACTTCACCCCCGCAAAGGTCAGAATCTCGGCGGGTTTGCGCGCGGCGTCGCGGGCCTTGTCGGCCTCTGGACGGCTCGCGTCGCCGACGGCGGCGACGACATTGGCCGGCGGGGCGGCGTGAGCGGCGGATACGCCAAGCAACAGGGCCGCACCGGCGGCCATCAACAGACTGCGCGTCATCTTGCTTCCTCCATCGGCGTGCTCGATGGCCGCCGTTGCGCTCAAGTTAGGGGTGTCCACTCCTCTGTGGAAGGAAGAGCTGCAAAAATCGCCTCAAGCATGGTCTCGCTGACACCTTCGGGCGTCGGGGGATTCCAGTGCGGCGCATGATCCTTCTCGACGATCACGGCCCGCACGCCCTCCAGGAAGTCGTGCCGCTGCACGACACGGGCGCCGACGCGGTACTCCATCGCCATGTTCTCGGCGAAGGTCTTGGCTTGGCCGCCCATCTGCAACTGGCGCAGCGCCACCTTCATGGTCTGGGGCGACTTGGTCGCCAGCACCTTCAGTTGCTCCTTGGCCCAATCGCTACTCGATGCATTCAGCGCCGCCAGGATCGCCTCGAGGCTGGCCAACCCGAAAATCTTGTCGATCTCGTCCTGGTGCGCCGCAACCGGCGGGCGTCCCGCATCGGCCTCGAACTGTGTCAGCAGCGTTTCGATCGCGGCCGGATCGGCGATGATCGCAGCCTTTAGCTCGCCGATCCTCGCGCTCTCGACAAAGTCGGTGGCGACCCCGACCAGCTCACAGTCCGCCGCCTTGATCCGGGCTCCAGTCAGGGCCAGCCAGTGGCCGATATGGCCCGGCATCCGCGGCAGGAACCAGCCGCCGCCGACGTCTGGGAACAGGCCAATCCCAGTCTCCGGCATGGCGAAGGTGGTCTTCTCGGTCGCCACCCGGTAGCGGGCCGGCATGGCCAGACCGACGCCGCCGCCCATGGTGATCCCGTCCATGATCACCGCGACGGGCTTGGGGTAGTCGAACAATAGGTGGTTCAACCGATACTCGATGAAGAAGAACTCGCGTGCGGCCTTGCCGTCGCCCGCCCCGCTCTCGGCCAGCATCCGGATGTCGCCGCCCGCGCAGAAGCCGCGCTCGCCAGCGTGGTCGACCAACACCAGTTCCACGGCCGGGTCCTGACGCCAAGCCAGCAGCGCATCGGTCATCGCCTGGCACATGTCGGTCGTCAGGGCATGCAGCGCCTGCGGCCGGTTCAGTGTGATCCGGCCGACACGGCCCTCGATACGGGTCAGGACGTCGTTCATTGCCGGAACATCTCCCGGGCGATGATCACCCGCATGATTTCATTGGTGCCTTCGAGGATCTGGTGGACCCGCAGGTCGCGGACGATTCTCTCGAGCGGATAGTCTTTCAGATAGCCGTAGCCGCCGTGCAACTGCAGGGCCTGGTTGGCGACCTCGAAACCGGCGTCGGTAGCGAAGCGCTTGGCCATGGCGCAATATTTGGTCGCTTGGGGATCGCGATCGTCCAGGGCCTGAGCCGCCCGGCGCACCATCAGACGCGCGGCCTCCAGCTCGGTCGCCATGTCGGCGAGCTTGAACTGCAGGGCCTGGAACTCGGCCAGCTGCTTCCCGAACTGCTTGCGCTGCGTCATGTAAGCCTGGGCCGTATCGAGAGCCAGTTGGGCCCCGCCCAGCGAGCAGGAGGCGATATTGAGGCGGCCGCCGTCCAGCCCCATCATGGCGAAGCGGAACCCCTCGCCCTCCCCGCCGATCCGGTTCGCCACCGGGACCCGGAGGTTGTCGAAATTGACCTGAGCGGTCGGCTGGGCGTTCCAGCCCATTTTTCTTTCCTGGGCCCCAAACGACAGGCCTGGCGTCCCGTTCTCGACCACGAAGGCCGAGACGCCCTTGGCCCCAGCGTCGCCGGTGCGGGCCATCACCACGTAGAGGTCGGAAACCCCGCCGCCGGAAATGAAGGCCTTCGAACCATTGAGCACATAGTGGTCGCCGTCCAGCACCGCGCTCGTCCGCAGGGCCGCGGCGTCAGAGCCCGATCCCGGCTCGGTCAGGCAGTAGCTGGCGATCGACTCCATGCTGGTCAGACGCGGCAGGTACCGCTGACGCAACGGATCGTCGCCGAACCGGTCGATCATCCAAGAGGCCATGTTGTGAATAGTGAGATAGGCCGCCACCGAGACGTCGCCATAGCTCAAGGCTTCGAACACAATGGAGGCGTCCAGCCGAGTTAAACCAGAGCCGCCGACATCCTCGCCTATGTAGATTCCAGCGAAACCCAGTTCCGCCGCCTTGCGCAAGACGTCCGTGGGGAAGTGCTTTTCCTCGTCCCAGCGCGCCGAGCCCGGGGCAAGTTCAGCCTCGGCGAACGCCCTCGCCGCATCCTGTATTGCGCGCTGATCGTCGGAGAGGGTGAAATCCATGCGCTCGAACTCACGTCTGTAGAGGCTGACTTGAGGAAGTCGCTCTGCTGGCGCAACCTGTCAACGACGCGACGCTGAGGCGCGCTTTCTTCGAGGTCTTTGAATGGCGAATGAAGCGGTCGGCGGGCGTGCTAGCGACTCTGTGCGCAATCTCGCCTTCATCAATTACGGGCTGCTGTTCGCCTCGGTCTTCTTTGCCGGGGTGCCCGCCCTGATCGCGGCCATCATCGCCTACTCCCAGCGCGACGAGGCGCCCCAGACCATCGGCTCGCACTACCGATTCCAGATCCGCGTTTTCTGGGTCGCCTTCTGTCTGGCCCTGGCCGCCGGCGTCAGCTTCCTCGGCGTGGTGATCCGGGTGACCAGCGAACTCTTCCAGTTCACCCAGGTCCCCGGCTGGGACTTGCACGACAACGTGAAGCTGGACCTATCGAACGTCACACTCGACGGTCCCTTGCTAGCCATGCTGGTTTCTTCGGCCCTATTCTCGGCCCTGGGCGGCGTCTGGCTGATCTTGGCGCCGGCTTTTGGCGTCGTCAGGCTTGCGTCCGAGCGGGGGATGGGCCACAGCGCGCGCCCATGAGCCCTGCCCCCCTCGCCGCCTACCCCGCCCTTCGCCTTCGCCGCCTGCGCCAGGCCGACTGGATCCGCCGCATGGTCCGCGAAAGCGTCCTGACCCCGGCAGACCTGATCTGGTCGATGGTTGTCCACGAGGGCGATGGCGAGGTTCCCGTCGCCTCCATGCCCGGCGTCGCACGCCTGTCGGTCAAGGAATGCGCCAAGGCCGCCGTCGAGGCCCGCAAGCTGGGCATCCCGGCCATCGCGATCTTCCCCCACATCGACGGCTCAAAGAAGGACGCCCTCGGCTCACAGGCGGCCGACCCGAACGGTGTGATCGCCAACGCGATCAAGGCCATGAAGGACGCCGCCCCCGAGGTCGGGATCATGTGCGACGTCGCGCTCGACCCCTTCACCGACCACGGCCATGACGGTGTCATCGAAAACGGCAAGATCGCCAACGATCCGACCATTGAGCGCCTGGTGGAACAAGGCCTGATCCAGGCCCAGGCCGGCTGCGACATCCTGGCCCCGTCCGACATGATGGACGGCCGCTGCGCGGCCCTGCGCACCGCCCTGGAGGGCGCGGGCCTGCAGGACACCATGATCATGTCCTACGCCGCCAAGTACGCCTCGGCCTTCTACGGCCCCTATCGCGACGCCATCGGCTCGGGAAAGCTGGGCACCGGCGGCGCGCCGATCGACAAGAAAACCTACCAGATGGACTCGGCCAACACCGAGGAAGCCCTGCGCGAAGTCGCCCTCGACATCGCCGAGGGCGCCGACATGGTCATGGTCAAGCCGGGCATGCCCTATCTCGACATCGTCAGCCGCGTGGTCGAGGCCTTCCAGATGCCGACCTTCGCGTTCCAGGTTTCGGGCGAGTACGCGATGATCATGGCCGCCGCCCAGAACGGCTGGATCGACGAGGAACGCGCCATCCTCGAAAGCCTGGGCGCCTTCAAGCGCGCCGGCGCGGCCGGCGTCATCACCTACTTCGCGCCCCGCGCGGCGAAAATGCTAGGCGCGTGAAGGCCGTAGAGATCGTCGCTGGGGTCATTCGTGACGTCGGCGGCCGCGTCCTGACCGTCCGCAAGCGCGGCACGACCGCCTTCATGCTGCCGGGCGGCAAGCGCGACCACGGCGAAAGCGACATCGCCGCCCTTTCGCGTGAGCTGGGCGAGGAGATCGGTTGTGACCTGATCTCCGCCGACCATCTCGGCACCTTCGACGCTCCCGCCGCGAACGAGCCGGACACCCGGGTCTATGGCTCGATCTACCTGGCGATCGTCGCCGGCGAACCTGTCGCCAAGGCCGAGATCGAGGAACTGCTGTGGATCGACCCAAAGTCCCCGCCCAGCGTCCGGTTCGCGCCGCTGTTGGAACGGCAGGTGCTGCCACGGCTGAGCGCCGTTTAGGTCGTCATACTCAGGTCGCCCTGGGGAGGACGTTCATACTGGAAGCCTACTTCTCCAGCCGCGCCACCAGGCTCGACGTGTCCCAGCGGCTCCCGCCCATCGCCTGAATCTCGGCGTAGTAGCCGTCCACCAGCGCGGTCATGTCCAGCTTGGCGCCATTAGCCTGGGCTTCGTCGAGCACCAGGCCCAAGTCCTTGCGCATCCAGTCGACGGCGAAACCGAAGTCGAACTCGCCCTGCGCCATCGTCCCCCAACGATTGTCCATCTGCCAGGACTGCGCCGCGCCCTTGGAGATCGCCGCCGCCGCCTCCAGCGGATCAAGCCCAGCGCGCTTGGCGAAGTGCATGCCCTCCGCCAGGCCCTGGACGATCCCGGCGATGCAGATCTGATTGACCATCTTAGTCAGCTGGCCCGCGCCCGGGCCGCCCATCAGCCGCGAGGCCTTGGCGAAGGCGCCGATCACCGGCTCGGCGCGGGCATATGCGCCGCCGTCACCGCCGCACATCACGGTCAGCTGGCCGTTCTCGGCCCCGGCCTGGCCGCCCGACACCGGCGCGTCCACGAACCAGCGCCCATCCTCGGCGGCCAGCGCCGCCATTTCGCGCGCCACCTTGGCCGAGGTGGTGGTGTGATCGACGATGATCCCGCCAGGAGCCATCACCGGCAAAATGGCCGTCACAACGCCGCGCACGTCGTCGTCATCGCCCACGCACAGGAAGACGATCTCGGCCCCTTGCGCCGCCTGCGCCGCCGTCGCGCCCGCCTGGCCGCCATGCACGCTGGTCCAGCGCTGAGCCTTCTCGGGGCTGCGGTTGAACACCGCGACCTCATGTCCGGCCTTGGCGAGGTGGCCCGCCATAGGGAAGCCCATCACGCCCAGGCCCACGAAAGCGACTCTCATCCGCACGTCCTTCTATCAACTCAACGTCATCTTAACGGGCCTCGCGCCAATCTGCGCTGGAATTGGGCGGACGGGGATTGAACATGGCGATCGGCGAAGCGCCTATCCTGATCAAGAAGGTCAAGAAGGCCGCACCGCACGCCCACCACGGCGGGGCGTGGAAGGTCGCCTATGCCGACTTCGTCACCGCCATGATGGCCTTCTTCCTGTTGATGTGGCTGATCAACACCACTAGCCCCGAGCAGAAGCGCGGCATCGCCGACTATTTCGCCCCCGCCAGCATCTCGGAAACGACCTCTGGATCGGGCGGCATCCTTGGCGGCACGGCGCTGGGTGAAGACGGCGCTCAGGGCGCCGGCGCCCAGGCGATTATCGAGCAACTTGCCCCCGAAGCGCCCAATCCGAGCGACGGGACCCAGCAAGACGCCGCCAAGCAGTTGGCCCCCGAAGCCTCCACCGAAGCCCTGCGCGAGGCCATCCTTCAGCGCGAACAGGCCGCCTTCGCCTCGGCCGCCCAGTCCCTGCGTCAGGCGCTGCAGGACATGCCGGAGCTCGCCGAACTCTCCAAAAGCATCCTGATCGACCAGACGCCCGAAGGCCTGCGGATCCAACTTGTGGATCAGGAAGGCCGCTCGATGTTCGCGACCGGCCGCACGGAACCCAACGACCGGGCCAAGTTGCTGCTGCGCGCCGTGGCCAAGATCGTGAACCAGCTTCCGAACCGCGTCAGCATCGCGGGCCACACCAACGTCTCCACCAACGGCGCCAAGCCGGATGGCGACTGGCAGCTTTCAGCCGCACGCGCCGACGCCGCGCGCCGAGTGCTGCAATCGGCCGGTGTCGATCCGGACCGTGTCTATCAGGTCTCCGGCAAGGCCAATTCCGAGCCGCTCTATCCGGATGATCCGACCCTCGCCGGCAACCGCCGCATCGCCATCGTGCTGCTGCGTGAAGCCCCCGTCCTGCCGCCGAACCACGGGTTGCAGTGACGGAACTCGCCTCCTGACGTTTGGGACCTTGCGCCTGAGCTTTCCATGACGCCTAATCTGGCCAGGCGCAGTGGTTCGAAAGCGATCGCAAGTCCGTGACGCAGCACTTTCCGACACGACAACTCCGGTTCTTTCTGACCGCGCCGAGCCCGTGCCCGTACTTGCCGGATCGGCACGAACGGAAGGTCTTCGCGCACCTACCGCTGTCGGATGGCGCCAACGTCAATGACAGCCTGACCCAGGTGGGTTTCCGGCGCTCGCAGAACATCGCCTATCGGCCGGCCTGCGAAAGCTGCTCGGCCTGCGTCTCGGCCCGAATTCCCGCTCGCGACTACATCTTCTCGCGCTCCGAACGCCGGGCGTTGGCGCGCAACGACGACCTCGAGCGCCACCTGGTCGAGGCCGAGGCGACGATGGAGCAGTTTGACCTGCTCCGCCGCTACCTGCTGACCCGCCACGCCGACGGCGGCATGGCCGAGATGACCTGGCCCGACTATGTCGCCATGGTCGAGGACACCGCGGTCCG
>NZ_JAURWM010000295.1 GCF_030654915.1 Phenylobacterium sp. | reverse complement strand
GGCGACCCCTTCGCTGAAAAGCTGCTGATCGAAGCGACCCTCGAGCTGATGGCCTCGGGCGCGGTGGCCGCCATTCAGGACATGGGCGCGGCGGGCCTCACCTCCTCGTCGGTCGAGATGGCCGGCAAGGGCGGGGTCGGCATCGAGCTCGACCTCGACATGGTGCCCCAGCGCGAAGACGGCATGAGCGCCTACGAGATGATGCTGTCGGAAAGCCAGGAGCGCATGCTGGCGATCCTGAAGCCAGGCCGCGAGGCCGATGGCCAGCGCATCTTCGAGAAGTGGGGCCTGGACGCCGCCACCATCGGGATCACCACCGACACCGGCCACATGGTGCTGAAGCACAAGGGCGAGATCGTCTGCGACGTGCCGCTGGCCCCGCTGTTCGACGACGCCCCGCTCTATGATCGCCCGTGGGTCGCGACCCCGGCCCAGCCCCGCCTGACCGCCGCCGACGTGCCGGCGCCCGCCGACTACGCCGACGCGGTGCTGAAGCTGATGAGCGCGCCGGACATGGCCTCCAAGCGCTGGCTCTGGGAGCAATACGACCGCCACGTCATGGCCGACACCCTGGAAGACAGCGCCACCGGCGCCGACGCCGGGATCGTTCGCGTCCACGGCGGCCGCAAGGCCTTGGCCGTCACCTCCGACTGCACCCCGCGTTATGTGCTGAACGACGCCTATGAGGGCGGCAAGCAGGCGGTCGCCGAAGCCTGGCGCAACCTGACCGCCGTCGGCGCCGATCCGATCGCCATTACCGACAACCTGAACTTCGGCAATCCCGAGCGTCCCGAGATCATGGGCCAGATCGTCCGCGCCATCGAAGGTATGGCCGAGGCCTGCCGCGCGCTGGACTTCCCGGTCGTGAGCGGCAACGTCTCGCTCTATAACGAAACCAATGGTCAGGCCATTCCGCCGACCCCGACGGTGGGCGCCGTGGGCCTGATCCCCGACTATGCGTTCCGCGCCGACTTCGCCGGCATGAAGGCCGGCGACACCCTGGTGCTGGTGGGCGACACCACAGGCGAGCTGGGCGCCAGCATGTACCTGCGTGAAATCGTCGGTCGCGAAGACGGCGCCCCGCCGCCGGTCGATCTGGCGCAGGAACGCAAGGTCGGCGACCTGGTCCGCAACCTGATCCTTGGCAGCCACATCACCGTGGTCCACGACCTTTCGGACGGTGGCCTGATCGCCGCCGCGGCTGAGATGGCCCTGGCCTCCCAGGTTGGCCTGCGCCTGACGGCGCTTGAAGGCGTCGCCGCGCACGCCGCCTTGTTCGGCGAGGACCAGGCCCGCTACCTGATCGCCGTGAAGGACGCGGCGGTCGTGCTGGAAGCCGCCAAGGCGGCCGGCGTGACGGCTACTGTGATTGGCCAGGCCGGCGGCGAGGACATCGCCGTCGAGGGATTGTTCACCCTGCCGCTCGCCAAGCTCCGCTCGGCCCACGAAGGTTGGATGCCGGCCTATATGGGCGGCTGATACGCATCCGAAGCGGCGGCTGGCGCGTACCCCTGAGTATGAAGCCAGCCGTCATCGCCCTCCCTCTCCTGCTCGCCGCCTGCGCTAGCCCAGCGACAAAGTCGGGTTTCCTCTCGACCTATGACGGCATGATCCCACGCACCGACACGGTGCGCGCGAAGGTCACCGAAAGCCGAGATGAAGCGGGTCTAACCGCCGTTCGCAAGGTCACCCTTGAGCCGGCGGTGCTCGCCGCCAACGCACCCTGGATGGGCGCGTCCGAGCGTAGGCTCTTGCTGCGGGAGATCGACGCTCAGCTCTGCTTCGAGCTTTCCGAACGCTATGAGATCGTCGAACAGACCGATGGCGCCCATCGTGTCCGCGCCGCCGTGACGGCGGTCGAGCCGACGGGGCGAGTAAGTTCAGCGGCCTCCGCCGCGGCCAGCTTCTTCATCCCGGGCCCCTTGGGCCTGCGCGCGCCCGGCACGCTCGGCTCGCTTGCGGCCGAGGCCGAGCTAATGGACGGAAAGAAGCAGATCGCGGCCATCGCGTGGAACCGCGCGGCGACGCCGGTCGGGACCGACAATCCCTCGCTCAGCCGGATTGGCGACGCTCTTCAGTTCGCCGAGCCCTTCGCAGATGCGGCCGCGGCCGCGATGACCGCGCCCGGCGCCAAATCTCGGAAGATCGGGACGCCGGACCCCTGCGCGCAATTTGGCGCGCGGTTTCGCGTCGAAGGACTCGCCGCCAAGTTCGCGACGGGCCTCTATGTGCCAGAGATGAGCGGCGCCAAGGCCAGCGACGTCGAGGTGGCCAGCGAGGCCCTGCCTCCGTCGCCCTGACGGAGGCTTAGACCTCGCAGCTAGACCTGCGCCTAGAGGGCTTGCGACACGGACAGGCGCGCGCGCTTGGAGCGGATCGCCGAGCCCAGGCCGAAGAAACCAATGATCAGCATCGCCCAGGTCGCGGGCTCAGGCACCGCGCTCACTGGCGGGAACGTCGTCGGCGGGTTCGGATCTGGAGGCGTAATCGGCGGAGTCGTGGGAGGCCCGACGACGGGCGGCACGATAACTGGCGGAACGACAACTGGCGGAACGACCACCGGAGGCGTGACCGGGGGTTCACCGGGACCTCCCGGCTCCCCGGGAACACCGCCACCGCCGCCACCACCGCCACCGCCACCGCCACCGCCACCGCGGGGACCACCGCCGCCACCGCCGCCACCGAATGGGAAGCCGATCATCGGCGGCGCCGCGTTGGATGCGAGTTCGGTCGGCGGTGCGATGGCCTCTTCAGGCATCGGGCCGGCGATTTCATCCAGCAGTCGCTGAGCGGCCGGCTTGGCCTCCGGCGGCAGCGCGGCCTGAATGGACGGGGTGCGGTCGCACTCGATCGACGGCGCGGGAGGCAGGGCCCCCGTCCGCATCGCATAGGACGAATCGATCAGCTGCTTGGAGGGCAAGGCAGGCTTTGCAGCCGCCACGACTGGGCGGGCCTTGCGAACCACAGGCTTGCCGACCTTACGCACCGGCGTCGTGGCGCGCGGAGCGGCAGGCTTCTTCGCCGTGGGGCGAGCCTTCGCAGGCACGGGCGGGCGGGCGTCAAAAGACCGAACCTTCGGGAAACAGTCTTCAGCCGCCGCAGGTCCGACAGCTGTCATTCCCAACAGCGCGCCAAGCACAACATATTTCGAGAAAGCCATTGCTCTATTCCAAGCACGACGAAAGTGACGGGAGGAATTCATATACAAATACGTTCATTCTCAGCGGACACACCAAAGAGTGGTGGAGTAGCCGCCAGGAAGACGAGATTTATACGGACGCCGCCCGAGTTAGGATGTCATTTAGAGCAACATCGGCGCCAGGAGAACCGGCCGGCCTGACACAATCTGTAAACAATTGTATTGGTGGGTGAAATATTCGCCGCCGAGGCGAATTCCCCGGCTAGAATGTATCGAAATGCCCACCGCTGGTGGACACCTGCGGGATAAGCCACCCCCGCGATTCTCCTGCTCCCTAAGCTGTGTAGCAAAATGACCCGGGCGAGCGCCCAGGAACTACTCCGCGGCCAGTCCCGCGCGCTCGTGGCGTTTTTGGGACGGGTACCTGCCCGTCGTCGAGCCGCCGAAGTCCATCACGCACATGGTCGTGTAGTCTCTGTGCGGCCCGCAGCTGACGCCAACGACATCGAAGCCGTGATGGAAGATATTGCGGCGGTGACCACGGCTAGGCACACCGCTGTCGATGATAAGCTCGCGCACCGTATCGGCCGCGGTTGGCGGGCCATAGGCGATGTTCTCGGCCAAGATGGCGCTGGGCTCGGCCCCATGACGCCGGACCCTCTCATAGAAGCGCTCACCATCAGGGCTATTGTGACCAACATGGCCCGCCGCCCCCTGGGTCTCCACGTGCTCAAGCGCCGCGGCGGCCAGAATGTCGTCAGGCTCTAGAGGCGGCAGCGGTGTTTGGCGCAGCAGCGCCTCAACGGCTTCAGCCAAGGCTGCGGGGTCGTCCGGCTGTCCGCCCGCCTGCAGCGCCCGCCCCCAGGCGGTGATCGGCTGCAACATCAGCCGGCGCGCATACTCCTGCGGGTAGGCCCGCGCGAAGTTGATCTCCGCGAGAATCGCGTCCTCCATCGGTCCGGCGACCGCAGCGGGCGCGGAGAGCATCAGCGCCACCCCGGCCAGCAGGCCCGTATATGGAAAACGAAGGTGCAACTCGCCCGCCCGCCAGATGATTTGACAGGGGCATCGTCCGGCTTTCGCGTGTAAGCGTTCTTAAGTTTATTGGTTGACGGATACAGTTAAAATTCATCGAAATCGCCAACAAATTACAATGCAATAAAGAAACAATCCGCCAAGTTAGACCGCACTACAGTCCCAAATAGAGACTACAATCAATTTCAACCTTAATTTTTTGAGTTCCGTTAGTCTAAACAAACATCCACGCCACCACATGCGCATTGCATCCCTCACTTTTCGCTTTGCCGCCAACCCCATCGATGATCTTTTCCAAGCGATATGTCCTTCAGAACGTCACAGACCATGCTCACCCGAATAGTCGTCGGCCTAGGCTGCGCGCTCCTCATCGCAGGATGCAGCCGTCAGAGCGATAAGGCGTTCGACAAGGAGATGCGCGAATACCTCCTGGCCCATCCCGAGGTCATTCAAGAGGCCGCCATCAAGCTCAAGCAAAAGCAGGCGGCGGCGGCGGTCGGCGCACTAAAGAACGCCCAGCAGCGCCTGGAGCGGGACCCGCGAGACTTTGTCGCGAACCCGAACGGCAGCATCACGGTCGTGCAGTTCTACGACTACCGCTGCACCTACTGCCAGGCTGTCGCGCCGGAGGTGTTGAAGCTGATCGCCAACACCCCCGACGTCCGCGTCGTCTTCAAGGAGCACCCAGTCTTTGGAAGCGTTTCGGATTCCGCCGCCAAGGTGGCGTTAACGCCCCAGGCTCAGGGCAAGGGTCTAGGACTCTATCGCGCCCTGATGAGCCAGAGGAAGCTGACCGAGGCCCGGCTGGACACCGTCATCAGCAGCGTCGGTCTTAATCCGCAGGACGTGCGCGCCGCGGCGCGCGATCCGGCCATCGCGCAGCACATCCTCGACACGCGCTCCCTGGCCCAGGAGATCAACATCACCGGGACGCCAACCTTCGTGGTCGCCGGCCAGGTGATCCAGGGCGCCGACATGGACAAGCTCGACCAAGCCATCAAGCGCGCGCGCAGCACCTCGTATGAGGCGCTCGCCAGCAACCCGAACCGCTAGTCCGTCGCCTTGATCAGCAGTTGCATCGCCGCGGCGGCGAAGGCGCGCATGTTTTCCAAACGGTCGGTTTGCCCGGTCTCGATGGTCATGGCGAAGTCCACCGGCCCGGCGATCGCCACGCAGGTATGGCCGGCCGCGTCGCCATAGCCATTGCCCGTCGGTCCAGCCGCGCCGGTCTCCGACAGCCCCCAGGTCGTGCCGAACCGCTCGCGCGCCGTGCGGGCCAGCAGCAGGGCATAGGGCTCGCTGGCCGAACGCATCCCGTTCAGCGCGTCCTTCGGAATGTCCATCAACAGCACCCGCGCCTTGGGCGTGTAGATCACCCCGCCGCCGCGATAATAGGCCGAGGCTCCCGGCACCCCGAGCAACGCCGCCGAGATCAGCCCGCCGGACGAACTCTCGGCGACCGCCACGGTCTCATTGCGATCCTTCAACCGCTGTCCCAACACCTCGGCCTGCGCCATCAGGGCCTGCATCTCACCACTCCGTCGTCCATCATCTATCAGGCGACCTTGCGGTCCAGGCTCGACCGTGTCCATCGGTGCTGAGAAACGCGGCCAGGATCACCTGGCCGCGCCATCACTCAATGGGCCTCCACGCGCAGGCGGCGGGCCGCCTCCACCATATTGACCAGCGCCGGGCGCACCTCCTCCCACTTGCGGGTCTTCAGGCCGCAGTCCGGGTTGACCCAGAGCTGATCCGGCGCGAGCCGTTCGGCCGCCTTACGCAGCAGATCGACCATCTCCTCGACGCTCGGCGTACGCGGGGCGTGGATATCGTAGACGCCTGGCCCGATTTCGTTCGGATAGCCGCCGCCGGCGAAGGCCTCCAGCAGTTCCATCTGCGAGCGCGCGGTCTCGATGGAGATCACATCGGCGTCCATCGCCCCAATGGCCCCGATGATGTCGTTGAAGTCCGAGTAGCACATATGGGTGTGGATCTGGGTCTCGTCCCGGACCCCGCCGACCGTCAGCTGGAAGCACTCGATCGCCCAGGCGAGATAGACCGGCCAGTCCCCGGGGCGCAGGGGCAGCCCTTCGCGCAGGGCCGCTTCGTCCACCTGGATGATCTTGGCGCCCGCAGTCTCCAGGTCCAGCACCTCGCCGCGCAGGGCGAGCGCGATCTGGCGGCAGGTCTCGCTGCGCGCGATGTCGTCGCGGACGAACGACCACTGCAGGATCGTCACAGGACCGGTCAGCATGCCCTTCATAGGCAGCTCGGTCAGCGACTGGGCGTAGGCCCACCACTCCACCGTCATGGGCGCTGGCCGCGAGACGTCGCCGAAGATGATCGGCGGCCGCACGCAGCGCGAGCCGTAAGACTGCACCCAAGCGTTCTGGGTGAAGGCGAAGCCCGACAACCGCTCACCGAAATACTGGACCATATCGTTGCGTTCGAACTCGCCGTGAACCAGCACGTCGAGGCCGATCTCCTCCTGCCAGCGCACGGCGTCGAGAGTCTGCGCGCGCAGAAAGGCCTCGTAGTCCAGGTCGCTCAAGGCCTGCTTGCCGTGCGCCGCCCGCGCCTTGCGAACATCCACGGTCTGGGGGAACGAGCCGATCGTCGTGGTCGGATAGGCCGGCAGATTTAGCCGCGCGATCTGGGTCGCCCGACGCGCGGCGAAGGCGCCCTCGCGCCGCGTCATCGGCGGGGTCACGGCCTGGACGCGGGCCTGGACCTCCGGGTCGTGGATCTTCGGCGAGGTCCGACGAGAGGCCGCGGCCGCGTCGGACGCCTCGAGTTCGCCCCGGACGGCGCTGCGCCCTTCGTTGAGAGCCCGCCGTAGCACGTCCAGTTCCTCGACCTTCTGGATCGCGAAAGCCAGCCAACCCCGGACGTCGGGATCGAGCGTCGTCTCCTGAGCAAGATCGAGCGGGGTGTGCAGCAGCGAGCAGGACGGGGCGAGGATCAACTCGTTCCGTTCGGCCGCCACCGGCTCCAGCCGTTGCAACAGGCTGGTGAGGTCCGCGCGCCAGATGTTGCGGCCATCGATCACGCCCAGCGACAGGACCAGATCGGCCGGCGCCTGGGCCAGAGCGTCGGCCAACTGGCCCGGCGCACGCACGAGATCGAGGTGCAGCCCATCGACGGGCAGGCTGACCGCCGTCGAGAGGTTCGCACCCAGCCCGCCGAAATAGGTGGCCAACATCAGTTTCAAGCCCGGCGCGGCGTCGGCCAGGGCGCCGTAGGCCGAACGCAAGGCGGCCAGTTCAGCGCCAGTCAGGTCCAGCACTAGGCAGGGCTCATCGATCTGAACGGCGTCAGCGCCGGCCGCCGCCAGCCGGCGTAGCAATTCGGCATAGACCGGGAGCACGCCGGGAAGCAGGGAAAGCGGATCGAACCCATCCCGTGTCGCCTTGCCGAGCTTGAGATAGCTCACCGGCCCGAGCAGCACCGGCCGGGTGGTCACGCCCAGCGCCTTGGCTTCCAGGAACTCGTCGATGGGCTTGGTTGAGGAAAGCTCGAACGTCTGGCCGGGCGACAGGCGCGGAACGACATAATGGTAGTTGGTGTCGAACCACTTGGTCATCTCCTGAGCCGGAAGGTCGCCGCCGTGCGAGTGGCTGTGACCAGCGCACTCCTCGATCACCGCGCCGCGCCCACGCGCCAAGGCGAAGTAGGTTTCCAGCGGCGTCCCGACCGCGCGATAGGCTTGCGGAACCGCGCCCAGCACCGCGCTCATGTCCAGCACATGGTCGTAGAGCGAGAAGTCGTTGGACGGGATGTGGTCGACGCCCTGCGATCCCTGGCGAGACCAAGCGCCGGCCCGCAGGGCGCGCGCCTCGTCTTGCAGGGTATCGGCGCTGGACTTGCCGGACCAATAGCGCTCCAGGGCGAACTTCAGCTCGCGGCGCGGGCCGATACGGGGAAAGCCTAGAGTGGCGATGGTGACAGGCATGGATGGTCCTCCACCGGCTGCGCGAGGCGGCCGGTCTATCCAGAATGGCTATGAAAATAGAAAGGCGGTCTGGCTTCGGGCCGGTCGTCAGGCGGACTGACCGGCCGCGCGCATTCGCTCGCGATGGAAGGACGGCGGAAGGTAGGTCATCGGCTCAAAACCCCAGTAAGCCGGGGGAGCAGCCAGGCGGACGCCAGCGCGCGCGGGCACGCCAAGGCAGCCGCGACATGCAGCGACCGTCAGGACACCCCGCCCGAGGACGTTATCTGTCGCGGCAGGTCTCCTGGCTTGCGGGTCATAGCCGCCTGTCCTGGCCTTCCCGACGCGGTTCAGCGCCAGTGACACGAATTGGACAGGCCGCTCACCGCGTACAGTTGCGGGGGCAGCTCCGGCGTCGAACCGGATTCCCTCTTAGCCGCCGCCCTCACGGGCGACGGAACCTCGACCCAGGCAGAAAACACCCGGGAGGGGAAAACGTCAAGTATGATATAAAGATATCTTTATATCTCTATGTGATTTCACATCAGGCGATAGGTCCGGCGCGCGACGTCGCGAAACAGCAGCGCCTTCTCGTCAGCCGACGCCCCGGCTACGACCCGCTTCAGCGCGTTCCAGAGCGTGCGGTAATCGCAGGACACCTGGTCCACCGGGAAGTTGCTCTCGAACATGCAGCGCTCGGCGCCAAACAGTTCGATGCAGGTCTCGATGTAGGGACGCCATGCCTGCGCCAGCTCCTGCGAACTGGCAGGGGTCTCGCGCTTGTGGAAGCCGAAGCCGCAGATCGCCATGCCCAGCCCGCCCAGCTTCACGACCACATTGGGGCTCTTGGCCAGTTCGGCCAAGTCGGCCCTCCAGCCCCCGAAGACCTCCGCGCGCCGGCCCTCATAGGGACCGATCCCCAGGGGGCCGCCGACATGGTCCAGCACCAGCACCGTCTCGGGGAAGGCGCGGGCCAGGTCGGTGACCTCGGGAAGCTGCGGGTGGAACTGCCAGGCCTCGAACGACAGGCCGTGTTCCGCCAGCCTGGCGTAGCCCTCCCTGAACGTCGCCGACCCATAGAGGCCTTTCGGCGGATTGGTGTGGGCGTTGCGGACCGCGTCGCTGGCGTCCCAGGCGCCGGCGTGACGCACGCCCCGGAAGCGGTCACCGCCAGCCCGAATGTGAGCTTCCAGAACCGGATCGACCGCGCTCCCGAGGCTGAGGTCCGCGAACCCCACGATGCCGGCGCAGGCACGCATCTCGCCGTACCGGCCACTGGCCGACATCGCCGCCACGCCGTTGACCATCTCAGTCTCGCCCACCGGCGCCAAGGCCCGCGGCCCGTCGGCGCGATAGAAGGAATTGCACTCGACGAAGACCGTGCTCTCGATGCGATGGCCCGATCCAGCGTCCGCGTTGAGCTCCTCGATCATGTACCGGCTGGTCGGATGGTCCCACAGATGGTGGTGCGGATCGCAGATCAGGAGCTCAGGCTCCAGGACCGGTTCGGCTTCTTGCATCCGCCCTCCTTCGGCCCCTCAGGAATTTCTTGGCGTGATGGGGCTTGGCGGCTCATGATGCCCGCCAATTACAAAGACCGCCATTTTCCCGGAGGATATTTTTCATGGACGCCCAATCTCAGTGGACGGGGCTCGACGCCGGCCGTCTTGAGCGCATCACCGACCACATCGAGCGCAACTACATCTCCTCGCAGAAGATCATGGGCTGCCAGGTCGCCGTCGCCCGCCATGGCCACCTCGCCTATCAGAAGTCCTTCGGCTCCATGGACCTGGAGCGGAACAAGCCGATGGCCGACGACGCCATCTTCCGCATCTATTCGATGACCAAGCCGATCACCTCGATCGCGCTGATGACCCTCTACGAAAAGGGCTATTTCCAACTCAACGACCCAGTCAGCCGCTACGTCCCGTCATGGAAGAACCACCGCGTGTGGGTCTCGGGCGAGGGCGAGGATATGGTCACCGAGGCCCCGAAGCGCCCGGTCTCGTTCCGCGACGTGCTCAGCCACACCGGCGGCTTCACCTACGGCGGCGGCCTGCCCGGCGTCGGCGTCCAGCACCCGGTCGATAATATCTATCGCGAACTGAAGATTCGAAGCGCCGGCAGCGCCGACACCATGGAGGGCTTCCTCGACAAGCTGGGCAAGGTTCCTCTCGTCTACCAGCCGGGCGAGCGCTGGATGTACTCGCTCTCGACCGACATCTGCGGCGCCCTGGTCGAGATCATCTCCGGCAAACCCTTCGCCCAGTATCTCCAGGACGAGATTTTCGGGCCGCTCGGCATGAACGACACCTCGTTCTTCGTCGCCCCCGACAAGATCGACCGCTTCTGCGCCAACTATCAGCGCGGACCGGACAAGAAGCTGAAGCTGATCGACGATCCGGCCACCAGCGCCTTCACCAAGGACCCTGGCTTCAAGTCCGGAGGCGGCGGCCTGACCGGCACTACCGCCGACTACATGAAGTTCTGCGAGATGCTGCGCCGCGGCGGCGAACTGGACGGCCACCGCGTCATCGGTCCCCGCACGCTTGCGATGATGCACATGAACCATCTGGCCGGGGGCAAGGATCTCACCCAGATGGCGGTCGGTTCCTTCTCGGAGACCTCCAACGAAGGTGTCGGCTTTGGCCTCGGCTTCGCCTCGACCATGGACGAGGTGTCGACCGGGTCGCTCGGCGCCGGCGACTACTACTGGGGCGGCGCGGCCTCGACCATCTTCCTGGTCGATCCGAAGGAGGACCTGACCATGGTGTTCATGACCCAGCTCATGCCGTCGGGAACCTTCAACTTCCGCGGCCAGCTCAAGAGCCTGATCTATTCGGCCATCGTCGACTGACGCCTGCTCCGGACCTGATCTCGTCAGAGGTCAGGTCCGACGTGGGGGAACCACGTCGGCGAAGATCGGAAACGCCTTCCAGTCCGGCTCAAGCGCCGGCTTGCCGGCCTCCGACGCATAGACCGAGGGCGTCTCCGCGCTCATCGTCGGAATGTAGCGCGGGCAGTTGGGGAAGATGTCACGCGGCGTCACCTTGATCAGCAATTGCGCGCCCGGGATCTGGGCCATGGCCGGGTCGCCTCGCAGAATCTGCGCCGTCCCGTTGACGCGCAAGCGTTGGGGCTTCTCGTCCATGCTCATGAACAGCAAGCCGACCTGCGGATTGACCACCATGTTACCCAGGCTCTTGAACATGCCGTTGCCGTCGTAGTCGGGGAAGATCAGCGTATCAGGCGCGGTCACCCGCGCGAACCCGACCGGACCGCCCTTGAACGAGCAATCGGGTCGCCCCAGATCGTCCGCCGTCGCCAGGAAGAAGAAGCTCTGCGCGGCGATAAAGGTCGCGTCGCGGTCGGTGAAGTGATCGTGGCGCAGCGTCTGTTCGAGGCGATCGGCCAGGGCGCGACTCGCGAACTCGTCCTGCAGACCGCGCTGGCCCTCGTGGTACATCGACATGGCGGCTCCCCTCCGAGCCGTAAGCTTAGCGCGCAGCCGGACCAAGTCTCACGGCATATTGCGTTCTCGGCGCTAGGGAGGGCCGCTGCGGAGCAGCTGCTATTTGGTTGTTCCGCGAAGACCAAGCCTCTATCCGCCGCCGCGAAGGCGGTGTTTCGGAAGTCACCATGCCAATGCAACCTGACGCGCTGATCGCGGCCGACGAGATCGCGAAAACTCGCGGCGTCGAACCAGCCCTCAATCCAGCGGTTGTTAAGGTTTATAATCCAGAAAGATTCTTCGAGTGGAGTTCTTCACATGCCCATGACCATCGCCGACTTGGAGGCGAACCTTCGCGAGGCGTTTCCGGACGCCCAGATCGCCATCGATGATCTGGCCGGCGACGGCGATCACTATCGGGCGCGGATCGTCTCCCCAGCCTTCACCGGCCTTTCGCGGGTGAAGCAGCACCAACTGGTTTACAGCGCGCTCAAGGGCAAGGTGGGCGGCGAACTCCACGCCCTTGCCCTCGAAACATCGGTTCCGGCCTAAGAGCGCCTCATGCGCTATCGACCCTTCGGCGCAACGGGCAAGGCGGTCTCCGCCATCAGCCTGTTGTTGCATGAAGCGCCGAACATGAACTCGCCGGGCGCATGGCGAACCCTGGCCTTCTGCGCCATGGAAAACGGCGTCAACAGCTTCGAACTGACCGCCGGCTCCGACGTGCTGGCCATGGGCGTCGGCGAGGCGCTCAGCGCCGTCGAGCGCCGGCTGATCTTCCTGGGCTGGCGACTGCGCGGCACGGCGGCCGGCAAGATGACCGCCCGCGACATCGCCGAGAGCGTGCGCGGTGCCCTACAGCGGACCCGCGCTGGATATCTCGACGTCCTGATGATGGACGAGGCGGCGGTGGAGACCCTGACCCCAGACGCGCGCACCTATCTCGCCGATCTGAAGAACAGCGGGGTCTGCCTGCAGATCGGGGTAGTCGGGGACGGCCCGGTGGTGGACGACTGCATCAGCAACGACCTGTTCGACGTACTGGTCACGCCGTTCAGCCTGGTGTCCGACTGGCAGGCGCGCCGCCGCATTCGCGACGCCTCGGCCGCCAACATGACGTTGCTGGCCTGCGATCCCTTCCCGACCACCCTTCCCAGCGCCGGCGGCGCTCGCACTGAGGGTGATCGGGTTCCGCGCCGCGGCCTGCTCGGCGTTCGCCGGGCCGAGCCGCTGGCCGGCATGGGCGGATACGGCTTCCTGCAAGACACCGCCGGCTGGACGAACGAAGACATCTGCCTGGCCTACGCCTTGACCGAGCCCGCCTTCGCCACTGTGCAGGTCACCGCCTGGCGCGCCGACGCGGTCGAACGGCTGGCCGCGGTCTGCGACAAGGACCTTCCGACCAGCGTCGCGGCCCAGATCGAGATGGCCAGGTTCGGCCAAGTCGCGGCCCAGCGCCGCGCCTGACGCGGCCAGCGCTTGACCCGGAGCCGCCGGCTCCCTAGCTCTGGGCTGAATTCTTCGCCGCAAAGGCCACAGTCATGACCGACACCACGACCGCCAACCCCGTCCACGACTTCATCGCCAACGCCGTGACCGAAAATCCGGTCGTGCTGTTCATGAAGGGCGTCCCGGAAGAACCCCGCTGCGGCTTCTCCGCCGTCGTCGTGCAGATCCTCGATCATCTGGGCGCGGACTTCGTGGGCGTCGACGTTCTGCAGAACGACGCCATCCGCGAAGGCATCAAGACCTACAGCGACTGGCCGACCATCCCGCAGCTCTACGTGAAGGGCGAATTCGTCGGCGGCTCCGACATCATCCGCGAGATGTTCCAGTCGGGCGAACTCAAGACCCTCCTGGTCGAACAAGGCCTGCTAACTGCCTGAGTCGGCCGATCCCGCCCCCGGCCGAGCGCCGGGGCGCACTTTTGGCGGCCTGGGCCACCCACGATGTCATTTCGGCAAGCAGCCTGCTTCATCGAGCGGGCTGTTTTGCGTCCGGACCTGGCGTTGGGACGGTCCCCCCGCGTAAATTACAGTCGCCGCCTGATCCATGAGTAAGGGCGCGGGACGCAGGCCGCTTTGAGGGGCGAACATGACCAAACTCCTAGAGCCCCCAATCGGCCGCCAGGTTTTCAGCCGGACCTTCACCCCCGCCCTAGACGACATCGACGCGAACGGCCACGTGAACAATGTGGTCTATGTGCGGTGGATCCAGGACATGGCCACCTCACACTGGAACGATCGCCAGCCGGCTGAAGAACAGTCGAGGTGGGCGTGGATCGTCCTTCGCCACGAGATCGACTATCGCCGCGCCCTGATGCCGGGCGAGACGGCCACAGCCCGCACATGGGTCGCCGAGACCCCCGAGGGACCGCGCTTCGACCGCTTCGTGCGGATCGACGGCCCGGACGGCGCCATGTGCGCCCAGGCCCGCACCGTCTGGTGCATGATCGAGCAGGCCACCGGCCGTCCCAAGCGCGTCACCCCCGACATCGTCGCGCGGTTCATCTAGCGGCCCCTAGCGACTGGCCGCCCAAGCCCATCGCCTCGAGCTCGGCGACCCGACCGGACGCATCTAGGCCGGCTGGCGCGCGCGCCAGCCGGCCAGACGCATCAGAACTTGTAGTCCACGCCGACCCGCAGGAGGTTGGCGCGGGTGTCGGCCTCGGTCGTGAAGGCGGCGTAGCCGGCGGGCGTCACCCACGTATTCCTGACCTTGCCAAAGTCGGTGTAGAGCCACTCGCCGCGCACCGACCAGTTCTCGTTGACCGCGTAGGCGCCGCCGATCCCGGCCGCCCACCCGAACTTGGTGTCGCTCTCGCTGAAGTTCCCCGAGTTCGGCGGGATACGGCTATCGGCGAAGCTCGCCTCCACCGAGATCCTAGAGGACGCCAGCCCGGCGGTGCCGTAGATCATATAGGGTCCGCTGGCGTAGCCGATGCGCGGCCGCAGCGTCCAGACCCAGTCGGTGCCGACCTTCTGCCGAACCGTGAGGGCGATCGGCGGGTTGATCGTCAGCGGTGATTGGTAAGTCTTGGAGCGGCTCTGGCCGATATCCATCCAGCCGATATCAGTCTCAAGCCCGAAGACCCAACTGCCAGATTGGAAGTTGTAGCCGCCCTGCACGCCGCCGGTGAAGCCGGTCTTGTTGTCGTCACTCGCAAGGTCGGCGTTGATCAGGTCGCGCTCGGCCGGGGGGATGATTACGATCCCGCCGCCCTGCTCGACTCGGCTTTGGAGCGAGGTGTCGCCCCAGGAGGCGCCGGCGTTGGCGCCGACATAGAGGCCGGTCCAGTCGTAGTCTTGAGCCAAGGCGGAAGCCGGGACCAGCAAGCTGGCGCAGCCAGCCGTCACAAGCATGAATTTGAGAGACATGTTTATCGCCAATTTGGCGGGCTAGGGAGGCGCCCGCGGTTGCTACGCGAAGCAGTCGCTGACTGCTGCGGCGGAGGGGTGGCTTGCGGCCGTCCGATGCACTCTCGCTGGCGACGCGCGACGCACCGCAATCCAGACCACCGCCGCGCGAAACTTCGCATCGCAGCGACACAAGGCCCATATCGGGTTGATACCCTAGGGCGACGTCAGGGCGGCTCTAACGCACCCACGCCGTCAGGGGATTGAGAAGGAAGACCGGTCGGTGCGGCTCAAGCCCCAGCTCCGCCCAGGTGAAGCTGATCGCCTTCTTCGCCGCGACCAAAGACCGGCAAGGGTCCAGCCGTTTGCGAGCGAAGGACAGCGTCACGGTCTCACCGCTTCGTTCGACATAGAAGACGAAATCGGCCTTTTCCGTGCAGCCGCCCGAGGTGACCTCCAGGGTCAGGCCTTCGCGCCCAGCCACGGCCGAATAGACCGCCTCAAGTTCAGGATGAGCAGCCTGCGCCGTCGTCAGGACCGGCGGTGGAGCGGTGGCGCAACCGGCCAGCAGGGCCAGGCTGGCTATGAGCAACAGGCGTCGATTCATCACCGTACTCGGCCACACAACCGCTCAAAGCAAAAGGCCCCGGATCGCTCCGGGGCCTTCGCAAATCGCTCTGGTTTCAGTGCGCCGATTAGGACGCGTAGAATTCGATAACCAGGCTGGGCTCCATCTTCACCGGGTACGGGACCTCGGAGAATTCAGGGGCGCGGATGAACTTCGCGGTCATCGCCTTGGCGTCGACTTCGACGTAGTCCGGGGTGTCGCGTTCGCCCGATTGCAGGGCTTCCAGCACCAGGGCCATGTTCTTCGAACGCTCACGGACGGAGACGATGTCGCCGGCCTTCACGCGGTACGAAGCGATGTTGACGCGCTTACCGTTCACCAGCACGTGGCCGTGGTTCACGAACTGACGGGCGGCGAACACGGTCGGCACGAACTTGGCGCGGTAGACGACGGCGTCCAGGCGGCTTTCCAGCAGACCGATCAGGTTCTCGGCCGTGTTGCCCTTGCGGCGCGCGGCTTCGGTGTAGGTGCGGGCGAATTGCTTCTCGGTCAGGTTACCGTAGTAGCCCTTCAGCTTCTGCTTGGCGCGGAGCTGGAGACCGAAGTCCGAAACCTTTTGCTTGCGGCGTTGGCCATGCTGGCCAGGGCCGTACGAGCGTTGATTGACCGGGGACTTCGGGCGGCCCCAGATGTTCTCGCCCATCCGGCGGTCAATTTTATACTTCGCCGAGTGACGCTTCGACATGATCGTTTCTTTCTACTTCGACCTGGGCCGGCGCCTCCGCTAGTGGAAGCGCGATCTCAACGGCGGCCTTCAAGTCACCCGTCATAAACATCGCGGCCGAAGGGCAAGCCCGGCGGCGCGAAGGGGCGGTGTATGACGGCAGGAGCCTTCAGAGTCAATTGCGAGGCCGCTCAGCGGCAGCGGCTCTTGCCCATGGCGTCGACCCGGCAGCGAAGCGTATTGCCCTTCTCGTCGCGCACCACCGTCCCGCCCATCGCGTCGCGGCGAGTCGAGATGCTGGAGCCGTCGTCATACTTGGTGGTGGTGGCGCCCATGGCGTCGCGACGCACCGTGACCTGCTCGCCGTACTGGTCGGTCCAGGTGGTCTCGCCCAGCGCGTTGCGCGTTGCGGTGACGACATTCCCGTAAACATCGTGGCAGATCGAGCGGCCAGCCTCGGTGCGGCACGCCACGGTCTGGCCTAGCGCGGGGGTGGTCAGGGCGGCGAACGCAGCCATCGCCAGGACGAGCTTCTTCATTTGAGAGGGCCTCAAGCTTTACCTTGGCCGCACCTTAGCTTGGCGGCCGGCGGTTCGCCAGCAGGCCACGGCCCGGTCAGCGGCTGACGCGGGCCTGCAGAGCTGCCGAGGCTTCCTGGGCTTCGCGCCACCAGGCCTGGATCATGTCTCCCGCCTCGCCAGGCCGGGCCAGGCCGACGCCCTGCCCCGCCCACAACGACACCATGTCGGGATTATCGGCTTTCGAGGCCGCCGCCCGCAGCGCCTGGGTCAGCCGGTTCTGCACCGGATAGGCCGGAACCTCGGTCTCCACCGCCCGCAGGTCACGCATGAAGCGGTTGTCGATGCCGCGCGCGAAGCGCCCGGTGAAGGCGCGCGTCAGACGGGTCGGCTCATCGCCGACGCTCTGGATCGACCGTCGCCACGGCGCGCTGACGCTAGCCTGATCGGCGAGCAGGAAGGCCGTGCCCATCTGGACCGCCGAGGCCCCCAGAGCCAGGGCCGCGGCGACGCCGCGTCCATCCATGATCCCGCCGGCCGCGATGACCGGCAGATCCACCGCCGCGCCGATCAGAGTGGTCAGCGCCATGGTCCCGACCAGGCTGGCCTCGATCTCGGCCAGGAAATGGCCGCGGTGACCGCCGGCCTCAAAGCCCTGGGCGCAGATGCCGTCCGCGCCAACCTCGGCCCAGGCGCGCGCCTCGGCGACGCTTGTCGCCGTTCCGACAACCTGAGTACCGGCGTCGTGCAGCGCATCGATCTGGTCAGCGGTCAGTATGCCAAAGGTGAAGGAGACGACCGGTGGCGCGGCTCGCACCACGGCGGCCAGTTGGCTTTCGAAGTCCGGCGCGAACTCATTGGGATGAGCCGGCAAGAGCTCGCCCAGCTCGGCGTACCAGGGAGCCAAGCGCGCCAGCGCACGGTCCACCTCGGCGGCGTCGGGCTGGGCGCGCGGCGCCATCAGCAGGTTCACGCCGAACGGCGCGTCGGTCCGCGCCCGCATCGCCGCGACCGCGCTCTCGATAGCCTCGGGCGCCATGGCGCCGCCCGCCAGATGTCCCATACCGCCCGCCTTCGACACCGCCAGCGCCATCTCGAACGACGAGGCGCCCACCATCGGGGCCTGGAGGATCGGGATCGGCAGGGCGTCGAGCTGGGCGCGGAGGGTCACGGCTAGTCCTTCTCGGTCTTCTGCTGGGCCAATCGGTCGAGCACCCGGCCCCGCCCCTTAGATAGCGCGGTCACCACGCCGCGGAAGGTTCGGACCTCCTGGTCGGAGAACCGGGCGCGGCCGAGCGCCGAGCGCAGGTTCTGCATCATCGACGGCTTCTTCTCCGGTGGATGGAAGAAGCCTGCCGCATCGAGCTCGCGCTCGAAGTGTTCATAGAGGCCAAGCATCGCGGCTGCGTCGGCGGGCGGCGGCCCTTCACGGAAGATCGGCGGCGCGCCGGCCTCCACCGTCATCCGCCACTCATAGGCGTTGATCGCCACGGCCTGGGCCAGGTTCAGCGACCGGAAGCGCGGATCGATCGGCAGGGTGACCACCGCCTGGCAGAGCGCGATGTCGGCGGTCTCCAGCCCCGCGCGCTCGCCGCCGAACAACAGGCCGACGGATCGCCCCTCGGCGACCTCGTGCGACAGGTTGGCGGCCGCTTCGCGCGGGGTCAGGATCGGCAGTTGCAGCTCGCGCGGCCGCGCGGTGGTCGCATAGACCAGATGCAGGTCGGCGATGGCGTCCTCGACCCGCTCATAGATCCGGGCGTTGTCCAGAGGCCACTCGGCGCCCGACGCGGCCGCCCAGGCATGCTCTTGCGGCCAGCCGTCGCGCGGGCTGACCATGCGCAGATCAGACAGGCCGAAATTGGCCATCACCCGCGCGACGGCGCCGATGTTCTGGGCCAATTGCGGCACGTTCAGGATAATGCAGGGCGGAGCGGCGGTTTCCATGCCGCGTTTTGAAGTCCGCAGGCCCGCCAATGCAAGAGCCAGGAACATCCGTCATGCGCTTTCCCACTCTCCTGGCCGCCGCCCTGCTGCTGTTGGCCGGTTGCGACAGACCCATGCGGCAAACGGCCTCGGACACGCCGCGCCTGGACATGGCTCTGCTGGACCGGGAGGTCGGGGCCATCGCCGACCGGGCGCGCCCCGGCGTCCTGGGCGTCAGCCTCACGAACCTGGAAAGCGGCGAGACCTGGCTGTTCAACGGCGACCTGCGCTTTCCGATGCAAAGCGTTTTCAAGGCGCCGCTGGGCGCGGCGGTCCTGAACGAGGTGGACGCCGGACGGGTCGACCTGGACCAGGTCATCACCATCGACGAAGAGGACATCTCGCCCGCCCACAGCCCCATCGCCGACGCTTGGCCCCAGAGGCGTGACTATACGGTGCGCGAACTGCTGGTCGCCGCCGTGGGCGGATCCGACAACACCGCCGCCGACGTCCTGATGAAGCTGATCGGCGGGCCGGGCGCGGTGACCGCCTGGCTCAACGACAACCATGTGAGCGAAATCCGGATCGACCGCTACGAACGCGAATTGCAGCCCGACAGCGTCGGACTGGGATCCTTCCGAATCGCCTGGAAGGGCGACGAGGCCTTCAGGGCCGCCAGGGACCGCCTGCCGCCGGCCACCCGCCTGGCGGCGATGAACGCCTACCTCGCCGACGACCGCGACACCGCCAGCCCGCGTGGAATGCTCACCTTCTTCCATGCGCTGCAGGAGGAAGAGCTTCTGTCGCCAACATCCCGCGCGCTCTTGATGAAGATCATGACCGAGACGACGACCGGCGCCGACCGTTTGAAGGCCGGCTTCCCGCCAGGCTCGGTCTTCGCCCATAAGACCGGCGCCGCGCGCACAGATCTGGGCGTCAACCCGGCGACCAACGATATCGGCATCGTCACCCTGCCCGACGGCCGGCGCTACGCCGTCGCCGTATTCCTTAAGGCAGCTACGCTTGACGCCCCCGGGCGAGAGAAAATCCACGCTGACGTCGCCCGCGCGATCGTTCGCGGGGTTCGATAAGACACCCGCCTCCCCTTTGCGTCACGGCCGGCTCCTAGTATACGGCCAACAAACCTCCTTCGTTACGCCCCCGGAGCGCTCTGCCCTTATGGCCAAGATCAAAGTCGCCAACCCCGTCGTCGATATCGATGGGGACGAGATGACCCGCATCATCTGGAAGTGGATCAAGGACAAGCTGATCTTCCCGCATCTGGATATCGATCTGGATTATTACGACCTGGGGATCGAGCACCGCGACGCCACCGACGACAAGGTCACCACCGACGCGGCCGAGGCGATTCAGCGCCATGGCGTGGGCGTGAAGTGCGCGACCATCACCCCCGACGAGGCCCGGGTCGAGGAATTCGGCCTAAAGAAGATGTGGAAGTCGCCGAACGGCACCATCCGCAACATCCTCGGTGGCGTGGTCTTCCGCGAACCGATCATTTGCAAGAACGTGCCGCGCCTGATCCCGGGCTGGACCCAGCCGATCATCGTCGGCCGCCACGCCTTCGCCGACCAGTACAAGGCCACAGACTTCCTGGTGCCCGGCAAGGGCCGCCTGACCATCAAGTGGGAAGGCGAGAACGGCGACACCGTCGAGCATGAAGTGTTCGAGTTCCCCGGCGCCGGGATCGCCATGGGCATGTACAACCTGGACGACTCGATCCGCGAGTTCGCCCACGCCTGCCTGAACTACGGCCTGCAGCGGAAGTACCCGGTCTACCTCTCGACCAAGAACACGATCCTCAAGGCCTATGACGGCCGCTTCAAGGATATCTTCGCCGCGGTCTTCGCCGCAGAATACGCGGACAAGTTCAAGGAAGCCGGGATCGTCTACGAACACCGTCTGATCGACGACATGGTCGCCTCGGCGCTCAAGTGGTCCGGCGGTTTTGTCTGGGCGTGCAAGAACTACGACGGCGACGTGC
>NZ_JAURWM010000291.1 GCF_030654915.1 Phenylobacterium sp. | reverse complement strand
TGTCGCTGTCCGAGCGGATGCCCGGGTAGCGAAACAGGTCCCAGGTGCCGCCGATGGCCCCGCGGCCTTCGAGGATCGCATAGGTCCTGTCCGGCGAATTGGCCTGCAGGTGGTAGCCCGCGCCAATGCCTGAGAGGCCAGCGCCTACGATCAGGACGTCAAAGTGCTCGACCGCCACTAGGTATTCCTCGCCTGGGCTCCGAACTTCGCCGGATCGCCCGTCAAACAGTTGTTCGGCATCATGCTACGCCGCCGAAGCTCCGCCAAGTAATCATTGATAAGTGAAAAACCGAGCGGGCCGCCAGCGACCTGCCGATTGACAACCAGCGTCATCGGATCAACACTTAACTTAATGGTTAAGTTTGAACCCGATACGCTCGACCGCACCTTCGCGGCCCTGTCCGATCCGACCCGGCGCGCCCTGATCGCGCGCCTGGTGGCCGAGCCGACTCTGTCCGTCAGCGATCTCGCCCGCCCGTTGCCGATGTCGTTGCCCGCGGTGATGAAGCACCTGGACGTGCTGATCGACGCTGGCCTGGTGACCCGCCGCAAGACCGGCCGCACGGTCGATTGCCAACTCAACGCCGAGCCGATGAAGGCGGCGATGGAGTGGCTGGACCGCCACCAACGCTTCTGGACGCAAAGCCTCGACCGCCTCGCCGATCTCGTGGAGCCAAAGCCATGACCGCGCTCGCCACCAAGCCGAGCCTCACCCTCGTCCGCCAGCTGAAGGCCACGCCCGCCAGCGTCTACGCCGCCTGGACAGATCCCAAGATCATGGCCCAATGGTTTGGCCCCCACCACACCCACATCGTCAGCGCCGAGACCGATGTCCGGGTCGGCGGCAAGTTCCGGGTGGTCATGCGCGAGATCGAAAGCGGCGAGATCCACGACGTCAGCGGCGTCTATCGCGAGGTCGAGCCGGAGCGGAAGCTGGTCTTCAGCTGGGCCTGGGTCAGCATGCCTGAGCGGGAGAGCCTGGTGACCGTCTCCTTCCACCCTGTCGGCGAGGGCGTCGAGCTTACCCTGCTGCACGAACAGTTCTTCGATGAACCCACCCGCGACAGCCACAACGGCGGGTGGACCGAGTCTCTCGACAAGCTGGAGCGCCTACTCGCCTGACGCCCCAAGGAGAAGGATATCGTGATGAAACTCTACTATTCCGAGGTCCTGAATCCCCGGAAGGCCTGCGCCGTCGCCCGCCATTTGAACGCGCCCATCGAGTACGTGCACATCGACCTGGGCAAGGGTGAGCAGCAGAGCCCGGCGTTCCTGGCTCTCAACCCCAACGGCAAGGTTCCCGTCCTCGCCGACGACGATCACGTCGTGTGGGAATCGAACGCCATCATGGCCTATCTGGCCCAAAAGGCCGGCTCCGACCTTTGGCCGCAGGACGGCCGACAGATCGAGGTCCTGCGATGGCTGAGTTGGGATCTGACTCATTTTACCCACTACGCTGGGACGCTCTATTTCGAGCACCTGATAAAGGCCAAGTTCGACATCGGTCCGCCAGATCCCGCCGCCGTCGAGGAAGCGACCGGCAATTTCCGGAAGTTCGCCGAGGTTCTGAACTCGCACCTGAAGGGCCGCCAATATGTGGTCGGCGACGGACTGACAGTCGCCGACTTCGCCCTGGCTGTGTCCCTGCCCTACGCCCAGGACGCCAAGATCCCCGTTGGCGATTTTCCCGAGCTGCAACGGTGGCATGAGCGCCTCAACGCCCTGCCCGCCTGGCGCGAGCCGTTCCCATCCTTTGTCGCCGCCTAAGGAACGCCCCCTCCCCACCGGCTCGTCATGGCCGGCCTCTGGAGCCGGCCATCCATAGACTCCGTGACCGCCAATCGCTCTGAACCATCGGTGCGTATGGATGCCCGGGACAAGAGCCCGGGCATGACGAGC
Organism: Phenylobacterium sp.; assembly: GCF_030654915.1. GTDB lineage: Bacteria > Pseudomonadota > Alphaproteobacteria > Caulobacterales > Caulobacteraceae > Phenylobacterium. The sequence goes on along the minus strand of NZ_JAURWM010000291.1, from coordinate 16,224 downwards.
TGGGAATGGAACCACCTCCTAGACGCCGCCGAAGCCTGTGCGCATTCTCCCGCCCACAAACGGAGTGGGCGGAATGATTGACGGCGCGAAAAGCTTTCCCAGGGGGTTCGTCTGGGGCGCGGCCACCGCCGCCCATCAGGTAGAGGGCGGCAACGTCAATTCCGACTGCTGGGCGCTGGAACACGCTTCGCCGTCCCTGTTTCGCGAACCCTCGGGAGACGCCGTCGACCAGTACCACCGCTTCGGCGACGACATGGCGATCCTCGCGGGGCTGGGGCTTCAAGCCTACCGGTTCTCAATCGAATGGGCGCGGATCGAGCCTGCGGACGGGGTCTTTTCCCAAGCCGCCCTCGACCACTATCAACGCTGCATCGACGCCTGTCTGAGCCGAGGCCTCGCGCCGGTCTTGACCTACCACCACTTCACCTTGCCGCTGTGGCTGGCCCGCCAAGGGGGCATGACCAACCCAGCCTTCCCGGACCGCTTCGCCCGCTTCTGCGAGCACGCGACGCGCCGCTTGCGCGGCTTCGACACCGCCTGCACCATCAACGAGTTGAACCTGCCCCTGTTCATCCGCGAGCCGCTGATGGCGCGGATGACTTCGGAGAGAGCCCTGGCCCGCATCGCGGCGGCCGAGGCGGTGTTGCACGGTCCCATCGACAGCTTCTTCCTCTACACCCCGCGTGACGTCATCCTGAACCAGGGCCTCACCGCCCACGCCAAGGGCCGCGACGCGATCAAGTCCGTCCGGCCGGAAATCCAGGTCGGCGTCACCTTCGCCGTCCAGGACGAGCAGGCCGAGCCCGGCGCCGAGGCGCTGCGCGACCAACGGCGCGACGACTTCTACGGGGTCTGCCTGGACGCCGTGAAAGGCGACGACTTCATCGGCGTGCAGACCTATTCGCGCGTAGTCTCCAAGCGCGACGGCAGCTCTGGCCCCGAAGACGGTCATCCGCGCACGGTGATGGGCTATGAGGACCGACCCCAGGCCCTGGCCGCCACCTGCCGCTTCGTCTGGGAACGCACCCACACGCCGATCCTGGTGACAGAGAACGGTTGGGCCGGCGAGGACGATGCTCGTCGCGGGGCCTTCGTCCAGGAGGCCCTGAGCGAACTGCATGGCGCGATCGCCGAAGGCGTGGACGTTCGCGGTTACTTCTATTGGTCGCTGCTCGACAACTACGAATGGGCGGCGGGTTATGGTCCGAAGTTCGGGCTGATCGGCGTTGACCGGACCACGCAGCAGCGACGGATCAAGCCCTCGGCCGTCGCGCTCGGCGACATCGCCCGCGCCAACGCCCTGGGCGTTCAAGCCCTCGAGACGACAAAGGTCATGGGCGACGGCGCGCCCGTGGGGCTGTAGAAAACGCCGGTACCCGGCAAGCTAGGCGGACCCACCAGTGCCAGATCGAGTTGTGAAGTCAGCGCCCTCGGAACTCCGCGCCAAGGTGCGTTTCCTCGGCAGGGTGCTGGGCGACGTCATCAAGTCCCAGGACGGCGAGGGACTGTTCAACCGCATCGAGGACATCCGCCAGACCTCGGTGGCCTTCCACCGTGAGGGCGGCGCGGCCAACGCCGCCCTGTTGGAAGAGCGGCTGCGCAGCCTCGACCTGCACGAAACCGTGCGCTTCGCTCACTCGTTCGCCTGCTTCCTGCAGATCACCAACATCGCTGAAGACAGCATCCAGCGCGACAAGATGCAGGACGGCGACGCCCGCGCCGACACGCTGGCCGGCAGCCTGCGCGCCCTGGCGGCCGACGGCGTCGGCCCCGAGGCGGTGGCGAAGCTGCTGGCCCGCGGCCTGATCGAGCCAGTGATCACCGCCCACCCGACCGAGGTTCGCCGCAAGAGCGTGCTCGACCGCGCCGGCGCCATCGCCACGGCCTTCGCGGCCTGGGAAAAGGCGCCGACCGACGCCGCGCGCCAGACGCTGGAGACCCAGTTGCTGCGCGAGGTGGCGATCTTCTGGCGCACCCGGCTGTTACGCGGCGTGCGCCTGGGCGTCGTCGACGAGATCGAGACCGCCGTCTCCTATTTCGAGCGCAGCTTCCTGTCCGAACTCCCCCGGCTCTACGCCCATTGGGGCCGACAGCTTCAGACCGAGCTGCCGAGCTTCCTGCGGATCGGCTCGTGGGTCGGCGGCGACCGCGACGGCAACCCGTTCGTCACCGACGCCGTCCAGCGCCAAGCCTTCGCCCGCCAGTCCCAGGCCGCGCTCCAGGCCTATCTGGAACGCATACACGCCCTGGGCGCCGAACTGTCGATCTCCAGCGAGTTGGCTGAGGTGACGCCAGCGCTGAAGGCCCTGGCCGACCGCTCCGGGGACGCCTCGCCCCATCGGCTGGACGAGCCCTACCGCCGAGCCCTCCGCGGGATCTACGCCCGGCTGGCGGCCACATATCCTTTGCTGACCGGCGAGGCCCCGCCCCGGCCCGCCACCCTGATCGCCGAGCCCTATCCCGACGCCAAGGCCTTGAAGGCCGACCTCCAGGTCATCCTCGACGCCCTGATCGAGAGCCAGGGCGAGATCTTCGCCGCCGGCCCCCTGCCCGACCTGATCCGCGCCGTCGACATCTTCGGCTTCCACCTGGCGACGCTCGACCTGCGCCAGAACTCGGCGGTCCACGCCCGCACCATCGCCGAGCTGATGGCCATCGCCGGTGTCTGCGCCGACTACGAGGCTCTGGACGAAGCGGCGCGCTGCGAGCTGCTGCTATCGGAACTGGCCCACGGCCGGCTGCTCTATTCGCCCTATGCCGAATACGGCGAGGAGACGCGGCGCGAATACGCGGTGCTGAGCGCGGCGGCGGAGTCTCGTCGTCGCTACGGCGCCGAGGCGATCCGAGCCTATATCGTCTCCAACACCACCTCGGTCTCCGATCTGCTCGAGGTCTACATCCTGCTCAAGGAGGTCGGCCTCTTCCATCCAGGCGAGACACCCACCACCGAGGTGTTCGCCGAGCCGCTGTTCGAGACCATCCCCGACCTGCGCGCCGCGCCCCAGACCATGGGCGCCTATCTCGATCTGCCGCTGATCAGACGCCTGCTGGCCGAGGGCCGGCTGCAGGAGGTGATGATCGGCTACTCTGACAGCAACAAGGACGGCAGCTACCTCACCTCGACCTGGGAGTTGCACCAGGCCTCGACCGCCCTGCTCAAGGTCACCGACGAGGCTGGGCTACGGCTGCAGCTGTTCCACGGCCGCGGCGGCACCGTCGGCCGCGGCGGCGGCTCCAGCTACGAGGCCCTGCTCGCCCAGCCCGAAGGCACCGTGCGCGGCCGCATCCGCATCACCGAACAGGGCGAAGTGGTCGCCAACAAGTACGCCGACCCGCTGCTGGCCCGGCAAAGCCTGGAGACCATCACCGCCGGCGTGGTGCTCGCCTCGCTTGGCAAGTCCGCCGACCACGAACTGGCCAAGCGCCATGGCCCGACGCTCTCGCGTTTGTCCCAGGCCTCGATGGAGGGCTATCGCAACCTCGTCTACGAGACGCCCGGCTTCGTGGACTACTTCTATGCCTCGACGCCCTTGACCGAGATCGTCGAACTGAACATCGGCAGTCGGCCCGCCTCTCGCCAACCGACCCGCAGCATCGAGGGACTACGAGCCATTCCCTGGGTGTTCTCCTGGTCGCAGTCGCGAACCATGCTGCCCGGCTGGTACGGCTTCGGCTCGGCGGTCGAGAAGTCCGGCGTCTCCCTCGCCGAACTCAACGAGTTGCACGAGTCCTGGCCGTTCTTCGCCACCACCTTGGCCAACATGGAGATGGTGCTGGCCAAGGCCGACATAAACATCGCGCGCCGCTACGCCGACCTGGTGGAGGACAAGTCGCTCGCGGCCTCGATCTTCGGCCGCATCAGCGCTGAGTGGGACAAGACCGCGAACGCCCTCCTGGCGATCAGTGGACAAAGCGCCCTGTTAGATCGGCACACCGAACTGGCCGAGGCTCTGCGTACCCGCCTGCCCTATATCGACCCGTTGAATCACCTGCAGATCGAACTGATCCGCCGGCGGCGGGCCGGCGACACCGATGAAGCGGTGCGTGAAGGCATCCACCTGACCATCAACGGCATCGCCGCGGGACTGCGCAACAGCGGCTAGCCGGCGTGCGCCTGCCGCGGTTCGCCAAGATCGATCTTGGTCATCCGCAGCATCGCCGTCATGGCCCGATTGGCCTTGGCTAGATCAGGGCGCCTAGCTCCGACGGCACGACCTGCCACGCGAGGCCGTACTTGTCCCTTAGCCAGCCGCACTGGCCAGGCATGCCGCCATCGGCGGAAGCGCTCATCACCCCGCCCCTCGGCCCAGGTCCCGGCGTCGCCATAGCGGATAGTGTCTCCGGCTTTCGTCGAACCACGGGAATTCCGACCAGAGGATGTTTGACGAACGCCCGTTCCGACACACGGCTGAGAATTTCCCGCCACGGCGCAACTTCTGCGCCTATGAGGATCGAATGGTAGAGCTGGGCGTTCAAACCCGGAGCGGGAGAAAATCCATGAATCCAGACAGCCTGATGATCCGCAGCGCCAACCTGCTGGGGACCGCCTTGAAGGACACCTCGGGCCGCAAGCTTGGGACAATTCGCGAGGTGTTCTTGGAACGCGACACCGGCCATGCGCGGTTTGTCATCGTGGAACTCGGCGGCTTGCTGAAGGCGGCCGGAAAGTACTACCCCGTTCCCTGGCGCGCCCTGAAATTCGATGAGAAGACCAGCGGATATCTAGCTGATATTACAAAAGATAAGCTGAAGGGCGGCCCGGCCTATGATCGCGATCAGCTCAACGACACGGCCTATGCCTGGAGCGAACAGACCGAACGCTACTACAGCGTAGATCCGATCTGATCGCGGAGGCCGCGGCGCTTGGTGAGCGCCAACACCCAGTCATACGGAATGGCTGGGACTTCGCGCAGCCGCATCCTCCACCAGGCCGGCCAGCCCATCTGGCGTGGCCCGGCCTTCACCGACCCGTCAAGACTGGGCACGCCCAAGGCCGCGAAGATCAGCCGCGTCCTCGGCGTATGATAGCTGTCGGTGCAGACGATCGCTCCGGCCAGCCGTCGCCGGCCGATCTCGCGCGTGGCGGCGACCACCGTCTGCAGGGTGTCGAGGCTTTGTTCGTCGAGGATCAGCCGCTCGCGAGACACGCCACACGAGGTGAGTCGTTCGGCCATGATCGAGGCTTCGGACGGGCCATAACGCCCTACCCCGCCGGAGCAGAAGACCATCGCGTCGGGGTGAGCCAGCGCCAGGCGCAGGCCCCCCTCGATGCGCCGACGCAGCGCCGCGCTTGCAAGACCGTCAGGACGCACGGCCGCGCCGAGAATGACAATGAGGTGGTGGGACAATCTGGTCGGCCGTTCCTTCAGGGATCGGCCGCAAGATGCCCGCGCGAGCGCTCTAGCGCTAGGTCCGCGCCTCGGCGTTCATCGGGGGGCGATGTTCCTCGATGAGATCGTCCTGCTCAGCCAGGCGCACCGCGCTGCGGACGTTCAAACGGGTCAGCACATCGGCGTCGTCGCCATAGACATCCTTGGCCTTGGCCAGTTGGTCGCGCCACTCGATGCGCGCCAAACTGTCGGTCTCGCCGGCGAACAGGATATCGGCGCCCTGAGAGCCTGGCTTGTAGATGATATAGTTCGCGCCGGCAGGCGGAAGAACACGATCCTCATCGAGGGCGGTGTAACGATAGCGGTTGCCAGATTTCCCGGCGAATTCGATCTGACGGGCCAACGCACGCTCCCGACCTGAGGCAAAATATGTTCCGGGCCCGGCTCTGCCGTTCCCGCGCCCCTGTTAGCCGGCTCACTTGGGCAAAAGATAGGCGTAGCGCTCCGGCCACAGATCACCTTGTCGCGAGAACCTACGTTGCATTGCGGAATCTCGGAACAACCTGGGCCATATGGCGTTCCTCGTCTCGTGACGGCTCTGCTAGGTTGAGCCTCGAAGCGTTTCGATTCACGGAAACGTTCTTTTTTGAGGCTACGACGCGAGCCGATGGAACGACCCGCCGACTTTAGCTTGATGGACGCCGATGACGGCCGCAAGGCCGTGCTTTCTGGCGACTGGACGGCGACATCCACCGGCGACGCCGCCCAACGGCTGGCCGCCGCCGTCGAGAGCGACAGCCTGAAGGGCGTCGACATGACCCCGGTTGGTCGGTTGGACACCGCCGGCGCATTCGCCCTGATCCGCGCCCTGCGCGACGTGCTGCCCAGCGATGCCATCCAGGCCCGTCCCGAGACGGTTCGGCTGTTGGAGTTGGTTGGCGAAGCCGCCGCTGAAAAGCCGGCCAAGCGCCCCGAGCCTCGCGGCTTCTATCAGTTTCTCGTGCGGATCGGCCGAGGCGTGTTCGACCTGGGCCGTGAGTTTTTCGAGACCATGGTCTTCACTGGCCACCTGCTGGTGGTCGTGGGCCGGGTCATGGCCAATCCGAAGCGCATCCGCTGGGCGGCCTGCGTCTCCCTGGCCGAGCGGGCCGGGCTTGACGCCATTCCGATCGTCGCCGTCACCTCGTTCTTCATCGGCGCGGTGGTCGGCCTGCTGGGCGCCAACATGCTTCGCCAGTTCGGAGCCGAGGTCTTCGCCGTCGAACTGATCGGCATCGCTGTCCTGCGCGAATTCAATATCCTCATCACCGCGATCTTGCTGGCCGGCCGCTCGGCCTCTGCCTTCGCCGCCGAGATCGGTTCGATGAAGATGAACCAGGAAATCGACGCCATGAAGGTCATGGGCGTCGATCCGTTCGAGGCCCTGGTCTTCCCCCGCTTCGCCGCCCTGCTGACCATCATCCCCCTGCTGACCTTCGTGGCCACGCTGGCGGGCCTATCGGGCGGGCTGCTGATCACCTGGTCGGTGCTGGGCCTTGGCCCCAACTTCTTCCTCCAGCGGATCATCGACAATGTCGGGGTGACCCACTTCCTGATCGGCATGTCCAAGGCCCCGGTGATGGCCATTGTCATCGCCGGGATCGGCTGCCGCCAGGGCATGGAAGTCGGCGGCGACGTGGAATCTCTGGGCCGGCGGGTGACGTCGGCCGTCGTCCACGCCATCTTCGCCATCATCCTGATCGATGCCGCCTTCGCCCTGCTCTACATGCAGTTGGGGATCTAAGTGTCAGACGACGAAGCAGACCCCCTGGACACCGACGGCCCGGCTATCGAGGTGAGAGACCTGAAGTCGCAGTTCGGCTCGCATGTCGTGCATGAAGGCCTGGACCTCACCGTCACGCGCGGCGAAGTGCTGGGCGTGGTCGGCGGTTCGGGGACCGGCAAGTCGGTCCTGCTCAACAGCATCATCGGCCTGCGGCGACCCGACGCCGGCACGGTCAAGGTGTTCGGTCAGGACATCCAGCACGCCAGCCGGCGCCGCTGGTCGGAGATCGAACGCTGTTGGGGGGTTCTGTTCCAGCAGGGCGCGCTGTTCTCGAACCTCACCGTCCGCCAGAACGTCTCCGCGCCGATGTACGAACACACCAATCTGTCGCGCAAGACCATCGAAGAACTGGCCGACCTGAAGATCGCCCTTGTCGGTCTGCGCGCCGGCGCCGGCGACCTGAAGCCCGCGGAGCTGTCTGGCGGCATGCGCAAGCGGGCCGGCCTCGCCCGGGCCCTGGCTCTTGATCCGGAGCTGCTGTTCCTCGACGAGCCGACAGCCGGCCTCGACCCGATCGGCGCGGCGGCCTTCGACACCCTGATCAAGGACCTCTCCGACAGCCTGAACCTGACGGTGTTCATGATCACCCATGACCTCGACACGCTGTATGCGATCACCGATCGCGTCGCGGTGATCGCCGACAAGAAGGTGATCGAGACCGCGCCTGTTCAAGAACTCGAGCGATCGACACACCCCTGGATCAAAGAGTACTTCCTCGGCCCGCGCGGACGCGCGGCCGCCGATGCAGTCAAGAAAGCCGAGACGGCAGCCTGATGGAAAAAGACGCCAACTACGCCCTGGTGGGCTTTTCGACCCTGCTCCTGTTCACCGGCCTGATCATCTTCGTGGTCTGGCTGGCGCGGCTGACCTTCGCCCAGGACTACGATCTCTACGACATTATCTTCCAGGGGCCGGTTCGCGGACTGAGCCAGGGCGGCGAAGTGCATTTCAACGGCATCAAGGTCGGCGAGGTCACCCGGATCCAGCTCGACGGCACAGATCCGAACCGAGTGATCGCTCGCGCCCGGGTCACCTCCGACGTGCCAATCCGCTCCGATTCCTTTGCAACCCTGGAACCGCAAGGCATCACCGGCGTCAACTATGTCCAGATCACCGCCGGCACGCCGTCGAAGCGCCTGTTGAAAGATACCGTGCCGCCCGGCGAGATCCCCAAGCTCCGCACCCAGCGCAGCGCCCTTTCGGATCTGCTCGAAGGCGGCGGAACGGTGCTGACGCGCACGGTCGAGGCTCTCGACCGCGTCAACCGGGTGTTGTCGGATCAGAACATCAAAACGGTAGGGGCGGCGATCAGCGACGCCCAAGCGGTCACCGCCGAACTGCGCGAGCGCAAGGCAATCATCGCCGATGCGCAGAAATCCCTACAAAGCATCGACGCCGCCGCGGAAGAGATCGCCGCGCTCAGCAAGTCCGGTCGCGATCTGCTCGACAATGACGGCAAGCGCACCCTGGCCAATCTGGCCGCCGCATCGGACGAAGCCCAAGGCGCCGCCAAGGACATCCGCACGATGATCGGCCGTCTTGAGGGGCCAACCAGCGACTTCGCCACCAACGGCCTGCCGCAGCTGACCTCCTCCGTCGAAACCCTGCAAGAGACCGCCGAGTCGCTCGACGCTTTGATCCGCGACGTCCAAGCCAATCCCCGCGGCCTGGTCGGCAAGCCGGCCGCCCAGGAAATCAAGGTGAAGCCATGACCGCCCTCGCACGCAGCCTTCGCGTCCTGAGCCTCACGGCGGTGGCCGTTTCGCTCTCAGCCTGCATCTCGCTGTTCCCCGATTCAGAGCCGTCACAGCTCTATCGTTTCGACGGGCCGACAGCCGTCAGCGCCGGACCGGCGCCCGCCCCCTCCGCGCGTTTCGGGATCGTGCGAGCCAACGGCTCCTTCGTGCAGTCCGCCGCGGGCGACCGCCTGCTCACCGTGAATGGCGCTGAGGTCGCCTATATCGCCGCCTCCCGCTGGGTGTCGCCGGCCTCGACCCTGTTCACCGAGGCGATGACCCGCGCCTTCGACGCCAACGCCGGCGCGGCGCGGCTGATGTCGCGCGGCGAGATCGGACGCGCCGAATACTCCATGCGGGTCGATGTCACGCGGTTCGAGACGGTCTATGATCGAGGGACCGAGGCAGCGCCCGAGATCGCCGTCACCCTGCGCGTGGCCTTGGTCCGCGCCGACCGAACCCTGGCCGGTTCCACCCTGATCGAGGCCAAGGTCCGCGCCGGCGACAACCGGGTTTCGTCCATTGTCTCGGCTTACGACCAGGCCGTCAGCCAGGCCCTGGCCGAGTTGATCGTCTGGACCAACCAGACCGGCGCGGCGCCGGCCTAAGGTTAGGACGGGTCGGAGCTCTGCTGGCCCCGCCCGCCGCGAGGTGTAGTGAAATCAGTTGGCGGGCTCGAGGGCGTACATCTGCGCCTCACGCGCGATGAGCACGTCGGCAAGGAACCCATAGGCCTCGCCCCAGGCCGCGAGCACCTCGTCGGTGGCCGCCGCGCCGAGAACGTCGCGAATAGCTGGCAGAAGCGCGTTCGCCACGGCGGGATAGTGCTCGGGCCGAACGTGGGTCTGAACGTGCCGCGTCGCCATCTTCTCGATCGCGCCCGACAGCACTGGAAGGTTGTCGACATTCTGCGCAAAAGCGACGATCGCCGCCGCCAGTCGGCGCGGTTGCTCACCAGATTGCTGGGCCGCCTGATCGAACAAGGCCTTTATTTCCGCATCGACAAACAGCCGCTCGTACATCGCCGTGGTGATCGCCACGCCGTTCTGCACTAGGGCCGGAGCCGTGGCCTTGACGATGCCGATGGTCGCCGAAGAGAGTTCGCGCATTTCCAGTTTCCCTTTTGCGGCAAGCCCTATCAGCCGCTCCGCCGCGGCCCCAACTCCGGGTCACTACGTAGACGGGCCGGCCGTGCTGCGTGGCGGCCGCCGTTGGACGCCGCCGTGTTGCTCGGGAACCTAGCGCAGACTGAGGGCTGTGAAGGTGCAGTGACGCACCGCGACATGCAGGACGATGCAGGCCTCGCGTGTCCGATCAGGTGGAAGGGTGCTCGCCGCTCAGGGCCGCGGGCCGCCGACCGGACCGGACCGGACCGGATCAGGTTTCCAGACCGGCGATCCGCTTGGCGGCGGTGACGGTGTTCTTGAGCAGGCAGGCTACGGTCATCAGGCCGACGCCGCCCGGCACGGGCGTGATGTAGCCCGCGACCGCCGAGGCTTCCTTATAGGCCACGTCCCCGACCAGCTTGGTCTTGCCGGCCGCGGCCTTCACCGGATCGCGGAACGGCACACGGTTGATCCCGACATCGATGACGGCGGCGCCGGGCTTGATCCAATCGGCCTTGATCATCTGCGGGCGGCCGACGGCCGCGACCAGGATGTCAGCTTCGCGGCAAACCGCGGGCAGGTCCTGGGTGCGCGAGTGGGCGATGGTGACGGTGCAGTCGGCTTGCAGCAGCAGTTGAGCGATGGGCTTGCCGACCAACACCGAACGGCCGACCACCACCGCGCGCTTGCCGCTGAGGTCGCCAAGGGTTTCACGCAGCAGGATCATGCAGCCGAGCGGCGTGCAGGGCACCAGTGAGGGCAGCCCCTGGGCCAGGCGTCCGGCGTTGACCACGTGCAGGCCATCGACGTCCTTGGCCGGATTGATCGCTTCGATCACCGCCTTCTCGTCCAGGCCCTTGGGCAGCGGCAACTGCACCAGAACGCCGTGGATCGCCGGGTCGCGGTTCAACTGATCGACCATGGCCAGCAGATCGGCCTGGCTCACATCGGCCGGCAGCCGGTGGGTGACCGAATGCATCCCCGCGGCGTTGGAGTGCTCGCCCTTGGAACGCACGTAAACCTGGCTGGCGGGGTCCTCGCCGACCAGTACGACCGCCAAGCCGGGCTGCAGACCGTGCTCGGCCTTCAGGATCGCCACCTCGGCGGCGACCTCGGCGCGCAGGCGCTCGGCGATGGTCTTGCCGTCGATGATCTGGGCCTGGGACATGCGCTCTCCTGGATCGGAACTCGCCGTGGGACTACCCGTTCAGCCTGCGCCGCGCAATGCAGCGAGGAGCCCGGGCATGAGCAAGTTCACTGAGGTCTTTACGAAATTCGCGACCGCGATCGCTCGCTGGACCGGTCGGCCCTTGGTGTTTGTCGCCTGTATGATGCTGGTGGTCCTGTGGGCGGTGTCCGGACCTATCTTCGGATTTTCCGACACTTGGCAGTTGGTGATCAACACCTCGACCACCATCATCACCTTCCTGATGGTGTTCCTGATTCAGAACACCCAGAACCGTGACAACAACGCCCTGCACGCCAAGTTGGACGAGCTGATCCGCGTCTCTACCGGCCACAACTCCTTCATCGGAATCGAAAACCTGGCCGACAAGGAGTTGGAGGCGATCCTGCGCAAGCTCGACGAGCAATCCACGCGGCTGCGGGAAGAAAACGGCCGCCCGCCCCCTCGCCGCGCCTCGACGAAAGCCTCACCAAAGTCAGAGTCCAAGCCACGCGCCGCTCCGCGGACAAGGAAGAGCGCCTAGTTCCGCGTCCAGGCGGCCACCGCCCAAGCATGGGAGTCGTGGCGCAGGGTGCGGATAGCCGCCGCCGGCTCCAGCCACACGAGGGTGTGGTCGTCCTCGACCTTGAGGTCTGGCTGCTCTGACAGGAGATCGAGGACGAAGAACGATCCGCGATTGTTCCAGGCGTCACCGTCGGTGTTGAGGAAAAACTGGTCTGCCACGGCGAACGACGACCTTACGGACACCTTTAGCCCCGCCTCCTCGCCGAACTCGCGCACCACGCCCTCCTCCGGCGTTTCACCCTCATCGACCCCGCCGCCTGGCAGGTCATGCCAGGACGCCCCATCGGCCTTGACGATGTGGACCAGGGCGATCTTCCCATCCCGCTCCAGGATGCCGAACGCCGCTGGACGGTCCACATAGGTCCGGTCGGCCCGACGCTCTCCAAACTGTGGGACCGCGCGCATCAATCAGTCCTTGCCGTAGAGGCTGTCATACGGGTCCTTGCCGTCCAGCACGTCCTGCACCCGCAGCGCCGGCCAGCCCACCGTGGCGTCGGTGCCGCCACGCCAGGCCGAGACGATCATATCGCGGAGTTCCGAGGCCCCGATCGCCAATTGCCGGGTCGCGAAGGCGGTCCCGCGCGGGTCATGCGGCGCTAAGCCGCCGGCCTTTTCCATTTCGTAGAACGGCACGACTTCGGTGAAGGTCGAGATGAGATAGTCGACCGTGCGCTTTTCGATCGGACCGTCGTAAGGCTTGAGCGGCGTCATCTGCGCCCTCACGGCGGCGGCCTTGACGTTCTCGAACACGAACTCGCCCTCGAACGGTCCGTGGACCCGGGCGGTCGTGTAGCCCTTGGGGTTCGGGAACTCGCCCCAGCCGTTGTAATGGACGGTGACGTGCAGCGGCTGCGAACCGTCGCCGACGAAGTGCGACAGAAAGCCGATGGTTTGCAGAATTTGCGCCTCGCGCCGCTCCAGGTCGCGCTTCAGCCAAGCGCGGCGCTGGGGGTTCTTCTCACGGGCCGCCGCGGCCTTGACCGCGCGCCAGTAGCCGAAGTCCTTAGTCAGCTGCTGGTGCTGGTCGATGATCGAATAGGGCAGATAGCCGGCCTTCCAGCTGTCCAGGCCCGCCGCCTGCAAGCCCTTCTCATACTCGGCGCGGGTCGCCGGCAGCGGCAAGAACGACGGTCCGCCCAACAGCTTGCCGTCCTCGTCCAGGTCCACGAAGTGACCCGCGTCGCGATTGTGGTCGTGGATACGTCCCGCGCCCTTGGAGCGGTCCGGCTCACGCGACAGCTCGCCAACATCGCGCACGGCGGCGGGATTGCGCAGGAAGGCCGGAATCTCGCTCGGCAGGTTCTGCATCGCCGCTTCGCCGACGATCCGGTGGCCCATCGGCCCCCAAGCCAACGCCTGGGCGGGAGCAAGAGCGACGACGAGGGCGGCGATCAGCGGAGCTTTCATGATCTCCGCTTTAAGCGATCTTGAGCGCGGCCTCCACCCGCTTCACCCAGGCGCCGACCTTCGGATAGAGGCCAAGATCAAAGCCGCCTTCGTGCGCCACGCGGGTGTAGGCGACCAAGGCCACGTCGGCGAGGCCGACCGCCTCCCCCACCAGGAACGACGAGGCCGTCAGGCCATCCTCCAACCGCTGAAGGGCGCCGTTCCCACGCTCCACCAAACGCGGCTCCAACTCGGCCACCGCCTTGCCGGCGTAGCGCACATGGAAGCGGGCCACGGCGACATAGGGCTCGTGGCTGTACTGCTCCCAGAACATCCACTCCAGCATCCGCGCCCGATCATAGGCGTCGGCCGGGACGAGATCGGAGCGCTCGGCGAGATGCAGGATGATGGCGTTGGACTGGGCCAGCGGCCGCCCATCGTCCAGGATAACCATCGGCACCTGACCGGCCGGATTGAGCGCCAAGAACTCCGCCGTTCGCGACTCACCCTTAAGGATATCGGTCTCGACCCAGTCGAAAGGGAGCCTCAGATATTCAGCGACCCACCTGACCTTCAAGCAGTTCCCGGAGATGGAATCCCCATAGATGCGCATCGCTCATCCCTTGCTGCGTAAGGGGTTAGACAACCACATCGGTGGGTCGGCGACCAGCGGTGTCCATATGTCGCTATTAGGAATGCTTCACGCAGGGTTGAACCCCCCTCGGAGTCCGGGTACTTAGACCGCCGCTGCCAAGATCAACGACGAAGGAGCTGCCGTCATGAGACGTCGCCTCGCCGCCCTTGCCGCCCTCCCGATTTTGTTGGGGCTGTCTACGAGCGCACAAGCCGCGCCCGCTCCCGACCCGGTCGGGGATCTGATCGTTTCGGCCCTCACCGGGGCCCTTCCTGGGACGCCTGAGTTCCGCCTGAAGGCCAGCCTCTACCATGCCGGCGCCAAGGGCGTAGGCGCGCTGGACTCGCTCGGTTGCCGCGTCGTGGCGATGCGCACCGTCGCCATCGACTCCAAGCTCATTCCTCGCCGCACCAAGCTGTTCATCAAGGAAACCGTCGGCCTGCCAATGCCCGATGGCTCCAGGCATGACGGCCTCTGGTACGCCTCCGATGTCGGCGGCGCGATCAAGGGCGAGAAGATCGATCTCTTCACCGGCCATGGCTCGTCCTCGATGAAGCCGCTGATGCCGCTGAACCTCGCCAAACTTACGGTTTCTAAAGTGGGCGAGTTCAAGGGCTGCCCCCCCGCCTAAGCGCGGGCGCCCAACACACCCCTTCCCCAAGCCTGCTCCGACGTCGTCGCACTCCCGCGGCGGCGCGAACCCTATTGGCTTGAGGATCGCGATGATCGTCTCAAAACCCAACTTCTTCCTGCTCACCGGCGGCCCCGGCGTTGGCAAGACCACGCTGCTCCAACACCTACGGGCGCGCGGTGAGCGCTGCGTCGAGGAGACACACCGCCGCGTGATCCGCGAAGAGGTCGCCGCCGGCGGGGTGGCCGTCCCGTGGCTCGACAGCCAGGCCTATGGAGAGCGTACCGCGAGAGAGGACATCGCCATCTTCGACGCCATGGCCGATGTGGAGGATCGGGTGTTCTTTGACCGCGGCATCCCTGACACCGGCGGTCCAGGCTTCACGCCGCCGCCCTGGCTTGTCGGGGCCTGGCGCACGCGGCGCTACAACACCCACGTGTTCGTGCCCCCGCCCTGGCCCGAAATCTACGTCCAGGATGCAGAGCGCAAGCAGACGTTCGAGGAGTGCCTGGTTACGCACGAGGCCATTCTGCAGACCTATCGAGCGCTGGGCTACGAGCCGGTGCTCTTGCCCCTGGCCGACGTGGAGACACGCGCGCGGTTCGTGCTGGCGCTGGTCGAGAAGTGAATGACGCCGGCCCGTTCCTCCGCTGCGTAGCGGGGGAAGAAAAGGAGGGAGGATCCTGGTCCGTCAGGTCTCGACGAAGGCCTTTTCCAGCACGAAATCGCCTGGCGAGGCGAGCGAGCCTTCTTCATAGCCGCGCTCGACCAGCAGGGTCTTGAGGTCGGCCAGCACGGAGGGGCCGCCGCAGAGCATCAGGCGGTCCACGGCCGGATCCAGCGGCGGCACGCCCAGGTCCTCGAAGATCTTGCCCGAGGTGATCAGGTCAGTGATACGGCCCTGGGTCTTGAACGGCTCGCGGGTCACGGTTGGATAGTAGCGCAGCTTGCCGCCGATCAGCTCGCCCAGGATCTCGTCGTGGTTCAGCTCGGTTTCCAGCAGTTCGCGATAGTTCAGGTCGGCGACGTTGCGCACCGTGTGCGTGACGATCACCTCGTCGAAGCGCTCATAGACGTCAGGATCGCGAGCCAGCGACAGCCAAGGCGCCAGGCCCGTGCCGGTGCCGACCATATAGAGGCGCTTGCCGGGCTTCAGGCCGTCCAGCACCAGGGTCCCCGTCGGCTTCTTGCCGATCAGCACTTGGTCCCCGACCTTGATCTTCTGCAGGCGCGAGGTCAGCGGGCCGTCGGCCACCTTGATTGAATAGAACTCCAGCTCGTCGTGCCAAGCCGGCGAGGCGATCGAATAGGCGCGCACCAGCGGCTTGCCGTCGACTTCCAGCCCGACCATCACGAACTGCCCGGACGAGAACCGCAGGCCCGGATCGCGCGTCGTGCGGAACGAGAACAGGCTGTCGGTCCAATGCTGAACCCAGGTCACGGTCTCGATCATGAAGGCGCCGCGCGCCTTGGAAACGGCCGGAGCCACGGTGGTTACGTCGGTCATGATGCGTCTTTAAATTATGTAGCGGTCAGATGTCGCCGCCAACATTGGCGACGGCGCCTGGCGCCCGCGCGACATGAATGCCGCATTCGGTCTTGTCCTGACCAGCCCAGCGCCCGGCGCGGACGTCCTGGCCCTCCTCCACCGGCTTGGTGCAAGGCCAGCAGCCGATGGACGGGAAGCCTTGGGACACCAGCGGGTGGGCAGGCAAGTCATGCTCGGACATATATGCGTCCAATTCGGCTTTGCCCCAGTTGGCCAGCGGATTGAACTTCACTTGGGCGTCAGCCGGCTCGACCACCGGCAGCGACAGCCGGTCGCC
>NZ_JAURWM010000283.1 GCF_030654915.1 Phenylobacterium sp. | reverse complement strand
CGTCATCTGTTCCAACCAGGGATACAGGACGTCGGCGGGGTTAAGCAAACGTTGAGGGGGAGGAGCTTGAGATTGCGACGGACCTAGCAGCCCCCGACGATCGCCAATGTTCGCTTGGCGTGGGCAAGTACCTCGTCAGCGTCGAACGCTGTGTTGGGATCGTGATGGAACGGGGCAGTGTATTCGTTGATGTCGTCGAGTTCTTGGTACTGCTGGGTCAACGGATGCTGCGGATCGGCGCGGATATTCTGCAGCATGTCGCCGAGCCAGAGCCCGTCCTGATTTTGATTGGGAAAGCGATAGCGAATATATTTCTCCAACAGAGGGCGCATCGTCGTTCGCATCGCCTTGGCGTCGGTCGTCACGCCGCTTGCGTAATCCGCTAGCGCCATGTGGTCCTGGAGGTAGCCCTCCTTCACCTCCCAATCGATATTCCAAGGCTCAAGGGCGGAGTTTCCGCCAGACCCCGAGATCTGCATGGTGACGCAGGGCGGGCCGTGGATCTTACGCCGTACGGCATCCAGGAAGTACTTGTCGTGAGAAAACACCAGCACCTGTGACGCGGTCTCGCCAACGCGCACAATGGCCTTCGCCGTCATTTCGCGGCGAAAATCGTCGAGACTAGTGAAGGGGTCGTCGAACACGACAATTTTGTTCGCGAGCTTCGGATCCCGATTGAGTTGGACCAAGAAGAAGGCCATCGCGAAGGTGCTCTTATCGCCGGCGCTCATGGTGGAATCGAAAGATGGCTCGTCTCCGTCTGCCTTACTGATGTCGACGTCATTGCCGTCGAACTGAAGGCAGTAAGCTGACTGTGGGGTCTTACCGACGTAGTTCTTGCCGCACTTTGCGAGGCGGAAACCCGCGTTGAAACGGGTCAGAACAGCGTTGATATCTGCTTCGTAACCCCCAAGGATTTTGGCGTCGTAGACATCCAACTCGGCCTTCTTGACGTCCTTATCAGCGACGAGCTTCTCCTTGGCTTTGATCATCACGTCATAGGCGGCGGCTAGGTCGGCAAAAGGAGCCATATGGCGCTTCTTGGTCGCCTTCAGGGCGGCTAGCTTCGCCGTTGCGACGGCCTTGTCGGCCTTGGCGTTCGCGGCCTTCACTGCTTCGATGGCAACATTGGCCTGCACCATCGCCGCGTTCACCGGTTCAAGATCCGCGGCGATCTTCTCCCAGGTAGCGAGTGCGCCGTCATACGGCGGAGCGGCGGTTACCGCATCAAGCGGTGTGGCGAGCTTTGCTCTCATCCGAACCAGCGCGGCTGCGTACAGCGCGGCGACGTCATCGGCACCGCCAACCGGCTCGGCAGGCGCGACAAAGTCCGGGTCGAGATATTGTGCCCAGAATGCTCCCTCGCGGGCCGCATCCTTAAACCCCTGCTCAAACTTCAAGCCCGGTGTCGGACCCAGCGAAGCTTCAAGGTCTTCGGCGAGCGCTACAAGCGCTGCCTTGTGCGCTTCGTATGCTTCGCTGAAGTAACCCTGGTACGCCGTGACCAGAGCGCTGCCGGCGATCTCCGATCCACAGAATGGGCATTTGTCATCGTGAATGTACGGAATGCCCTCGGCGAGCCAAGCTTCACCCCCATCGTGGAACCCGTGAGTCGCTAGTTGTGCTTGAACTATGCCGGCGGCGGCGGCCGAAACCTCCGGTAAACCTGCGCCCATCATGGCTTCAAAAGTTGGTGGGAGCGCAGGCAGAGCGACCGGCTTTAGCTTCGCGTGGGCCGCGATGTCCGCCGCTGCCTCCACAGCCTTCAAGGCCTTCTCCGCTTCAGCGATTTTGCCATCGATGCCGGCGTCAGCCGGGAGTTTGAGGAAGGCCTCAAGGGTCATCCCTTTTGGGATGTGCTGCTGCAAAACTTTCTTTTCGTTGGTGATTTCGAGCTGTTTGGCCGTCGTCGCCGCGTCGAGGGCGTCGATTTCTTCCGCCAGCAAGACCCCCTGTGGACCCACGACCACTCGGTAGAAATTGCGCCGGTGCACTACGTCGATCTCGTGGCCGCCATGGACGTTGGCGTTGATGAAGTGCTGATCGAAGATGTGGAAGTCGTCAGCGTTGGCAGACCAAGCTCCAGCCGAGAACTTCACCAAGCCGGTGTCCATAAGGAGCTGCACTTCCTGTGGAATGGCCGCTTTGAAGGATCGACGCTTCAGGAGGTGTGACGGATCGTTGGTCTGGAGAGACCGCAGCATGGAACAGAGCGTGGTTTTTCCACGGCCATTCCCCGCGTAAAACAGCGTGTACTTGCCGTATTCGCCGCCGCTGATTCCGCCTGTGCGGAACCGGCCAACGGCTTTTATGCCGGCGATTTTTCTCAAGAACACGGTTGGCCCCTTTGAGGTGGTTGCATCAACACCATGCAAGCTGAGCCATAGGGCACGGTGTTTTCCGGTTGGTCCATCACAGAACAGGGCTCGCGCACAGGCGTGCGAGCCCTGACCGCCGGTCGGCGTGAACGAAACTCGGCGGATCGGGGTTGTAATCGTATTACTTGTTCCCAATTTGTTCCTTCGCAAAATCGGGCAGGAACAACATCTCCATGGCGCTCGCCACCTACACCGCCGCCACGCCGGGGACGCAGCCGGACTTTCGCTGCGGGTTCGATATCGAGCTGGCGCACGCGATCCTGCAGCGGATGGCGGAGGGGGAGAGTCTGGCCGCGATCTGCCGGACGGCGGGGATGCCGACGGCGGCGACGGTCTATCGCTGGGCGGCGCGGTATGAGGACTTCGGCGAGGCCTTTGTGCTGATCCGCACCCTCGCGCGGCAGAACCGGGCGGGGCGGGTGGCGCGGTCTCGGGCGGCGCGGGCCAAGGCGCGCAAGGGCGTGAAGAACGCGAAGATCACCGGGCGGCCGAGCGGGTTTTCGGCCCCGGTGGCGGAGGCGATCTGCACGCGGCTGAGGCGCGGGGAGGGGCTTCAGCAGATCTGCCGGGACGAGGCGATGGTCAGCGTCGGCACGGTCTATAACTGGCTGCATCACTATCCGCAGTTCGCGCGCGATTATGGCCGCGCGCGGCGACTGCAGGCCTTTGTGTTGGAGGATCAGGCGGCGGACCTGGTGCTGTCGACCGGGCCGGGCGGGCATCGCCAGGCTGACAAGGTGCTGGCGCGGATGCGCCAGCGGATGGCGGTGCTGTCGGCGAAGGCTTGGGATTTGGAGGCTCGGCCGGGGGCGGGGTAGCGGGAGCGTTGTTGAGCGCTGCGCGCGCCCTCACCTAACTTCTCCCGAGGGAGAGGGATTGTTCCGCGCCTTTCCTGTTGGGGGAGGATGTCTTGCGCCTCTCCCCGCTGCGGAGAGGTTGGGTGAGGGGTCTTTGGGGCTGGCGGATTTGCGGCGGGGGCGGTGTTGAGCGCTTCGCGCCCCCTCACCTAGCCTCTCCCGAGGGAGAGGGATTGTTCCGCGCCTTTCCCGTTGGGGGCGGGATGTCTTGCGCCTCTCCCGGCTGGGGAGAGGTTG
>NZ_JAURWM010000246.1 GCF_030654915.1 Phenylobacterium sp. | reverse complement strand
CCCCTGCATCATCTTCATCGACGAAATCGACGCCGTCGGCCGCCATCGCGGCGCGGGCCTGGGCGGCGGTAACGACGAACGCGAACAGACCCTCAACCAGCTGCTGGTCGAGATGGACGGCTTCGATCCGTCGGAAGCGATTATCGTCATCGCCTCGACCAACCGTCCCGACGTGCTCGACCCCGCTCTGCTGCGTCCGGGCCGCTTCGACCGTCAGGTCGTGGTGTCCAATCCCGATATCGGCGGACGCGAACGCATCCTGCGCGTCCACATGAAGAACGTGCCGTTGGCCGCAGATGTCGATGTGAAGACCATCGCTCGCGGCACCCCCGGCTTCTCCGGCGCCGACCTGGCCAACCTGGTCAACGAAGCGGCCCTGATGGCCGCGCGCAAGAACCGCCGCATGGTCGTTCAGCGCGATTTCGAGGACGCCAAGGACCGCGTCATGATGGGCGCCGAGCGCAAGTCCATGGCCATGACCGAGGACGAAAAGCGGCTGACCGCCTATCACGAGGGCGGCCACGCCTTGATCGCCCTGAACGTCCCGGCCACCGATCCGGTGCACAAGGCCACGATCATCCCGCGCGGCCGCGCCCTGGGAATGGTCGTGCAGCTTCCCGAGCGCGATCAGCTCTCCATGTCCTACGAACAGATGACTTCGCGCCTCGCCGTCCTGATGGGCGGCCGGATCGCCGAAGAGCTGATCTTCGGCAAGGACAAGATCACCTCGGGCGCCTCGTCCGACATCGACCAGGCCACCCGTCTGGCCAAGGCGATGGTCACCAAGTGGGGCTTCTCCGAGAAGCTGGGCGTCGTGTCCTACGGCGAGAACCAGGACGAGGTCTTCCTCGGCCACTCGGTGTCGCGCACCCAGAACATCTCCGAAGAGACGGCCAAGCTGATCGACCAGGAGGTCAAGCGCCTGGTCCAGGAGGGCTTCGATGAAGCCCGCCGTATCCTGACCGAGAAGCTTGAGGACCTGCACACCCTGGCCAAGGCTCTGCTCGAATACGAGACACTGAGCGGGGATGAGATCATCAACGCGCTGAAGGGCGTCCCGCCCATCCGCGACGACGCCGACTCCAAGCGCTCCTCGGGGCCTTCGGTGGCGGTGCCGATCTCGCCGCGTCCCGAACTGGCCTAAAGGCCAACTCGTCTCACCAGCTTGACGCCCTCCTGGCCCCGCGCCAGGAGGGCGTTTTGCTGTCAGCCTGAAGGATCGCCATGTCGAACCACGTGAAGGTCATGGGCGTGGTCAATGTCACGCCCGACAGCTTCTCCGACGGCGGGCGGTTCCTCGTGCCAGGCGCGGCCCTGGCCCATGCCCGCACGCTGATCGAACAGGGCGCCGATATTCTGGATATTGGCGCGGAATCGACGCGGCCGGGGGCGGATCCGGTGTCGATGCAGGACGAGATCGCGCGCGCCATCCCGCTGATCGCGGCGATCCGGGCCCAAAGCACGATCCCGATTTCGATCGACACCATGAAGCCGCAGGTGGCCAGGGCCGCGGTGGCCGCCGGGGCGACCATCTGGAACGATGTCACGGCGCTGACCCACTCGCTCGATGCGCCGGCGGTCGCGGCCGAGCTGGGCTGCGAGGTGATGCTGATGCACATGCAAGGCACGCCGGGCGCCATGCAGGTCGCGCCTCGCTACGATGATGTGGTCGCCGAGGTGACCGCGTTTCTGGCCGCGCGCGCCCAGGCGGCCGTGGCGGCCGGCGTGGCGCGGGACAAGATCTGGATTGATCCCGGTATCGGCTTTGGCAAGACACTGGAGCACAATCTGACCCTGCTCGCGAACTTGGGCGAGCTGGCCCGCCTGGGCTTTCCGGTCCTGCTGGGCGTCAGCCGCAAGAGTTTCATCGCCGCGATTGATCCGGGCGTCTCGCCCGCCCACCGTTTGCCGGGCTCCCTGGCGGCGGCCTTGGCCGGCGCCCAGGCCGGCGTCGCCGCGCTGCGGGTCCACGACGTCGCCGAAACGCTCCAGGCCCTGAAGGTCTGGCGGGCGATCGAAGACGCGCGGTAGGCTTGCTCCTATCCTCGGCCGACGAACGGCATCTTGGTCGCCATGATCGTCATCGACTGGACGTTGGCGTCCAGCGGCAGGCCGGCCATCATCACCACGGCGTCGGCGACAGCCTTCACGTCCATCAGCGGTTCGGGGGCGAAGGAGCCGTCGGCCTGGGGCACGCCCTTGGCCATGGCGCTGGTCATCTCGGTCGCGGCGTTGCCGATGTCGATCTGGCCGCAGGCGATATCGTAGGGGCGGCCGTCGAGCGAACTGGAGCGGGTTAGCCCGGTGATGGCGTGCTTGGTCGCGCTATAGGCCACCGAATAGGGCCGGGGGGCGTGGGCCGAGATCGAGCCGTTGTTGATGATCCGCCCGCCCCGGGGATCCTGGGCCTTCATCATGCGGAACGCGGCCCGGGTGCACAGAAAGGCGCCGGTCAGATTGACGTCGACCACCCGCTTCCAAGCCTCCAGCGACAGGTCCTCCAGACGACCACCGGCAGAGGCGCCGGCGTTGTTGAACAGCAGATCCAGCCGTCCGAAGGCGGCCGCCGTCGCCGCGAACAGCGCCTCGACCTGCGCCTCGTCGGTGATGTCGGTGGGCGCGACCAGGCTGCGGCCTGGCGCATGGGCGGCGGTGATCTCCAGTTCCTCGGGCCGGCGTCCGGCCAGGACCACGCGCCATCCGGCGTCGAGCAGGGCGAGGGCGGCGGCGCGGCCGATGCCGGAACCGGCGCCGGTGACGAGTGCGATCTTGTCGGTCATGCGGGCAACCTAGCAGCGCCGCCGCTGGTTCGTCACCGGTGGATGGCTGGGCGAAACCCGATGCAATTGCGACGGCGGCGGGCTAACTCGAAGGGATGAATGAAGCGAAAGGCCGCGTCCTGATCATCGCCGGCTCCGATTCCGGGGGCGGGGCGGGCATTCAGGCCGATATCAAGACCGTGACCATGCTGGGCGGCTATGCCGCCACCGCGATCACGGCGATTACGGTGCAGAACACCCTGGGGGTCACGGGGGTCCATCCGGTCCCCCTGGAAATCGTCGAGGGCCAGGCTCGCGCCGTGTTGGACGACATCGGCGCCGACGCCATCAAGACCGGCATGCTGGGCGACATCGCCATGGTCGAGACCGTGGCCCGCATCCTTGACAGCGCGCGCTCCACGCCCGCCGTCGTCGATCCGGTGATGGTGGCCAAGGGGGGCTCCAACCTGCTCGCGGTCAGCGCCGTCGAGGCGGTGCGCTCGTTGATGATCCCGCGTGCCGGGCTTCTGACCCCAAATGCCCCGGAGGCCGAGGTGTTGACCGGTCTGCCGGTGCTGACCACCGACGATCTACGCCGGGCCGGCGATGCGCTGCTGAAGCTGGGGGCGAAGGCGGTGTTGATGAAGGGCGGCCACGTCGAGGGTCAGACCGTCGTCGACGTGCTGATGACGCCGGATGGCGAGACCACCTTCGAAGGCGAGCGGATCCACACGCGCCACACCCACGGCACTGGCTGCACCCTGGCCTCGGCCTGCGCGGCTGGGCTCGCCCAGGGGCTTTCGCTGCCCGAAGCGGTCGCGCGGGCCTGGGCCTATGTGCATGAGGCGATGCGCCAGGCGCCCGGGTTCGGGGCTGGGCACGGACCGATGGATCACGGGTGGCCGCTGAGGGGGGCGAGGTGAGCGGGGACTTAAAGTGCCGGCTGGAGGACATCGTCCGCGCCACGCCGAGCGTGATGCATGTGATGACGGTGGCGCGGGAACTGGACCTGCCAGAGTGGCTGATCTTCTCGGGCGCGATCTATCAGCCGGTCCTGAACCATCTGACCGGACGCGAGGCGGACTACGGCATCAAGGACTACGACCTCGGCTATTTCGATCCTTCCGACACCTCATACGAGGCCGAGGATGAGGTTATCCAGCGTGTGGCGCAGACCTTCGCCCCGCCGTTCAGCGAGATGGTGGAGGTTCGCAACCAGGCGCGTGTCCACCTTTGGTTCGAGGATAAGTTCCGCGAACCCTATGCGCCGCTCGCCTCGAGCGAGGAGGCGTTGTCGCGGTTCACCACCACGGCCTTCTCGGTGGGCGTGCGGCTTGAAGCTGACGACGGCTTGACCATCCTGGCGCCCTTTGGCCTGGAGGACCTGTTCGCCTTGCGCCTGCGGCCCAACCCCAATCGGCGGACCACGGGCTTTGGCCGCACCGCGGAAAGCGCCATGCGCCGTTGGCCGGAGTTGAGGGTGATCGCGGGCTAGAGATAGCCCGGCCCTCGGATCTCCATCCACTTCTCGGGGCCGGTCAAAGGTACGAAGCCGAATTGGGCGTAGAGGCCGTGGGCGTCGCGCGTGGCCAGGTGCGTGCGCCGGAAGCCCTGGAGGTCCGGGTGATCGCGCAGATAGGCCATCACCCGCTTGCCAAGGGCCAAGCCCCGATGAGCCTCGTCGACGAATACGTCGCAGACCCAGCCAAAGGTCGCTCGGTCGGTGACGACGCGGGCCATGGCCAGCATTTGCCCGTTCGGGGCGTAGGCGCCGACGGTCAGGCTGCCTTCCACGGCCTTCTTGAAGAGCGCGAACGGAATGCCCTGGCCCCAATAGCTCTGCGTCGAGATCCACCCATGGGCGCGGTCCAGGTCGAACTGCGCGGGATCGTCGGTGAGCATGACGCCGTCTGGATGGGTGATCTGATGGTGCATGCGGCCAAGCTCACATTGAAAAGGGGGCGATCGCAAGGACCGCCCCCTTCCCACTCTCCCTGCCAGGGCGCTCTCCAACCCCGGCTGAGCTTAGCTGCTAGCGGCGGCCGTAGCCGGCGCCGTAGCGATCACCGTCGTTGCGCTCCCAGCGGATGCGCGAGGAGAGGGTGTCGAAACGCCGATCGAGATCAGCCCGTTCCCAGTTGGACAGTCCGTTGGTGCGATAGCGGGCTTCCAGCCGGGCGATGTTCCGGAACTCGCCGCGCAGACGCATGGCCTCGCTGCGGGTGATGGAGCCGTTGCGGACGCCTTGATCGATGCGGTGGTCCAGCTTGGCTTGGCGCTGGTTGATATTCATCCAGCCGCCCCGGTTGTCGCGCCACTCGTTGCGGTCACCGCCGCGATCGTAGCGGGCGTCGACATTGGCGGGATGCTGGGCGCCCGAGTTCCAGCCTTGAGCCGAGGCCGTTCCTGCGGAAAGGGCCAGGACGGAGGCGGCGGTCGCGGCGAGAATGGTCAGGGTCTTTTTCATGGTGGTCTCCTTGGTCTTCCGTCCGTGGCCCGAAGCGCCGGGCATGGGGAGACAAGACCACGCCCGCCCTGACGGGTTTCTGAGCCGCTCGTTGTTTGCGGTTCATCGGCTTGGAGGGGGCGTGCCGCAACGCCTCCCGCGCGAGCGCGGGGCGCAGGTTCAGGCGGCGGCGATGGCGTCCGAGGAGGTGGCGCCCGTCGTGGCGGCCTCGGTCAGGGCTCGGCTGATGGCTTCGTAGAGCTTGGCGATCTCGATCGGTTTGGCGACGTGCCCGTCCATGCCGGCGGCGAGGTATTCCTCGACCTGATGGGAGAGGGCGTTGGCGGTCAGGGCCACGATCGGGGTGCGGAGCCTGCCGTCCTCGCGCTCGGCGGCGCGGATGGCGCGAGCCGAGTCGATGCCGTCCATCACCGGCATCTGGATATCCATCAGGATCAGGTCGTAGCAGCCGTCGCGCCAAGCCTCGAAGGCGGCCTTGCCGTCAGCGACGATGTCGATCTCGATGCCGAGCGAGCCCATGACCGCGGCCAGGACCTGCTGGTTCGTGGGGTTGTCCTCGGCGGCCAGCAGATGCAGCGTGCCCTCCTCGGCGTCCTCGGCCGTCACGGCTTGAGTCGGGGCCTGAGCTGGGAGGTTGGGCGCCAGCACGCCGCGTTCCAGCGGTAGTTCAACCGTGAAGACCGAGCCCCGGCCCTCGTGGCTCTCGACGCTGATGACCCCGCCCATCATTTGGGTCAGTTCGCGGCAGATCGCCAATCCCAGCCCGGTTCCGCCGAAGCGGCGGGTCGCCGAGTTGTCGGCCTGGGTGAATTTCTCGAATAGGCTCGCCTGCTTCTCGACGGCGATGCCGACACCGGAGTCGCGGACCGTAAGCCGCAGCGCCCCGCTGTCGGGAACGACGTCGAAGCGGGCCGAGACCTCGCCGTGCAGCGTGAACTTCACCGCATTGGACAGCAGGTTGCCGACGATCTGCCGAATACGGTCGGCGTCGCCGCGCCAAGCGCCGCGCGCCTCGGGGGCGATGTCGATCTTGAAGTCCAGCCCCTTGGCCTCGGCGATTACCGAGAAGCCGTCGCTGGTCGGCGCGATCGCCGGTTCATGGTCGAAGTCATCCACCAGCAGGGTGAGCTTGCCGGCCTCGATCTTCGACAGGTCCAGGACGTCGTTCAACACCGCCAGCAGCAGGCCGCCGGATTGGCGGATCACGTCCAGCCGTTCGCGCTGCACCGGCGCCAGGTCGCTCATCGACATGACCTCGGCCATGGCCAGCACGCCGTTCAGCGGCGTGCGGATCTCGTGGCTCATATTGGCCAGGAACTGGGACTTGAGCACATTTGCCGCATTGGCGGCGTCGCGGGCCTCGACCAACTCGCGCAGCGACCGCTGAAGCGCCTGCTCGCGCTCGTCCAACTTCGCCAAAAGGTGGTTGAAGCTGGTCGTCAGGCTGCGGAACAGAACGTCGTCAGCTTCAACCTCAACGGGCGCGAAATGGCCGCTGGCGGCTACGCCATGCATGGCTTCAGACAGCTTGAGCACAGGGGCGATCACCCTGGAGGCGAGTCCGCGGGCCAGGAACACGGCCACGCCGACGCCGCCAAAGAACAGTGCGCCGGTCAGGGCGATGAACTGCGGGAGCAGGGCGGTGAGGGCCGGCGTTTCAAAGGTCATGGCCAATTCGCCGAGCCTGATCTCGCCCGACCGTACCGGGGTCTTGATCGTGCTGAGCGTTTCGGCTTGGGCCGGTTCAGGGCGGGTATAGAGGCTCACGGTCCGGCCAGCGGCGTCGGTCAGTCGCGCCTCGGTGACGCTGGCGTCATTCGACAGCGTAGCAATGGAGGCCCTTGCCGCAGCGAGGTCCTTGGCGATCAGGGCTGACGCCGAAGCGCCCGCGGTGATGCTCGAGAGCGCCACATGGGCCTGATGGTTCTGTTCGCGCGCGACGGCCCACTGCTGGAGCATGAACGTCAGGCAAGCAGCCACCAGCACCACCACGGTGGTGATCAAGGCGACCCCTGCGACACGTGCCTGAAAGGTCACGTGCTGCGCTGCGCCGGTCTTGGGAGGCTGGTCTGTCATAGGCGCCCGAATTCCCATCGAGCCCCCTGTTTACGCCAATTCTCCTAACGGTTCGCTTCCGTGACGCTCGCTTGCCGGGTGAAACTGTTGCCTTCCCGACACGGGTTCAACCCTTGAGCGATAAAAAATGGTTAAGCGAACGTGAATCTATTAGGTGGAATTTAACCTCTGGTTTACCTTGATTGACATTAGGTAAATTTCCTTTGGAGGGGTTCCCATGGAAAAGGTGTTTGTCGCGCAACGTGTCGCGACCAAGTTGTTTTCGACGGAAGCGGCTGTTGACCACGCCATGGTTGAAGCCACCGAACTGCTCACCGACATGCTCCGCGCCCGCGCGGACGTGAATGCATCGCTCGTCTTCGCCGACGACGTTCAGGTGAAGATGATGGAAGCCCTCAAGGCGCTGGGCGAAGCCCGCACCGCCATGGTCGGCGTCCACGGCGAACTGGCCGAAGCTCAACTCCGCCTCGGCATCCGCACCAAGCTCGGCTACCACGACAAGCCCCCGGGCACGATGCGCAAGGTCGAGACCACGACCATGCGCGACGTCGGCTAACGCCGCTTGGTTGCAATAGTTTAACTGGTGCTGCGCCTCTAATGAGAGTTAGGGGCGCAGGATCATGCCGACATCACCGATTGTTCTTGGCCTGATCGCCCTCACACTGGGGATCACGCTTTTCGCTCTCTGGAAGGGCGGGCCCCCCGAGCGGATCGGGGCGGCGCTGATACTCGCCAACGCATTGCTGAGCAATATTGGCGACTTCCTCTTTCCTGACGCGATCCCTTCAGTGGTGTGGCTGATTGGCGATGGGCTTACCGCCGTTGGTCTTCTGGTTGTCGCCGTGCTCTATGCCAGCTTCTGGCTTGGTGGCGTGATGATCCTCTACGCCGCGCTCTTCACTCTGCATTCGTTCTATTTCGTCACCGGAAGACCGGTGGATCTGTTCCATGCGCGGGTGAATAACGCCGACTTCCTGGGCATCAGCATCTGCCTGGCGATCGGCACGATCATCGCCTGGCGACGCCGCATCCTTGCTCGCAAGAAGGACGACTAGGCGCTCACGCCAGAGCGCTCCACCCAAAAACTTTTGCTTGCGCTGGGGCTGAAACCAGAGTTTCTCCGCCCCGGGCCACACTCCCCCAACGGGGTGCTGCTCATCTGTAAGGATGGGAGACATCGACATGACGACCCTCGCCAAGCCGGCAATGCGCCCGGCTCGCCCCGAGTTTTCTTCCGGCCCGTGCGCCAAGCGCCCCGGATGGAACCCGCAAAATCTCCAGAACGCGGTCCTTGGCCGTTCGCACCGCTCGAAGCCGGGCAAGGCGCGCCTGCAAGAGGCGATCGACCGCACCCGTCAGGTGCTCGAGGTTCCGGACGACTTCCTGATCGGGATCGTGCCCGGTTCCGACACCGGCGCCGTCGAAATGGCCCTGTGGTCGATGCTCGGCCCGAGGCCCGTGCAGCTGCTCGCCTTCGAGAGCTTCGGCAAGGATTGGGTGACGGACGTCGTCAAGCAATTGAAGCTTCCCGCCGAAGTCCTGGACGCGCCCTATGGCGAGTTGCCGGACCTCAGCAAGGTTCGCCCCGACGCCGACCTGGTCTTCACCTGGAACGGCACCACCTCGGGCGTCCGTGTTCCGAACGCCGACTTCATCGCCGCCGACCGCGAAGGCATCACCATCTGCGACGCGACCAGCGCCGCCTTCGCCCAGGATCTCGATTGGGCCAAGCTCGATGTCGTGACCTTCTCCTGGCAGAAGGCCCTCGGCGGCGAGGGCGCGCACGGCGTGCTGATCCTGTCGCCCCGCGCGGTCGCTCGGTTGGAGAGCTATACTCCGGCCTGGCCGATGCCCAAGCTCTTCCGGATGACCAAGGCGGGCAAGATCGCCAAGGACATTTTCGAAGGCGCCACCATCAACACGCCGTCCATGCTCTGTGTGGAAGACGCTATCGACGCCCTGAAGTGGGGCGCTTCGATCGGCGGTTTGGTCGAAATGCAGCGTCGCGCCGACTCCAACCTCGCGGCCCTCGCCGCCTGGGTGGAGAAGACCGACTGGGTGGACTTCCTGGCCGCCGATCCGGCTTCGCGCTCCAACACCTCGGTCTGCCTGAAGGTGGTCGACGCCCGCATCACCGCCCTGTCCGACGATGCCCAGGCCGACTTCGCCAAGAAGCTGGCCGGCGTTCTTGAAAAGGAAGGCGCGGCCCTGGACATCGGCGGCTATCGCGACGCTCCGGCCGGTCTTCGGATCTGGTGCGGCGCCACGGTTGAAACCTCCGACCTCGAGGCCCTGACGCCTTGGCTCGACTGGGCCTTCGCCTCGACCCTCGAAGCGCTCCAAGCCGCCTAAACACCTTTCGCGTCCTCGCGCCTTCACGCCCAAGAACCGCGTGGCGAGGACGCATACCCTTTTATCCGTAAGGACACCCGCCCAT
The DNA here is from genome assembly GCF_030654915.1 of Phenylobacterium sp. Classification (GTDB taxonomy): domain Bacteria; phylum Pseudomonadota; class Alphaproteobacteria; order Caulobacterales; family Caulobacteraceae; genus Phenylobacterium. Next base: position 227 of record NZ_JAURWM010000246.1, on the reverse strand, counting down.
GCCCCGCGTTCTGATCGCTGACAAGCTCAGCCCCGCCGCCATCGACATCTTCAAGCAACGCGGCGTCGACGTTGATGTGAAGACCGGCCTCTCCAAGGAAGAGCTGCTCAAGATCATCAACGACTATGACGGCTTGGCCGTCCGCTCGGCCACCAAGGCTGACAAGGACGTCATCGCCGCCGCCCCGAACCTGAAGGTCATCGGCCGCGCCGGCATCGGCGTGGACA
>NZ_JAURWM010000229.1 GCF_030654915.1 Phenylobacterium sp. | reverse complement strand
GGACCTGACCGTCTCCGACACCCGCGACGATGAAAGCGACACCTCCGGCCACGTCCTGGCAGAACGCATCACCGGAGCCGGCCACGAACTAGCCGACAAGACCATCGTCCGCGACGACGTCGCCCAGATCCGCGAGCAGATCAAAGCCTGGGTGGCCTCCGGCGCGGTGGACGCCATCATCACCACCGGCGGCACAGGCATCACCGGCCGCGACGTGACGCCCGAGGCGGTCGAGCCCCTGTTCGACAAAAAGATCGACGGCTTCTCGGTGATCTTCCATCTGGTCAGCTACCAGTCGGTCGGCCTCTCCACCCTGCAGAGCCGCGCCACCGCCGGCATCGTGGACGGCGTGTTCGTCTTCTGCCTGCCTGGCTCGAACGGGGCGGTGAAAGATGGCTGGGACAAGGTGATCTCGGCTCAACTCGACAGCCGCCATGGCCCCTGCAACATGGTCGAACTCATGCCCAGACTGCTTGAACAATGAGTTTGCTGGAACAGTGAGCAAGCTGACCCACATCGACGAGACCGGCCGCGCCAACATGGTCGATGTCTCGGGCAAGGCGGTCACCGCCCGCGAAGCGCTGGCCGAGGGCTTCGTGCGGATGGACGCCGCCACCCTGGCGCTAGCCCTCTCCGGCGACGCCAAGAAGGGCGACGTGCGCGCCACCGCCGAGATCGCCGGCATCATGGCCGCCAAGAAGACCTCCGACCTGATCCCCCTGTGCCACCCGCTGGCGCTGTCGAAGGTCGAGGTGCGGGTGGAACCCGGCGACGGCGGCCTGTCGGTCACCGCCCGCGTCCGCAGCACCGGCCAGACTGGCGTGGAGATGGAAGCCCTGACCGCCGTCTCGGTCGCCTGCTTGACCGTCTACGACATGCTGAAGGCCGCCGATAAGGCCATGACCATCGAGAACGTGCGGTTGCTGACCAAGACCGGCGGCAAGTCCGGCGACTGGACCCGCCCATGACCGACCTCCGGCTGCTGCCCGTCGAGGACGCCCGGGCCCGGATGCTGGCCGAGGTCGGCGCCCTGCCGACCGAAACCATTTTGCTGAACGCCGCCATCGGCCGGGTGCTGGCGCAGGATGTCGCCGCCATCCGCGACCAGCCGCCCTTCACCGCCTCGGCCATGGACGGCTGGGCGCTGCGCAGCGCCGATGCGCCCGGCGCCCTGAGGATCGTCGGCGAGAGCGCCGCCGGTCATGGCTATGACGGCGCGCTCGGCGCCGGCCAGGCGGTGCGGATCTTCACCGGCGCGGCCGTGCCCGCCGGCGCCGACACCGTCGTCATCCAGGAAGACGCGACGCGCGAGGGCGACCTGGTCACGGTTCCAGCATCAATGGTCGGCGAAAACATTCGTCCCGCCGCTGGCGACTTCCGCGCCGGACAAGCTTTGCTCGCCAAGGGAACACGCATCGATCCCTGGCGGTTGTCCTTGGCGGCCTCCGCCGGGCGATCCGAGCTGTCCGTCCACGCCCGGCCGCGGGTGGCCATCGTGTCCACCGGCGAGGAGATCGTCGAGGCGCCGGCCGCGCCGGGTCCCTACCAAATCTACGATTCCGGCGCGCCGGCGCTGGCGGCCATGGTCGAGGCCTGGGGCGGTGTGGCCGCCAAGCTCAAACCGGTCCGCGATGAACTCGACGCGGTGATTGAAGCCCTGCGGACCGCCGACGCCGACCTGATCGTCACGGTGGGGGGGGCCTCGGTCGGCGACCACGATCTGGTGCGGGCCGCCGCCGAAGCCTTGGGCCTCTCGCTCAAGGTCGGCAGCGTCAATGTGCGCCCCGGCAAGCCGACCTTCTTCGGGGTGCTGGGCGACGGCCGCAAGCTGCTGGGCCTGCCCGGCAACCCGGCCTCGGCCTTCGTCTGCGCCGAACTGTTCCTGAAACCGTTGCTCGCCAAGTTCCAGGGCGCGACCAGTCAGTTCAGTCTCGCCAGCGCCCGCCTGGTGAAACCACTGGGCGCCAACGGCCCACGTGAGCACTGGATGCGCGCCAAGCTGTCCTACGAGGACGGCGCGGTCCTGGCCGAGCCCTATCGCGATCAGGACAGCTCCCTGGTCAGCGTCTTCGCGGCCGCCGACGCCCTGTTGCGGCGCCCCGGAGGGGCTCCGGCCCTCCAAGCCGGCGACCTAGTCGAGATCCTGCCGCTAGCGCGGGGCTGACCCCCTAGACCGTCTCGCGCTTGGGTGTCGCCGCACGCGGCTCAGGCCCGGTGCGCGCGTGACGCAGCGCGACGATCTCGCCGATCACCGACAGCGCCACTTCCCACGGAGCCTTGCCGCCGATGTCGAGGCCGATCGGGGCGTGCAGTTGTTGCAGCCGCGCCTCCGGGAACCCCGCCGCCCGCAGGGGCGCCAGCCGCTCGGCCAACCGCTTGCGGGCGCCGAGCAGGCCGACATAGCCCGCCGCCGACGGCAGGGCGGCGGCCAGGGCCTCTTGATCGAGATCGAGATTGTGGGTGGCGATGGCGATAGCGGTCCAGGCGTCGGTTCCGATCGCGGCCAAGGCGGCCAGCGGTTCGTCGCGGCGATAGGCGACGCCGGCCAGAGGCGGCGGGGTTTCGGGTCCCTTAGGCCGCACCAAGGTGGTCTCGAACCCCGATTGCGCGCCGAGCGAGGCGATGGCCAAGGCGGTCGGATCGGCGCCGAACACCACCAGTCGCGGGACCGGGTCATAGGCCTGGACGATGGCGCCGTCCCAGGCTTGGACGCCCGCGCCGCACTGGCGCCGCACCCCGTCGCTGACCCAGATCACCGAGCGGCGCTCCTGCTCGGCCGCCAACAATTCCGTCAAGGCCAGATCACCCTCGCCCACCCGCTCGACGAAGATCTCGATGCGCGCGCCGCACAGCAACTGGATGTCCGGCCAGGGGCTGCCCTCGCCATAGACCAGCCGGCGCGGAACCCCGTCAGCGAGGCAGGCGAAGGCGTGATCGGCCACGTCGCTCTCGACGCAACCGCCCGAAAAATAACCCGCGAGAATATCGTCGCCGAAAACCATCTGGGTACCAGGAGGGCGCGGACCACCGCCCTCGACAGCGGTCAGGGTGGCCAGGGCGACGGGCGTTTTCCGTTGCTGCGCTTGGCGTAGCGCCGATCGTACATCGTCGGCCATGCCAAATAGGGGCCACTCGGGCAGGGGTTCTCGCATCGGACGGTTTTAACCCCCTGGAAAGGTCCTAGACACCGGTTCTTTAGGCCTTGGGGTGAAGATGGCCGCTCTTCGGGTTTGTATCCAGCTCACCGGTTCATGATTTCACCGCTTTCAAAGCTCGGCCTCGGCTCCGCCCAGTTTGGCCTCGACTCGACCACCCTGGTCCGTGGTCGCTCGCCTGTGGCCGAAGCTCGGGAGATCCTCGACATCGCGGCGCGCTCGCGGCTGCCAGTGCTCGACGTCGACGGCCATTCGGGCGTCGCCGAAGCGACGCTGGGCGAAATCATGCCGCGTCCGAACCCGTTCCGAGTTTCGATCTCCACCGTCCGCCCTGATCGCGGCCCCGACCATGTCGAGGCCGAGGCGCGCGCCACCCTGCGCCGTCTGGGCGTCGATCAGGCCGACGCCATACTGGTGCCGGCCGCCGCCGACCTGTTCGGCCCGCACGGCCTGGCCCTTTGGGACCGCCTCAAGGCGCTGAAGGACGAGGGCCTGACCCGCAAGATCGGGGTTTCGGTCTTCGCTTCCGACGATCCGCTGGGCGTCGCCCGCCGGTTCCGGCCCGACGTTGTCCAAGCCCCCGCCTCGCTGCTCGACCAGCGCCTGCTGATCAACGGCACCCTGGCGGCCCTGGCCGGTCTCGGCATCGAAGTGCACCTGCGCTCGATCTTCCTGAACGGCCTGCTGTTCCTGCCGCCAGATCGCGCGCCCCATCATCTGAAGGCCGCCGCCAGCCGCATCTCCCGCGCCCGCCGGTTGATCGCCGAGGGGCGGTCCGACCCGCTGCAGGCCGCCCTGGGCTTCGCGCTCTCTCGCGTCGAGGCCACCACCGTCCTTGTGGGCGTCACCTCGCCCGCTGAACTCTCGGCCGTGATCGCCGCGGCCTCCAGCCCCCCGCCCGATCTCGATTGGGACGAAATGGCCATCGACGATCCGGTGGCGCTAGACCCCCGCGCCTGGGCCGCCGCTTGAGTTAAGGCCCACTGGCCGGGCTTCGCTTCAGGAGCCGCCGCCATGATCCTCGCCGTCCTGCAGGCCCGGATGACCTCCCCTCGCCTTCCCGGCAAGGCGATGGCCCCGCTCCTGGGCGAGCCGATGATCTGGCGTCAGATCGAGCGTATCCGCCTCTCACGCACCGTCACCAAGCTGATCGTCGCCACCAGCATCGATCCGGCCGACGATCCGCTGGCCAGTTTCCTCGTCGCCCGCGGTCAGACCGTATTTCGCGGTGCCTCCAGCAACCTGACCGAACGCTTCACCCGCTGCGTCGAGGCCGCAGGCCCCGTGACCCATGTGGTGCGGATCAAGGGCGACTCGCCGTTTGTCGATCCCGGCGTGATCGACACGGCCGTGCGCCTGGCCCTGGCCAGCGGCGCGGCCTACGCCTCCAACCGCGTGCGGCGCTCCCATCCGAAAGGGCTTGAGGTCGAGGTGGTCACCGCCGAGGCTCTCAGTTCGTCAGCCGCCCAAACCGATGCCGAGACCGCGGCCAGGACCTCGCCGCTGGCCCAGATCCGCGCCCAGCCCGACCGCTACCCGCAAGCCCACTGCCTGGCCCCGCGCGACCTGTCCGCGCTCGATTGGCGGGTGAAGACTCCGGCCGACCACGCCTTCGCCAAGGCCGTCTACGCCGCGCTTCACGCGGCCGATCCCGGCTTTGGCATGCAAGACGTGCTCGACATCACGCAGGGTCGCCAAGACCTGGCCCGCTGGGCGGCGTAACCTAAGCTCTTCATCCTCCGGCTGATCCGGGGGATGACGAGCCTGGTGGCCTACCGCTTCGCCCAAACACCGAAGACGTCCACGAAGTCCTTACCCAAGGCCTCGGCCACGGCCGGATGGGTGATCTCACCCTTCAAGACGTTCAGGCCCTTGGCCAGATGCGGGTTGTCGCGCAACGCCTCCAATCCCTTGTCGGCTATCGACAGGCCGAACGGCAGGGTGGCGTGCACCAGGGCTTCGGACGAGGTGCGCGGCGCGGCGCCGGGCATGTTGGCCACGCAATAGTGGACGACCCCGTCGACCACATAGGTCGGGTCGGCATGGGTGGTGGGGCGCGAGGTCTCGAAACAGCCGCCCTGGTCGATCGATACATCCACCAACACCGAGCCCGGCTTCATCCGCTTCAGGTGGTCGCGGCGGACCAATTTGGGCGCCGAGCCGCCGGGCGTCAGCACCGCGCCGATCACCACGTCCGCCTTCAGCACCTCTTCCTCGACGGCGTCCAGGGTTGAGTATCGGGTGAGGATCCGGCCCAGGAACATGTCGTCGAGCTGGCGCATGCGGGGGATGGAACGTTCCACCACCACGACCTCGGCGCCCAGGCCCGCCGCCATCCGCGCGGCGTTCATGCCGACGACGCCGCCGCCCAGGACGCAGACCCGCGCCGGTGGCACGCCCGGCACGCCGGAGATCAACAGACCCATGCCGCCATTGTGCTTCAGCAGGGTTTCACCGGCCGAGAACACCGCGATCCGGCCGGCCACTTCGGACATTGGGGCCAGCAGCGGCAAGCCGCCGGCCGCGTCAGTCACCGTCTCATAGGCGATCGCCGCGCAGCCGGCCGCCAGCAAGCCGTTCGCCTGGTCGGGGTCGGGCGCGAGATGCAGATAGGTGAAGAGGATGTGCTGGTCGTTCAGCCGCGCCCACTCGGCGGCCTGCGGCTCCTTCACCTTCACGATCAGCTTGGCGCCGCTGAACACCGTCTCGGCGTCCGGGGCGATGACAGCGCCGGCCCGCACATAGGCCTCGTCGGAATAGCCCGCGCCATTGCCGGCCCCCGTCTGAACCAAGACCTCGTGATTGTGGGTCACGTACTCTCGCACCGCGGTCGGCGTCAGCCCGACCCTGTGCTCGTTCGGCTTGATCTCACTGGGTACGCCGACTTTCATCCTGGGTGGCCTCCGAAGATCGCGACCTCAAGCTTCGCGGCACTTTGGGGCGCAACAGTGTTCCGTCAACCTAAAACGCAGGAAGCCATGCCCTCGCGATTGATGGTCCCCGCCGCTCGGGTGATCTTGCCTGAACGCCGCTTTACGTAGGGACCGGGCTGCGCGGCCTGCCACTTCAAGGGGCTGGGCAGGATGGCCGCTAGCCGCGCGGCTTGGGCGGGCGAAAGCTGAGCGGCGCTCACTCCGAAGTTCGTCTGCGCCGCGGCCTCCGCGCCATAGATCCCCGGCCCCCATTCGATCGAGTTCAGATAGACCTCCATGATCCGAGGCTTGCCCCAGATCACCTCGATCAGCACCGTGAAATAGGCCTCGAGCCCCTTGCGGACATAGGAGCGGCCCGGCCACAGGAAGACGTTCTTCGCGGTCTGCTGACTGATCGTCGAGCCGCCACGCAGCTTCTTGCCCTTGGCGTTGCTCTCGAAGGCCTTTTCCATCGCATCAAGGTCAAAGCCATTGTGCTCACAGAACTTGGCGTCCTCGGCGGCGATCACCGCCCGGACCAGGCGTGGAGAGATGTCGTCGATCGAGCGCCAGCGGCGGTCGAAGCCCTTGCCCTCGAACACCCGCTGGACCATCAGCCAAGTGATCGGCGGCGGCACGAACCGGTAGATCGCGGTCACCAGCACTGGCCCGACCAGGCCGAACACCAGAACCAGCATCAGGACGCCGCGGACCAGCCGGCCGAACAGACCCTTTTTCGAAGACGCCTTACCCAAGTCGCTTGCCCTTACCCCACGGCGAGATGTTAGCGATGCGTCGGGCCAGGGTCATGGTCAAGCCGCCGCAAGGACGCAATATCTTGAACGTCACCGAAGCCGTTGCACGCCGGGTCTCCATCCGAGCTTTCAAGCCAGAGACCCCGCCGGCCGAGACCATCCGCGAAATCCTGCAGGCCGCCGCCCGCGCGCCCTCCGGCGGCAATCTCCAGCCATGGCGCGTCTACGCCCTGGCCGGAGCGCCGCTTGGCGAACTGAAGGCGAAGGTGGCCGCCAACCCGTTCGGCGAGCCCCCCGAATACGACGTCTATCCGCCCAATCTCTGGGACCCGTTCCGCACGCGCCGCTTCCAGAATGGCGAGGACCTCTACCGGACCATCGAGATCCCGCGCGAGGACAAGCCCGCGCGCCTGCGCCAACTGGCCAAGAACGGCGAGCTGTTCGGCGCGCCCGTCGGGTTGTTCTTCTGCCTTGA
>NZ_JAURWM010000222.1 GCF_030654915.1 Phenylobacterium sp. | reverse complement strand
GAGCGGTGCATGACGCTGTAGGAATAGATCACGCCCTCGCCGGGGCTCTCTTCCCAGACCGTTTTCTCGGAGAAGCAGAACGGGCAGAGCGCGCGCGGATACCAGTGGGCTTCACCGCAAGCGGTGCAGCGCTTGATCATGAACTTGCCCTCGGTCGCCGCGTCCCAGAAGGGCTTGCTCTCGATGGTCACGGCCGGAGCCGGGATGTTCCGCGTCATGGTGGCGGGACGGTCTTGAACGTCGGTCATAGCTCTTAAGCCTCCCGTTCCATGATGAGGGTCGCCGCGCCGTGGCGCGTGCCGAGCGAGCCGCCCGTGCCGTGGGCCAGGGCGATGTCGCAGTTGGGGACCTGCACCTTGGGGTGAGCCTCGCCGCGGAGCTGACGCACCGCCTCGATCACCTTGGTGATGCCGCCGCGGTTGGTCGGGTGGTTGTTGCACAGCCCGCCGCCGTCGGTGTTGAAGGGCAGCTTGCCGACGCCGGAGATCAAGTTGCCGTCGGCGACGAACTTGCCGCCCTGCCCCTTTTCGCAGAAGCCCAGGTCTTCCAGCTGCATCAGCACGGTGATGGTGAAGCTGTCATAGATCGAGGCGTACTTGATGTCGGCCGGGGTGACGCCGGCTTCGCCGAAGGCGATGGGGCCGGACCAGACCGCGCCCGAGTGGGTCAGGTCGAGGCCGCGGCCGCCCATCGGGCCCTTGGGAGACTCGCCGGCGCCCATGATCTTCACCTTGGGGCGGTTCAGGGTCTTGGCGACCTCAGGCGAGACGACGATCAGCGCGCCGCCGCCGTCGGTGACGACGCAGCAGTCCAGCAGGTGCAGCGGGTCGGAGATCATGCGCGAGTTCACGACCTGCTCGACCGTCACGACGTCCTTCAGGAAGGCGTTGGGATTGTACTGGGCGTGATGGCTGGCGGCGACCTTGATCCAGGCCAGCTGCTCCGACGTGGTGCCGTACTCGTACATGTGGCGCATGGCGCACATGCCGTAGGTGTTGTGCGTCGAGCCGCCGTAGATGTTTTCATAGCCGGCCTCGGGCGGGCCGTCGGTCAGTTGGCCGGGCTTGCCGCCGCCGCCGGGGAAGAACTTGTTTTGGCGCGGACGGCCGGCCAGGGTCACCAGCGCCACCGAGCACTTGCCCTCGGCGATCGCCTGGGCGGCATGGCCGACATGCAGCAGATAGGACGACCCGCCGGTCTCGGTGGAGTCCATGTGCCGCACATTGCGCAGGCCCATATAGTCGATCATCGACATGGCCCCGAAGCCGGGGGCGTCGCCGGCGCAGAAATAGCCGTCGATGTCGTCCTTGGTCAGGCCCGCGTCTTCCAAGGCGCCCTTGGCGCATTCGGCGTGAAGCTGCGGTGTCGACTTGTCGGGCGCGTCACGGAGCGGATGCTCGTACGCCCCCATGATGTAGGCCTTGCCTTTTATGCTCATGCGTTTCCCCGGAAATATCTTTTGAAGAATGGATTTGGCATATCGCGGTGCAGCAACCGCTTCAACCGCTGAGCGGCCCCGCGCCAGATCCTCTCCCGCTGGGGAGGTGGATCGACGCGAAGCGCCGAGGCGGAGGGGACTCCTTCGATCAACAGTCGAAGCCTCTCGGTCAGCTTCGCTGACGGCTCTCGCTGCGGGGGAGCATCTCTACGCCGGTTGTTGCTCTTTCCGTTTGGCCAGACGCTCGTCGCGCAGGGCGCTGCGGCGCACCTTGCCGGCGTCGTCGCGTAGCGGCTCGTCGACGAATTCGTAGCTGCGCGGTTGCTTGTAGGTCACCAGTTTCTCGGCCAGATGCGCCCGCAGCGAGGCTTCATCGCGCGAGCCCTTGGTCTGCACGATCGCGTGAATGAGATTGCCCAGGTCGTCGTCCGGGAAGCCGATAACCGCGCAAGATTGCACCTCGGGGTGCTCTTCCAGCGCCGCTTCGATCTCCGCCGGATAGACGTTGGAGCCGCCCACCAGGATCATGTCGGTGCGCCGGTCGGCCAGGTACAGATAGCCGTCCTCATCGAACCAGCCGATGTCGCCCAGGCTCTCCCATCCGCCCGGCAGCGTCTTGGCCGTGGCGCCGAGATACTTGTACGAGGGCGGGGCGCCGTCTGGCCGGCGCATGTAGATCTCGCCGACCTCGCGCGGGGCAAGGGTCTGGCCGTCTTCGCCGATGGCGATCATCTCGCCGACCGTGACCTTGCCGACCGAGCCGCGATGCTCCAGCCATTCGGCCCCGGAGATCGTGGTCACCGCCTGGGCTTCTGTCCCGGCATAGAGCTCCATCACGGTTTCAGCCCCGACCCAGTTGATGAAGGCCTCCTTCAGCCAGGCCGGGCATGGCGCGGCCAGGTGCCAGAGCGTTTCCAGCGAGGAGAGGTCGTATTTGGCGCGCGTTTCCTCCGGCAGATGCCAGATCCGGTTCATCATGGTCGGGACCAGATAGATCCAGCTCGCCTTGTGCTTCTCGATGGCCGCCAGGGTCGCCTCGGCCTCGAAGCGGGGCAGCAGCACCATGTGCGCGCCCTGGCTGAAGGCCGACATCATCATGCCGAAGCCGGCGTTATGGTAGAGCGGCGCCGGCAGCAGGGCGATGGAGTCCTGCTTCAGCCGCCAGCCGCCGACCTCGGGGATGTCCTTCGTGCTGACCCCCGGTTGCCCTGCCAGGATCAGCTTGGGCCGGCCGGTCGAGCCGCCGCTGGTCGGGGCTTTCGAAACCGGGGCGGTGACGTCGGGCAGGTTGCTGTCGTCGTCCGACAGGGCCAGCAGGTCGGCGACCGACAGCAGCGGGCGGTCGATCTGGTGATCGAACTGCGCGATCACCACCGGCGTCTTGGCCAGCTCCATGATCGCTTCCAGTTCACCCTTCGGCAGGCGGAACGAGATCGGCTGCGGCGTCGCGCCGACCTTCCACATGGCCCAGCAGGCGACGGCGAAATCGGTCGAATTCGGCAGGCCCAGCGTCACTAGGTCGCCCAGCTTCACCCCGTGGGCCTGCAGGCCGCGGGCGGCGCGGTTGGTCAGCTTGTGGAACTGAGAATAGGTGAGGGTCGTATCGCCGCAGCTCACCGCGGGGGCGTCGGGCTTGAGGTCGGCCAGCAATTTCAGCTTGGCCCCAAGCGAGATCATCTCGTCAGCCATAATGTGGTTTCGTCCCAGAAATGCGGTGGGCTCTAGCGGCCCGTTGATCTTCAATCTTGGTGCGCCGCCAAAATGCCGGAGCGGGCGCCCATACTTTCCCTCGGGGAAGCGCCTCGCGGCAAGCGGCGATTGCAGCCCCGGCGGATTCGGGGTTTAGGAACCCCAGCAGAATTCAAACAAGCATTTGGGAGCAGGCATGTCCGCGGAACAGATTCTCACCCAGGACTTCGGGACGCTCGCCGACGTGATCCGCGAGCAGGCCAAGGACCTGGGCGCCCAGGCGGCGCTGGTCGACGCGAACCGCACGATCTCCTACGCCGAGCTCGACGACCTGATGGACCGCATCGCCGTGGCGCTGCAGCGCGACGGCGTGCAGACCGCCGATGTGGCCGCCGTCTGCGCCACGACCTCGGCCGAGTACGGCGCGACCTTCTTCGGCATCCTGCGGGCTGGCGCGATCGTCGCGCCGCTGGCGCCGTCCTCCACCGCCGACAGCCTGGTCATGATGCTCAAGGACTGCGGCGCGAAGGTCTTCTTCCTGGACGCCGGCGTCGCCAAACAATTGGAAGGCGTCGCCGACCAGATCACCGCCAAGCGCGTCGCCCTGGACGGCTCGCCGGTCGGTGTCGCCTTTGAAGAGTGGCTGGCGCCCAAGGGCTCCAAGCCGACCCCGGTGAGCATCGACCCCGACCAGGGCTTCAACATCATCTATTCGTCGGGCACGACCGGCGCGCCCAAGGGCATCGTCCAGCCGCACCGCATGCGCTGGGGCCAGATCCGTCGCGGCGCCTATCCGGTCGGGGCGGTGACCATGGTCTCGACGCCGCTCTATTCGAATACCACCCTGGTCTCGTACCTGCCCACCATCTCCAACGGCGGCACCGCCGTGCTGATGCCGAAGTTCGACGCCGAGCAGTTCCTGAAGCTGTCGGAAAAGCACCGCGTCACCCACGCCATGCTGGTGCCGGTCCAATACCGCCGGATCATGGAGCGGGCTGATTTCGACAGCTACGACCTCTCCAGCTTCCAGATGAAGTTCTCGACCAGCGCGCCGTTCTCGCCCGAGATCAAGGCCGACGTGCTGAAGCGCTGGCCGGGCGGGCTGGTCGAATATTACGGCATGACCGAGGGCGGCGGTTCCTGCGGCTTGGTGGCCCACGAGCATCCCGACAAGCTGCACACGGTCGGCAGGCCGCTGCCGGGCCACGACATTCGGCTGATTGATGAGGACGGCAAGGAAGTCGCCCAGGGCGAGATCGGCGAGGTCGTCGGCCGTTCTGGGGCGATGATGGTCGGCTACCACAACCAGCCGGGCAAGACGTCCGAAGCCGAGTGGTACAACCCCGAGGGCCTGCGCTTCATCCGCACCGGCGATGTCGGCCGGTTCGACGAGGACGGCTTCCTGACGCTCATGGACC
>NZ_JAURWM010000007.1 GCF_030654915.1 Phenylobacterium sp. | reverse complement strand
CCTGGGCGAGGCGGTTCGTGCTGACGTGAAGGCCAGGCTTGGGGTCGAGTTGGAATGGGAAATCAAGCGGATCGGCCGGGCGGCGGCCTGATCCTGGTCAAGCACGGTCAGCCGCAAATCGTGGCCGGCCAACCCCCTTCATCCTGGGCGCTGTCGGCTAAGGGGCGCTTGGCGGCCATGGCTCTGGCCGAAAGGCTGAGCGCCTTCGCGCCAGTCGCGCTCTGGACCAGCCCGGAACTGAAGGCGCGTGAAACGGCGTTCGCCATGGGGCAGGTGTTCGACCTAGTCCCGGCTATCGACGCTGGCTTGGCCGAGCATCGCGCGGATAACAGTCCTTTCACCACGCAGGAAGAGTTCGAGGTCTGCGTCGAGCGCATGTTCAACCGACCGGTGGAACTGATGATGGGCGAGGAGACGGGCCTTGCCGCGCGGCTCCGCTTCGATGCGGCCATGGCGCGTATCGATAGCGGCGAGGAGGGAACAAAGGTGATCGTGGCGCACGGTCGGGTCATCACCCTATGGCTGAGCCATCGGCTGGGCTTCGACCCTATGCCGTTCTGGCGCAGGCTTGCGCTGGCCTCCGCCGCGGTCCTCAGCGAGGACGGCCGGAGCTTTGAGATCGTCACTGCATAAAAAAACGCCGCCGGTCCGGAGACCGACGGCGCGACTGGAGAGGGGGGCTGGCCTAGGCCGCCAGCGTATTCCGACGGCGTGACGTGCGGACCATCGTCCCAACGGCGCCAAAGCCGATGATCATCATCGCCCAGGTGGCCGGTTCAGGCACCGCCGAGCTGACCATGCTGACCGAGGCCATGATGTCGGCCTTGTTGTTGAACTCTTTCGTCACCTTGCACTTCTTGTGCTTGTCCCACTTGGTCGGGCAGGGCTCTTGGACAACGGCGCTTTCCTTGGTGAGGAAGTCGCTGGTCAGGGTGTTGCCAACCAGGAAGCCGGCGATGTCGAGCGTGTAGGTGTCTAGGCCGTAGGTGAAGCTGTTGTTGTAGGAGATGGTGTTCACCATCACCTTGTCGGAGCAGCCGTACAGATTGGCGGAGTCGCCGGACTTGCCGCCGAACTGGCAGGCGCCCTTGTAGCCACCCTCGTTCGGGGTCTCCACATGGACGAAGTTGTAGACGAAGTTCTGCAGGCCGATGTCGTTGCCATCGATCGTGACGACGGCGCTGACGGTCAACTTGACGCTCTGTAGAGTGGCGCCGGTCACCGGCCAGTTGTTGTGCTGGAAGCTACCCAGTTTGAACGGGCCGCCTGTGTCGCCATCACTAAGGTCGGCTTGGAACGGCGCGTTCGCGGCCGTGAACACGTAGCTGCTCTGGCGATTGCCGCCGTCCTGCGTGCCTTGGCCCCATTTGACCGTCGATACTGGATTTCCGTTGGCGATCGTTCCAGTGGGGCTGGCGATGCTCCAGGCCCCTTGGACGTTGCTGATCACGACTGTGCCGGCGGAAGCCGATGAAGCTAGAGCGGCGGTGGCGAGCGCGACGCCCGCAGCGAGCGCCTTGAACTTGAGTTGCATTTCCGAGCCTCCCTCGCATCCCCGAGCGGATGCGAAACTTAAGTGTGGGATAACGGCGGAATGTAAAATGAGCAAGCAGTAAAAGTTGCTTTGTGGTTAATTTTGGACGTGAATACTAATATCGAACTGATCGAGTGCATTGCTGGTGGAAGTATTCACCCCACACGCGAAATTTCGGCGCGTTGGGGTCGCGTTCGGGGGACTAGCCGTTTAGGGCGCGCCCGGCGGACACTAGACGAACGCTGGATGTGGCTCTCGCCAGACACATTTCATGCTCATCAAGCAGGTGCGCCTCCACAAAGCCGACACTTTTGCCCAATTGTACGACCCGGCCCTCGCCGATGATCGGGCCGACCCTGGCGGGCGCCAGATATTGCACATTCATCTCGATGGTCGCCGAGTAGAGCGCGCCTTCGGTGTGGGTGAAGATCGCTGGCCCCATGGTGTCGTCGAGCATGGCGGCCAGGAACCCGCCCTGGATGAAGCCGGCTGGATTGCAGAACTCCGGGCGACCTTCGAAACCGATCCTGATCCAGCCGTCGGACGGGCGGGCGTCGAGCAAGCGCCAACCGAGGAGTTGGGCGCAGGGCGGAGCGGGGAGGTGGTCGAGTGCCGTGGCTATGGTCATCTTGGTCTCCTGACGAGCGTCAGGATGGACTGCCCCTGCGGCCAACGTGCTGTCAGCAGGGAGCGGCCTTGACAGGACTCTATGCGTGGCGCACCCGCCGAGCATGCGTATTGCTTTGCTTGCGGCCGCTGCGGCCAGTTTCACTTTCGCCTATCCCGTCCAGGCCGCCGACTTGGCCGCCACAGCCGCGGCGCTTCGCGACAAGGCGCTGACGGACACCACGGCCTGGGACGTCACTGAGTCCCTCACCACCGAGGTGGGGGCCAGGCCGCAAGGCTCGCCTGGCATGGACCGGGCCCGCGACTGGGGCGTGGCGAAGCTGAAGAGTCTGGGCTTCGAGAACGTCCATGTCGAAACCTTCGAGACGGGATCGTGGCTGCGCGGCGCCGAGAGCGCCGAGGTCGTGTCTCCCTATCCGCAGAAGCTGCAGATCCTGGGCCTTGGCCGCTCCACCCCGACGTCGGCTGGCGGGCTGGAGGCCGAGATCGTTCTCTTCAAAACGCTGGACGAGATGCTGGCCCTTCCCCCCGGCTCGCTGAAGGGCAAGATCGCCGTCGTGACCCAGCGCACCCGGCGCACACAGGATATCAAGGGCTACGCCGCCGGCGTGCGCGCCCGTTCGTCCGGCGGCCCGGAGGCGGCCAAACGCGGCGCGGTGGCCTATCTGGTCCGCTCCGTGTCCACCGACGACACCCGTCTGCCGCACACCGGCGGCGGCGGCGCCTCGGGCATCCCGATGGCGGCGCTGTCCACACCCGACGCCGATTTGCTGGAGCGGATGGTCGCGCGCGGCAAGCCGGTTCGGGTCAAGCTCGCCATGGCCTCGACCCAGCGTGACAAGGCCCCGGCCTACAATGTCGTCGGCGAGATCAGGGGGCGCGAACGGCCTGAAGAGGTGATCGTCATCGGCGGGCATCTGGATTCGTGGGACGCCGGCACCGGGGCGGTGGACGACGCGGCGGGCATCGCCATCACCACGGCGGCGGCCAAACTGATCGCCGACCTGCCGCAGCGCCCTCGCCGAACCATTCGCGTGGTGATGTGGGGCGCCGAGGAGCAGGGCGGTTCAGGCCAGGCCTATGCCGACGCTCACGCGAGCGAAGTCGCCAACATCATCGTGGCCGGAGAGAGCGACCTGGGCGCGGGCGAGATCTTCAACGCCAAGCTTCCGCAGGGCAGCCTGGATCACCCGGCCATGAAGGCTTTCGTCGCGGCGGTCGCGCCGCTGGGCGCGATCATCTCGTCTCAGCCGGCGCAGGATGGCGGCGCCGATGTCGCCGGGCTAAAGCGCCTGGGGGTTCCGGTGACGGAGTTCCAGCAGGACGCCAGCCGCTACTTCGACCTGCACCATTCGGCCGACGACACGCTGGACAAGGTCGATCCCAGGGAATTGGCCCAGAACGTCGCGGTCTGGGCGGTCTTCGCCTACACCGTGGCCGACAGCGATATCGACTTCCGCAAAACCGCGACGGCGGGCAAATGAGTCTTCCACTTTCTGGGCGTCACGTCGTCCTGCTTTGGGGCGGCCTTTCCGCCGAGCGCGAGGTCAGCCTGTCTTCGGGCAAGGAGTGCGGCGCGGCGCTGGAACGCCTCGGCGCCAAGGTCACCTATGTGGACGCCGGCCGCGACCTGGCCCAGGTGCTGAGCGCCCTGAGGCCCGACGTCTGCTTCAACGCCCTGCATGGCGAGTGGGGGGAGGACGGCTGCGTCCAGGGCATCCTGGAGACGCTGCAGATCCCCTACACCCACTCCGGCGTCCTGGCCTCGGCCCTGGCGATGGACAAGGCCAAGGCCAAGGCGGTGATCGCCGCCGCGGGGGTGAGCGTGCCGGGCGGCGGGCTGTTCAATCGGCATCTGGTCGCCGCCGACCACGTGATGGCGCCGCCCTATGTGGTGAAGCCCAACGCCGAGGGATCGTCGGTCGGGGTTTTCATTGTCCAAGCCGGCGCGAACCGTCCGCCGCAGGAGTTGATCGCGCCCGCCTGGACCTTTGGCGAAGAGGTGATGGTCGAGCCCTATGTCCGCGGCAAGGAGCTGGCGGTCGCGGTGATGGACGGCAAGGCGGTAACCGTCACCGAGATTTTACCGCCCACAGAGTTTTACGACTACGAGGCCAAGTACGCCGAGGGCGGTTCGGTGCATGTGCTGCCGGCCGAAATTCCCTTGCCGGTCATGGAAAAGGCGATGGCCATGGCCGAGCGGGCGCATGCGGCGCTTGGTTGCCGAGGTGTTACCCGATCTGACCTTCGTTATGACGACATTAACGACATTCTGGTCCTTCTGGAGGTGAACACCCAGCCCGGCATGACGCCCACCTCGCTCGTCCCCGAGCAGGCGGCGTTGAAGGGCGTGGCGTTCGACCGTCTAGTGCTTTGGATCACGGAGGATGCGTATGCCCGCGGCAGTGCGGGGGGAGTCGCGAGCGACAGCGAAGCCCCGGGCGAAAGCGCCCGCTAGCTCCAAATCTAAGCCCCGGGCGGGTAAGCCGGGGGCCTCGTACACACCTGGAAAATTGGGCGCGGCCCAAGGCGTCGGTCTGTCGCCTCGGAACGCGTTGCTGGCGGCCGGCGGCGTGGTCGCCGTGGCCCTGGTTCTGACGATGGCGACGGGCCATCGCGCCGAGAAGCTCAGCGCCTCGGTGAGCGCCGGCGTCGGCGCCCAACTGGCGAGCATGGGTTTCAAGTTGAAGGCCGTGCACGTGCAGGGCGCGTCGGAAATGGCGACGCCCGATATCCTGCGCGCGGCGGGGATCTATCAGGATCAGCCGCTGCTGGGCCTGGATCTGGAACAGATCCGCCTCAACGTCGAAGCCGTGGGCTGGGTCAAGGAGGCGCGCGTCGTGCGCCTGCTGCCCGACACCCTGGTGCTGGCCGTGGTCGAGCGCCGTCAACTGGCGGTCTGGCAGAGTGGTGGCCGCAGCCATGTCATCGACGAAACCGGCCGCGTGATCCCCGAGGCCAATCCGGCTCGGTTCCCTACCTTGCCGCTGATCGTGGGGGCCGGCGCCAATGAGGCCGCCGCCGCGATCTTGCCGGAAGTCGCCGCGCGGCCGCGCCTGGCCGAGCGCGTTGAAGCCCTGGTGCGGGTCGACGGGCGTCGATGGGACTTGCGGATGAAGGACGGCTCGCTGGTGCAACTGCCGGCGGTCGACGAGGGCGCGGCCCTGATTCAGCTTGAGCAGCTCGACCAGCGCTCGCGGATCTTGGAGCTGGGATTTGAGCGGATCGACCTGCGCGATCCGACTGTTGTTGCTGTTCGCCCGCGTGACGGGGTCCTTCCGGGCCAACTCGTCGCCAACGGCGCCTAGCTAGAAGAAGGGACTGAGGACTTGTCGAGCCGCGTTGAGGACCGCAAGGAAAACCGCGAAGGCCTAAAGGCCGCGCTGGGCCGCCAGCCCGTGGTCGCGGCCGTGGATCTGGGCGCCTCCAAGGTCACCTGTTTCATCATGAAGCCGGATGGCGTGCGGCGGGGCGACCGGACCCTGACCGCGGCCGGCGTCGGCTACGTTCAGTCGCGCGGTGTGCGCGGGGGGGCGATCATCAATCTGGACGAGGCGTCCGACGCGATCGCCCAGGCGGTTGAGCGGGCTGAGAACGTGGCGGGCGTGCAGGTGCAGAGCGTCACCGTCGCTACCGCCGGCGGCCAGCTCGCCAGCCATCGCATTTCCGGCCGCGTCTCGATCGGCGCGCGTCCGATCTCGGACGGCGACCTAGTGCGGGCGATCCAGCAAGCCTTGGCCCAGATCAAGCTTCCCGGCCGTCGCGCCGCCCACATCCTGCCGGTCGCCTGGTCGGTCGACGGCCAGGCCGCGATCCGCGATCCGCGCGCCATGTTCGGCCGTTCGCTGGGCGTTGAGCTACTCGTGGTTTCGGTGAGCGAGGCGGTGTTCCAGACGTTGGGCGCCTGCGTCGAGCGCGCTCACCTACAATTCGAAGGCGTGGTCGCCGCGCCCTTCACCTCGGCGCTGGCCGCCCTGGAAGAAGACGAGATGGATCTCGGCGCGGTCTGCATCGACAGGGGCGGCGGCTCGACCTCCGCGGCCGTATTCAGCGGTGGCAGCCTGGTCCATGTCGAGACGTTGGCGGTCGGCGGCGGTCACGTGACCGCCGACATCGCACGCGGCCTGTCGACCTCGATCGCCGGCGCCGAGCGGATCAAGACCCTGCACGGCTCGGCCATCGCCTCGGCCAATGAAGACCGCGAGATGATCGAAGCACCGCCGCGCGGCGACGATCCGGGCGCTGGCCCGGTCATCGCGCCCCGCTCGCTGCTCAAGGGCATCATCGCCCCACGCGTCGAAGAGACCCTGGAGCTGCTGCGTGACCGCCTGAAGGCGTCCGGCGCGCCCCTGGAGGCAGGCGCGGGTATCGTCCTGACCGGCGGAGCCAGCCAATTGGCCGGCGTGCGCGAGGTCGCGGTGCGGGTGTTCGACCGCCAGGTTCGTCTTGGCCGTCCGCGCCGGGTGCCGCATCTGGCCGACGCCGCCTCCGGTCCGGCGTTCTGCGCAGCGGCGGGCGTTCTGCAACGCGCCGCCTTCGGTCCCCGCGAGGCGGTTTCGGCCAAGGCGCTCGCCTCGGTCAAATTGCGCCGAGAGCCGCTGGACCCTCGCGCCAATCCCGTGGCGAAAGCCGCCGCCTGGCTGCGCGAAAATCTCTGAGACTTTCACGCTCTAAGTGTATGACCACGCCCAGGCTGAGGTCTGGGCGAATCACTTTGGGGCGAAACCCCCGTTCGGTGAGCGCCCTACGCCAAATCGGCGTGGGCTGAGGTCAGGGGAGGCGGTTGGCGAGGTCGTTCAAGCGGCCAAGCCTTACGCAGCAAGAAATTTTGTTGTGGATGCCGGCCGTTCCGGGTCGACGGGCGTCCGACTCGCCTTATGCAGTTAACTGCCAATTAACGATGGTGGGCGCTTTCTTAACGTCTGCCGTCGCGGGAGCCAGGCGGGCGGGTCGCCGACGGTTCCCTTGACCACGGTACGGAGGACATAGGGTCCCAATGGCTATTGCACTTTCCGCGCCGCGCGCGACCGAACTGAAGCCGCGCATCGTCGTCTTTGGCGTCGGAGGCGCCGGCGGCAACGCCGTTAACAATATGATCGAGGCTGGGCTGGAAGGCGTCGAATTCGTCGTCGCCAACACCGACGCTCAGCAGCTCGCATTCGCCAAGACCGACCGCCGCATCCAACTCGGCGTGCAGGTGACGCAAGGCCTCGGCGCCGGCGCACATCCTGAAGTCGGCATGAGCGCGGCCGAGGAGTCGCTTCCGGAAATCGGCGAGCACCTCGACGGCGCCCACATGATCTTCATCACCGCCGGCATGGGCGGCGGCACCGGCACCGGTGCGGCGCCGATCATCGCCAAGTGCGCGCGTGAACGCGGCATCCTGACGGTGGGCGTGGTCACCAAGCCCTTCCACTTCGAAGGCCGTCACCGCATGCGTCTGGCCGACGCCGGCATCGGTGAGCTGCAACGCTATGTCGACACCCTGATCGTCATCCCGAACCAGAACTTGTTCCGGGTCGCCAACGAGCGCACGACCTTCGCCGAAGCCTTCGGCATGGCCGACCAGGTCCTGCACTCGGGCGTCCGCTCCATCACCGACCTGATGGTGCTGCCGGGCCTGATCAACCTCGACTTCGCCGACGTCCGCA
>NZ_JAURWM010000218.1 GCF_030654915.1 Phenylobacterium sp. | reverse complement strand
GTTGCGGCCGTCGAGGATCAGCGCTTGCTTGAGCGTCGCCTTGATCAGGTCGAAGTCGGGGTTGCGGAACTCCTTCCACTCGGTGACGATCAGCAGCGCATCAGCACCCTGCAGCGCGTCGGTCTGGTGGTCGACGAAGCGCAGGCCCGCCAGGCCCGCCATCACACGACGGGCCTCGGGCATGGCCACCGGATCGTAGGCCCGCACCTCGGCGCCGCGGCGCAGCAACTGCTCGATCACCACCCGGCTGGGCGCTTCGCGCATGTCGTCGGTGTTGGGCTTGAAGGCCAGGCCCCAGATCGCGAAGCAGCGGCCGGTCAAGTCCTCGCCGAAGCGCTGCACCACGCGGTCGACCAGCACCAGTTTCTGGCGGTCGTTGGCGTCTTCCACCGCCTGCAGCACGCCCAGATGCATCGTGTTCTCCTGCCCCGTGCGGATCAGCGCCTTCACGTCCTTGGGGAAACAGGAGCCGCCATAGCCGGTGCCGGCGTAGAGAAACTGCGAGCCGATGCGCGGATCGCTGCCGATGCCCTTGCGCACCTGCTCGATGTCGGCGCCCACCTTCTCGGCCAGCAGGGCCAGCTCGTTCATGAAGCTGATGCGGGTGGCCAGCATGGCGTTGGCCGCGTACTTGGTGAACTCGGCGCTGCGCACGTCCATCAGCACCAGCTTGTCGCGGTTGCGCATGAAGGGCGAATAGACCGCGCGCATCAGCAGGCTGGCGCGCTCGTCGTCGCTGCCGACGACGATGCGGTCGGGCCGCATGAAATCGTCCACCGCGGCGCCTTCTTTCAGGAATTCGGGGTTGCTGACCACCGCGAAGTCCATCTCCAGGCCGCGCGCGGCCAGCGCCTCGGCCACCTTGGCGCGCACCTTGTCGGCGGTGCCCACCGGCACGGTGCTCTTGTCGACGATGACCTTGTAGTCGGTCATGTGGCGGCCGATGTTCTCGGCCGCCGCCAGCACATATTGCAGATCGGCCGAGCCGTCCTCGTCAGGCGGCGTGCCCACGCCGATGAACTGCAAGGTGCCGTGGCCCACGGCCAGCGCCACGTCGGTGGTGAACTGCAGGCGACCGGCGGCGGCATTGCGCTGCACCACCGCATCGAGCCCGGGCTCGTGGATCGGCACCTCGCCGCGTTGCAACATCTCGATCTTGCGCGGGTCCACGTCCAGGCACACCACATGGTTGCCCATCTCCGCCAGGCAGGCGCCTGTGACCAAACCGACGTACCCTGCGCCTACCACGGTGATCTTCATGCTCGTTTTGCTCCCGGCCGGGGCAGTCCCGACGAATGGCGCGATTTTGCCAGCCGCGCCCAGGCAGGAGCCCAAACGGGCCCAGCGCACAACGTGGCACCTGCCACGCAAAGCTCGACCACCCTGGCGCCCGCCGTTGGGGCGCGCGGCCCGATCTGCGCTTGAGCGGGCCGGCAAAGCGGTGAATTGCCGCACGCTAGACCCCAGCAAGAGCGTCCAGTCGCTCAGGGCAAACGGCGGCGCGCGGGTACCATCGTCGCTCGAAATCACCAGCGGCTCGCGCTGTGTCCAGAGGCGCTGACGCCTTCGGTGCAGGCCGGCGACCGGTTCCCGCCAACCCATGCCCACCGCCACCCTTCCCGAAGCCCTCGCCACTGGCCGGCCGCGATTCATCGACAGCGGCGTGGCAGCGCTTGCGCGCGCCGAGGGCGATCTTGCTGCCTGGAGATCCTTGCTGCCGGGCGGCGCAGCCCAGGCAGCCCGAGCGGCCCGAGCGGCAGAAGGTGAATTTGCGGTGGGCCTGGACGACGGCAAGGGCGGCGTGTTCCTCGCGGTCGACCGGTTCGCCATCCGCTCGATCTGCTACCGGATCATCGACGGCCGCCTGCACTTCGCCGAACGGGCAGACACCCTGGCCGCGCTGCCGCCGGCCGCCGGCATCGACCCGCAGGCGATCTTCGACTACCTCTACTTCCACGTCGTGCCCTCGCCGCGCACCATCTTCAAGGGTGTGATGCGCCTGCCGGCGGGCCACTGCGCCTGGTTCGAGGCCGGCCAGCTGACGGTGGCGCCGTACTGGGTGCCGCAGTTCAGCGAGCCCGCATCGGCCCGGTTCGAGCCGCTGGCGGCCGAGTTCCGCCAGTTGGTGCAAAACGCAGTGGCCGCGCAGCTCGACGGCGGCAAGGCCGCCTGTTTCCTCAGCGGCGGCACCGACAGCTCGACGGTGGCCGGCATGATCGGCGCCGCGACGGGCAGCCCCGCGGCCACCTACTCGATCGGCTTCGAGGCCGAGGGCTACGACGAGATGGCCTTTGCGCGCATCGCGGCCAAGCGCTTCGGCTGCGAGCACCACGAGTACTACGTGACGCCCGATGACCTGGTGCGCAGCATTCCCGCCGTGGCCGCGCACTACGACCAGCCGTTCGGCAACTCGTCGGTGCTGCCGGCGTTCTACTGCGCGCAGATGGCGCGCGAGGACGGTGTCACCCGGCTGCTGGCCGGCGACGGCGGCGACGAGCTGTTCGGCGGCTACGGCCGCTATCGCCGCGCGCTGCGTCCCGCCTGGTTGGGTGGCCGGGCCGCCGAGCCGCGCACGCCCGACGCAGGGGTCCTCGCCCGTTGGCGCGAGCAGGCGCAGGCGCCCCACGGCCTCACCCGGCTGCAACAGGCCCAGTGGGCCGACATCGCCACCTGGCTGCCGAACGATCTGCTGACCAAGCTCGACCGCTGCCTGATGGCCCACGGGCTGGAAGGCCGCACACCGTTCCTGGACACCCAGGTCGCTGACTTCGCCTTTCCCTTGCCCGACCGGTTCAAGGTGCGGGGCCGCTATGGGAAGTGGCTGTTGCGCAAGTGGCTAGAACGCGCCTGCCCGGCCGCCGACCCCTGGGCGCGCAAGCAGGGCTTCACCGTGCCCGTCGACGCCTGGATCCAGCCGCGTGCCGGTGAGATCGGCGCGCGCATCGGCCAGGTGGCCGCCGTTCGCCGCGTGCTGGAGCCCGACGCCGCGGCGGCGGTTTTCGCGACGCCGAGCGCCGCACGCTGGCCGATGCTGTTCTTCGCCGTCTGGTCGCTGATCCACCTCGAAGGCGCATCCCCGAACGAAGCACTCGCCGCCGTCGCCGGCTAGCCCCGCTCGCAACCCTCGTCGCCCGTACTAGTTATCGAGACCGCTCCACCCTACCTGGACCTCAAGCTTCACCACCGGAGACATCGATGCGCCGCCTCTTGATCACCACCGCCCTGGCAACCCTGGTCGCGGCCTGCGGCGGCGGCGAGGGCCAAGCCGCGGCCCAAGCCGGCGCGCCGCTGGAGACCAAGCCCGCCAACGCGCCGGACCAGAAGCCGGCCTTCGCGGGCCAGACTCGGGCGCCGGCGGTGAATTCCAACGTCGCCTACGCGGTTCAGACCGTGGCCGAGGGGCTGAACAAGCCCTGGGGCCTAGCCTTCTTGCCCGACGGGCGCTTGCTGATCACCGAGAAATCGAGCGGCCAGCTCCGCATTCTGGGAACCGACGGCAAGCTGTCGGCGCCGGTCGCGGGCCTGCCGCCGGTCGATGGCCGCAACCAGGGCGGCCTGCTCGGCCTCGCCGTCGATCCGAAGTTCGCGCAGAACGGCCTGATCTACTGGAGCTATTCCGAGCCGCAGGCTGAAGGCGCCAACAACACCGCCGTGGCGCGCGGCAAGCTGGTGGATGGCAAGGTCGAGAACGTTCAGGTGATCTTTCATCAGACGCCATCGCTCGCCTCCACCCTGCACTTTGGCGGCCGGCTGGTCTTCGCCAAGGACGGAACCCTCTTCATCACCACCGGCGAGCGCTCGATCCTGCCTGGCCGCGTCCAGGCCCAGCAACTGGACGGCACGCTGGGCAAGGTGATCCGGATCAACGCCGACGGCTCAATCCCCAAGGACAATCCGTTTATCGGCAAGCCCGGCGTGAAGCCGGAGATCTGGTCCTACGGCCACCGCAACATCCAGTCGGCCGCCATTGATCCGAAAACCGGCAAGCTGTGGGAAGTCGAGCATGGCGCGCGCGGCGGCGACGAACTGAACCAGCCGGCGAAGGGCAAGAACTATGGCTGGCCGACCATCAGCTACGGCGTCGAATATTCCGGCAAGACCATCGGCGAGGGCCTCACCGCCAAGGCGGGGCTGGAGCAGCCCGTCTATTACTGGGATCCGGTCATCGGCCCGTCCGGCATGGCCTTCTATGACGCAAGCCTGTTCCCGGCCTGGAAAGACAGCGTCTTCGTGGGCTCGCTGGCCCAGAAGCACCTGGCGCGCCTGGTCATGAAGGACGGCAAGGTGGTCGGCGAGGAACGCCTGCTGACCGACCAGAACGAACGCATCCGCGACGTCATCGTCGGCCCCGACGGCGCGCTCTATGTGGCGACCGACAACGAAAAGGGCCGCGTGCTGAAGATCGTCCCGAAGGGATAACCCCCATCCTCGTCATCCTCCGGTCGCCTGAAAGGCGATCCGGGGGATGACGAGTTTAGTGATGAGGTCGCCTACAGTCTCAACCGCCCCGCCACCTCTTCGCCGATCGCCAGCGAGGAGGTCAGACCGGGGCTTTCGATACCGAACAGAGCGACAAGGTTCGCCAGTCCGTGCGCCTGCGGCCCGTCGATGCGGAAGTCCGGCTGCGGCTCGCCAGGCCCATGCAGCTTCGGCCGGATGCCGGCGTAGTCGGGCGCCAGCACCCCGTCCGGCAGCCCCGGCCAGAACTTGCGGATATAGCTGTAGAATTCGTCCGCCCGGGCCGGATCGACACTGTAGTCGATCTCGTCGACGAACTGCAGGTCCGGACCGAACACCGCCTGGCCGCCAAGATCGCGACGATAGTGGGTGCCGAGCGCGCCTGGGATCGGCGGCGGGTAGATCAGCCGCGCGAACGGCGCCTTGCCGCTCAGCCGGAAATAGACGCCCTTGCCGTAGTGCAGCGGCGGGATCGTATCCTTGGGGAACCCTTCGATCTCCGCTGCCACGGCCTGGGCCGAGAGCCCCGACGCGGTCACCAGAATGCGAGCGGTGAGCGTCGTAGGCTCGGCGCCGCCGGCGCGAATTGAGAAGCCGCCGCCCTCCAGCGGCGTCGCGCCCTCGAACGGCGTCGAAGTCACCACCGCGCCCCCGGCTGCTTCTATCTCGCCCTGCAAGGCCAGCATGTAGCCGTGGCTGTCGAACACCCCGCTCTGCGGCGAGATCAGCGCGCCTTCGCAGGCCAGCTCCGGCTCCATCGCCAAGGCCTGGGCCTTCGTCAGGTGGGCCATGCCCTCGACGTCATTGGTCCGGGCCTGCTCGAGAATGCCGTCGAGACGAGCGACCTCCTCAGCGTTGGTCGCCACCACCAGCTTGCCGCAGCGGTCATAGGCGACCTTGTGACTGTCGAGGAAAGCGTAGAGCGCCCGGCGCCCAGTCACGCACAGCCGCGCCTTCAGCGAGCCGGTCGGGTAGTAGAGCCCACCATGGATCACCTCGGAGTTTCGCGCCGAGACGCCCTCCCCGATGATCGGGCCAGCCTCCAGCACAGCCACGATCAAGCCGCGCTTCGACAGCGCATACCCACAGGCCAGGCCGACAGCCCCAGCCCCCACCACCACCGCGTCGAAATCAAAATCCGCCATGTCTCCCGGCGTAGCTGAACGACGCCGGTATGCAAACCGCAGAGCATCAGCAGGTGAGGGCACGGGGCAAGAAGTTCCACCTTTGTTCTTGACTCGCCTTTTCCGCCGGATTTGATCAGTGGCGCGCGGCGGGGGGCGAGAACGGATGAGCGAGACAACGACGATAGTGCTCGCTGCACTCCTCATGAACCTGGCCTACTTGGCCGCGATTGTCTTTGCCGCCGTCGCGCTTGCTCGCCTCTTGCCACGCAAGCGCGCGGCGATAGCTTCAGCCCGGAGTTCCCGCATTCGTGGCCGGATGACGCGGATGATGCGGCCGACGCTGTTGATGACCCCGACAACGCAGCCCGGCTTCTCGAAAATGGGCGGCCAGCCGGAACTTCCCAAGGGCCAAGCTTGGCCGTCGGGCGACGAGCTCCCCCTCTCCTTCCTGACCCAGATCGATCTGGCCGAGGCGCGCGCCGCCGGCGGGCCGGACTGGCTGCCCGCGGACGGACGCCTCTACGCTTTTTATGACGACCCGCGCCGGGGCTTGACGGACTTGGTCCGCGTCATCCACAGCCGCGAGCCGGCTGGCGAGGCCGCGCCACATCCTGCCGACCTTTCACCCAAGCTTCGTTTCACCGAGCGCCGGGTGGCGTTTCTGCGGCTTCGGTCCATCCCGAGCCTTGATTGGCTCGGCGTCGATGTTCGCGAATTGGATGACGGGGTCGCCCTCGACGAGCTCGCTGATCTGCCCGATGAGCCGTTCGGCGACGAACTTCAACACCGGATCGGCGGCTATCCCTCCGAGATCCAAGAGGAGCAGATGGCCCTCTCGTGCGAGCGGATCCGCCGCGGGCGGGACCCGTACGAGGATGAGGAACCGACTCCTGCAATCGTGAGCAGGATGCGCGAAAGGGCGACTTCTCCAAGACCGTGGCGATCGCCCAGACCTACTGAGTCGGTATGCAAACCGTCAGCTCCCCCTTAGCTTGACCACAAATCAAAAGAAGCGCGTGGGGAGACGACGGGATGCTGAAGATGAAACTGGCCATGGCGGCCATGACGGCGGCGCTGCTGCCGGCTACGGCCCTGGCGCAGCAGCCCCCTCCGTCGATGGGCGCTTCGATCCTGATGTGGTCCCCCGACCAGCAGCAGGAAGGCTACAAGACCATGGAGAAGCTGGCCGCGCACAAGGTCGTAGCGCGTGGTCCCAACGTCTTCCCCTTGCCCGCCGGCACGCCGATCGAACCGAAGGTGAGCGTCGGCGACAAGGAGATGAGCGTCGATGCGTTCATGGCCGCCTATCGGGTTTCTGGCCTGCTGGTGATCAAGGACGGCAAGGTCATCATGGAGCGATATGGCCTGGAGCGCGGCCCCAGCGACCGCTGGACCTCCTTCTCGGTGGCCAAGTCCCTGACCTCGACCCTGGTTGGAGCCGCGATCCAGGACGGCTACATCAAGAGCCTGAACGATCCGGTGACCACCTACATCCCTGAACTGAAGGGCGGCGGCTACGACGGCGTCACGGTCGGCCAGCTGATCACCATGACCTCCGGCGTGAAATGGAACGAGGACTATACCGACCTCAATTCCGACGTCGCCAAGGTCGGGCTGTCGATCATCGAGCCTGGCGTCAATCCGGTGGTCAGCTACATGCGCCGCCTGCCGCGGGCCGTGACGCCAGGAACGAAGTTCAACTATTCGACCGGCGAGACCGATCTGGTCGGCGTCCTGGTTTCCAACGCTGTTGGCAAGCCGCTCTCGCAATATCTGTCGGAGAAGATTTGGGCGCCATTCGGCATGGAGCAGGACGCCATCTGGGTCGAGGACGTCGCCGGCCACGAGCGTGGCGGCTGCTGCATGTCGATGACCCTGCGCGACTACGGCCGGGTCGGCATGTTCATGCTGGGCGGCGGCAAGGCGGGCGGCGAGCAGGTGGTCCCGGCGACCTGGACCAAGGAAGCGACGACGTCGCACGTCCTGGTCGATCCGGCTCACCCCGAGGCCGGCGGCTATGGCTATTTCTGGTGGGTTAACCCGAAGGCGAGAGCCTACGAGGCGCTGGGCATCTTCGGGCAGTCGATCACCACCTTCCCCGACGATAAGCTGGTGATCGCTATCAACTCAGCCTGGCCGGCCGCCGACACCAACGAACTGAACGCAGCTCGCGACAGCCTGACCGCGGCCATCCGCGCGGCGGCCCGCTAGGGCGCGAAGATCATGCGGATCTGGTCACGATAGAGCAGGAGCTGGCGCGCCACCGCACTCGTGTCGCCCAGCGTCTTGGAGAGGACGATCGCCTGGACGGTCGTACCGAACACGCCGTCGGCCAGGCCTGTCAGGTCGGTCTCGTCCTTCGGAGGATAGGCCTGGGCGATCTCCTCCAGCCAAGTCAGGAAGAGCTTGCGCCAGGCCAGCACGCCGTCGGTGTTCATCCGTGCGACATTGCGGTCAAACGCTTGATCCTGGAACGTGATCGTCGCCACCAGGCAGCCCGGATGCTGGGCGATGATCTCCGACATGGCTTCGGCGTAGAGCTTCAGAAAGATCAGGAACGAATGCAGAGGGTCCGGCGATAGGTCGCGCGCCCTGGCGATCAGGTCCTGCTGGAAAACATCGTTCTCCGCCTGATATCGCTCCAACACCTGACGCGCCAAGTCGCTCTTGTCTTTGAAGTGATAGAAGAAGCCACTCTTGGTGATGCCCGCCTCGGCCACCAACTCCTCGATTGAGGTCGCCGCGAAACCCTTTTGGATGACCGAGAGATAGGCCAGGTCGAGGATGCGCTCGCGGGTCCGGGCGCCCTTCGACTGTACCGGTGGTGCGGTTTTCTCGAGAAGCGGGCTCGACATAGGCTGGTCCGTCCCTGGCCTGGGGGATCCAAGCCCCTAAGATAACACCGAAATCCCGTTCGCACCAAAACCGACCGCGCGTCTGCTAGAGACCGCGAACGCAACGAAATACCAATGATCTCCCAGATTGAGGAGACACCAGTGACCCATAGAGACCGCTCCGGGGCGATCCTGACCGGCGCCAGCGCCCAGGCCGCCGACAAGTACCAAGCCGCTTTGGACGCCTATTATTGCTATGCGGGCGATCCCCTCACCCTGCTGGATGAGGCCCTGGCCGACAGCCCGCGGTTCGTCATGGCCCATGCGCTGAAGGCCTACATCACCCTGATCGGCTCCAATGCCGAGACGGCGCGGGTCGGGCTGGAGGCTTACGAGGCCGCCTTGACGCTGCCGGCCAGCGAACGCGAACGGGCGCACCTCGGCGCGATCGGCTGCCTGATCGCCGGCCAGATCAAGGCTGCGGGCCGCATTCTGGAGGATCTGACCATCGCCCATCCCCGCGATTGCCTGGCCCTGCAGACCGGCCAGTTGATGGACTTCCTGAGGGGCGACAGCCGCATGTTGCGCGACCGGATCGGCCGCGCCGTCCCCCAGTGGTCGCCGGACATGCCCGACTATCACGCCGTGCTCGGCATGTGGTCGTTCGGGCTTGAGGAGACCGGCCACTATTCCCGTGCCGAGGCGGTCGGCCGGCAGGCCATCGAGCTTCAGCCCCGCAACGGCTGGGCCCGCCACGCGGTCGCCCACGTACTGGAGATGCAGGACCGGCGAGCTGAGGGCGTCGCCTGGTTCCGCGAGGACCTGCAAGCCTGGACCGACGAGAGCTTTTTCCAAGTCCACAACTGGTGGCACCTGGCGCTCTTCCACCTGGGCCTTGGAGAGACCGAGGAGGCTTTGCGCCTCTACGACGGGCCAATCTGGGGGGCGCAGTCGGACATGGCACTCGATCTGGTCGACGCCGCGGCCATGCTGTGGCGGCTGGATCTGCGCGGGGCGGCCATCGGCGATCGCTGGGACAGGCTCGCCGACGTCTACGAAGCCAAGCTCGACAAAGGCTCCTACGCCTTCGACGACGCCCACGCCATGATGGCCTTCGTCGGCGCGAAGCGGCGGGATTCCGCCGAGGCGCTGCTCGATCTGCAGGCCGCGGCCATGACGGCCCCAGGCGACAACGCTGGCTTCGTCCGTGACGTCGGCCTACCGCTGATGGAGGGATTGCAGGCGTTCGGTGAAGGTCGGTACGACTTGGCCATCGAACGCCTGCGTGGCGTGCGCCACCAGTCCGCCCGCTTTGGCGGCAGTCACGCCCAGCGCGACCTGATCGATCTGACCTTGATCGAAGCGGCCTCGCGCGGGCGGCGCCACGACCTCGAGCGGGCCCTGCTAGCCGAACGCGCCAACGCCCTGCCGCGTGTCGGCGGAGAGGGTGCGGCCCTTAGCCGAGCGGCATGACCAGGCCAGGCGGCGGCTTTGCACGGGTCGCCGCCTTGGCATCTTATCTGCGGTCCAGCTCCAGACCCTGGAGACTGCAGGTGCGGGTTTCTGCTGATAGGAGGCGGCCGGGGACGAGGCCAGGATGAGCGAAACCGGCAAGCGGTTTGCCAAGGAGTTTCGCCATGTCCCATCGCATGATCGCGATCTGCGCCGCCCTTTGTGTCATCGGAACCACCGCGCCGCCAGCGCTCGCGGCTCCGGCCGCCGCTCCCGCGAGTTGGGACGGCCTGACCAAGGTGCCTTCAAAACGCATGGACGCCGTCTATCTGCTGCCGGGGGCCGATTTCCGCACCTACACCAAGGTGATGATGGATCCGACCGAGGTCGCGTTCCGCAAGAACTGGGTCCGCGACTACAATAGGGACGCCATGACCCTGGATCGCCGGATCAGCGATTCCGAGGCGCAGGCGATCCTCGACAAGGCGCGGACCGGCTTCGAGGAGATATTCCGCAAGGCCTACGCCAACGCCGGCTATCAGGTCGTCGATGCGCCAGGCCCGGACGTGCTGCGACTGCGCACCGGAGTCGCCAATCTCTACGCCTCCGCGCCCGACCTGATGACCGCCGGTCGTTCCCGCACCTTCAGCGAAGACGCAGGCTCGGCGACCGTCATCATTGAAGCGCGGGACTCGCAAAGCGGCGCGCTGCTGGGTCGCGCGGTGGACGGTCGCTTGGCTGGGGACACCGGACCTTATCTTCGCAACAGCGTCACCAACCGCTCCGATTTCGAGCGGCTGTTCGAGCAGTGGGCCAAGATTAGCATCAACGGGTTGGCCGAGCTGAAGGCGATGTCGCCCATTCCTGGCGGCTCATAGACCAAGGTTGAAAGACGCCCCTAGGCGGGCGCCTTCTCCCACCTCGCCCACAGCTTGGCTTCATCTGCCTTTGCGACCTTCACCGAGGCGTCCTTCACGTGACCAAAGCCGCGCACGCCTTGGGGAACTGAAGCAATCTGCACAGCCAGCGGCAGCCGTTCGGCGGTCAGGCCGGCGAGCAACTTGTCGAGGCCTGCCTCGTACTGCGCGATCAGGCCACGCTCCATCTTCCGCTCCTCGCTGGCGCCGAAGATATCGAACGGCGTACCGCGCAAGCCCTTCATCTTGGCCATCACCGGGAAGGCGGCGTCCAGCATCCAGCCGCCAAACTCGATCTTCTTCGGCTTGCCGTTGGCGTCCTTGGGGCCAAGCAGCGGCGGGGCCAGCCAGACCTTGGTCTTGCCGCCCTTGAAGGTCCCATTGCGCTCGGCGGCGAAACGGCCGTCGGTATAAAGCCGCGCGACCTCGTACTCATCCTTGTAGGCCATCAGCTTGTAGAGGTTGGTCGCCACCGCCCTGGTCAGTGTCTCGGTTCCGAAGATCGCCTCGGCCGAAGCTACCTTCGCGACCTTGTCCAGATAGCGCGTCGCGTAGGCGGCGTTCTGGTAGGCGGTGAGTTCGCGGCCGCGATGGGCGATCAGCTCGGCCAGCGGCATAGCCTCAGGCGTCGGGACATCGGCCTCGGCCGGGCCGCGCAACGCTGGGTCATGAGCAACCCGGCGGCCCAGTTCGAAGGCCTGGAGATTGGCGTCGGCCTGGACGCCGTTCAGGCGGATGGCGCGATAGACCGCGCGGCTGGAGAGCGGGATCAAACCCTTCTGCCAGGCGAAGCCCACCATGATCATGTTGGCGTAGATCGCGTCGCCAAAGTTGGTCTCGGCCAAGTGGTGGGCCGGGCATTCGTCATAAGACTTGCTGGCCGCTCGGATCCGGCGAGCCATCGAGCCCGAATCGAACCGCACGTCTCGGTCGGTGACGAAATCGGCAGTGGGCGCGAAGTCCTCGTTGCCCACCGCCACGGTGCGGTCCTTGGCGTAGAGCGCCAGGGCGTCGGCGCCGGCCGCCGAGAGAATGTCGCAGGCGATCAGTACGTGGGCCGAGGCCGCCGGCACCCGGCCGCCGACCACGGTGTCCTCGGTCTCGCCAATGCGGACGTGGGAGAAGACCGCCCCGCCCTTCTGAGCCAAGCCCGTCATGTCCACCACCGACGAGGCGCGGCCATCCACGTGGGCGGCCATCGCCAGGATCGAAGCGACCGTGGTGACACCGGTCCCGCCGATACCGGTGAAGACGATATTGCGCACGCCCTCCAGCGGCTCGAAGCTCGGCAGCGGTGTGGAGTCCACGGTCAGCGCCGGCAGCGACTTGGCCTGGGCGTTCTCGCCGCCCTCGATGGTGACGAACGAGGGGCAGAAGCCGTCCAGGCAGGAATAGTCGGTGTTGCAGCTCGACTGGTTGATCTTCCGCTTGCGGCCGAACTCGGTGTTCAGCGGCTCGATCGAGACGCAGTTGGATTTCTTGGAACAGTCGCCGCAGCCCTCGCAGACCAGCGGGTTGATGAAGACCCGCTTGGTCGCGGTCTCCATCTTGCCGCGCTTGCGCCGGCGGCGCTTCTCGGTGGCGCAGACCTGGTCGTAGAGCATGACCGTGGTGCCGGGCGTATCCCGCAGTTCCTGCTGAACGGTGATGAGTTCAGAGCGCGGCCTGACCTCGACGCCGGGCGCCAGGTCGCGGACGCCGTCATAGCGACTGGGGTCGTCGGCGACGATCACCGTCTTAGTGACGCCTTCGGAGGCGAGTTGGCGCGTGATCTGGGCGGGGGTGAAGCCGCTCTCGGCCGCCTGGCCGCCGGTCATGGCGACGGCGTCGTTGAACAGCAGCTTGTAGGTCACGTGGGAGTTGGCGGCGACCGAGGCCCGGATCGCCAGCGAACCGGAGTGATTGTAGGTGCCGTCGCCAAGGTTCACGAACACATGCGGCTCAGTGGTGAACGGCGCCGAGCCCACCCAGGTCAGGCCCTCGCCGCCCATGTGGCTGTTCAGGTCTGTCTGGGGATCGGAGAAGCTGGCCATGTAGTGGCAGCCGATCCCGGCCAGGGCGCGAGAGCCTTCCGGCAAGCGGGTCGAGGAGTTGTGCGGGCAGCCCGAACAAAAGAACGGCTTGCGCTGCTGCTCGGCCGCCAGGGTGACCGCGGCCATCGAGGCGGCCGAAACCCGACTGAGGTAGTCGTGGACCCGCTCCATATGCGGGCCGGGCGGAAGTCGATCGGCGATGGCCAGGGCGACCTCGGCCACCGACAGCGAGGCAAGTGCCGAGAGCAGCGGATGGCCCTGCTCGTCGGTCTTGCCGACGATCCTTGGCCGGGCGTGGGCCGGCAGGTCGTAGAGGACGGCGCGGGCCTGGACCTCGATCAGCGGGCGCTTGTGCTCGATGACCATCATGGTCTCAAGACCCGCGGCGAACGCGCGCAGGCCGGTCGGCTCCAGCGGCCAGGGCATGCCGACCTTGTAGATGGCGACGCCCAGGTCCGAGGCTTCCTTCGCCGAAATGCCCATGGCGGCGAAGGCTTCGACCACGTCCTTATAGGCCTGGCCCTGACAAACGATGCCCAGGCGGGGGCGGGCCGAACCCAGCATCACCCGGTCGATCTTGTTGGCGCGAGCAAAAGCCAGGGCGGCGGGGATCTTGAAGTTGCGGAGCCGCCGCTCCTTGTCGAGCGGCTGATCCTTCAACCGAATACCGAGGCCGCCAGCCGGAACGTTGAAGTTGGTCGGAACGACGATCTGGTGGCGGTCGATGGAAACATCGATGGTCACGCCGCTGTCCATGGTGTCGGCCAGCGCGATCAGGCCGACCCACAGGCCCGAGAACCGCGACATCGCGATCCCCATCAGGCCGTAGTCCAGCACCTCCTGCACGTCGGCCGGCGACAGCACCGGCATCTCGAAGTCCTGGAAGGCGTATTCCGACTGCGACGGCAGGGTGGAGGATTTGCAGTTGTGGTCGTCGCCGGCCACGGCCAGGACGCCGCCCTTGGCCCAGGTCCCGGCGAAATTGGCGTGCTTGAACGCATCGCCCGTGCGGTCGACGCCGGGCGCCTTGCCGTACCACATGCCGGTCACGCCATCGAACTTGGCGCCCGGGAACAGATTGGCCTGCTGGCTGCCCCAGACGGCGGTGGCGGCGAGGTCCTCGTTCAGGCCCTCCTTGAACACCACCCCAGCTTCCTGGAGGAATTTCTCGAATCGATGGGCCTGCTGGTCCAGCCCGCCGAGCGGGGAGCCGCGGTATCCGGAGACGAAGCCGGCCGTGTTCAGGCCCACCGCCCTATCCAGGCGGTGCTGATCCATCATCACGCGGAGGAGCGCCTGCACCCCGGTGATGAAGACTCGACCTTCCGTGAGCAGGAACTTGTCGTCGAGCGTCACATCCACGTGCCGCATAGCAATATCTTTCCTTTTTGGCTCCCTAATGGCTATAGAAGATCATATAAGCACGATGGAATTGCTTGCCAAAGACATGCCCCAACCTACGCATTTCGGGGCAAGAATAACGCCGATAAGCGCCGATTGATGGAGGAAAAATTGCCCGAGGCCCTCGACGCGGTTGATGCCAAGATTCTGGACCTTATCCAGCATGACGCTGGATTGTCGGTCGCCGAGATCGCTGAACGGGTCGGTTTGTCCTCCAGCCCCTGCTGGCGGCGCATCAAGAGACTTGAAGATTCGGGCATCATCCAACGCCGGGTGACCATCCTGGACCGCGACCTGTTGGGTCTCGGCTTCGAGGTCTATTGCACCGTCAAGCTCAGCCTGCCGACCAAGGACAACCTCGACGCCTTCGAGACGGCGATCACCAAGCTGCCCGAGGTCGTGCAATGCGCGACCGTCACCGGCTCGGCCGACTACGAACTGCGCGTCGTCACCCGCGACATGCACGCCTTTGACGATTTCCTGCGCGAAAAGATCCTGTCGCTGGGTCTGGTTTCCAACATCGAGAGCCGCATCGTGATCCGCTCGGTGAAGCACACCACCGCCGCGCCACTCGGCCTTGTCAGCCCCTATGTGAGCGCGCAAGGCTAGCCTCCAATCTGCTTCCTGCCGTCAGGGAGCAAACGCGCGGAGGCGAAAAATGATCGACCTTGTCATCGACCAACGGCGCAAAGACCTCGGCGGGTTCGAGGTCGGGCGCGTGTTGCCCTACGCCAAGCGTCGGATGATCGGGCCATTCATCTTCTTCGACCACATGGGCCCGGCTGATTTTCAGGCCGGGTTCGGCCGCGAGGTCGATGTCCGGCCGCACCCGCACATTGGACTTTCGACACTTTCCTACCTGTTCGAAGGCGAAATGACCCACCGGGACTCGGTCGGCGTCACCCAGCCCATTCGTCCCGGCGAGGTGAACTGGATGACGGCTGGGCGCGGGATCACCCACTCCGAGCGCTTCGAAACCCTGCGTGAGCAAGGCGGGCGCATGAACGGGATCCAGACCTGGATCGCCCTGCCGGTGGAAGACGAGGAGATGGCGCCCTCGTTCGACCACTACGCCCCCGAGGTTCTGCCGACCCACGAGGAAAACGGTATGTGGGCGCGGCTGATCGCCGGCGAGGCCTTCGGCGCCAAGTCGCCGGTGAAAATTCACTCTCCGATGTTCTACGTCCACTGGCATCTGAAGGCTGGCGCGCGCGCGCAACTCCCCGCCGAATATCCAGAGCGCGCGGCCTATGTGTCGCAAGGCCTCGTGGAGGTGGACGGCCGCCAGTACCACGAGGGCCAGATGCTGGTCTTCCTGCCCGGCGAGCCGGTGTTGTTCACCGCGACCAGCGACGCCATTGTCATGCTGCTGGGGGGCGAACCGATCGGCCCCCGGCTGATCGACTGGAACTTCGTGTCCTCGTCCAAGGACCGCTTGGAACAGGCCAAGGCCGATTGGCGCGCGGGGCGCATGAAGCTGCCCGACGCCGACGACCAGGAATTCATCCCCCTGCCCGAACCCTCGCCGCCAGCCAATCCGATGTCGTGAGCGCGCAAAACGGACTTGATCGCCGCAAGGTAAAGCGGGCGATATGCCGCCCAGATAAAAGTCCTGGGAGGACGGCATGAAACTCTATTCTTCGATGGGCCCCAATCCGGCGGTCGTGGCGATGTTCCTGGCCGAGAAGGGCGTCGAGATAGCGACCCAGAAGGTCGACCTGATGGGCGGCGAAAATCGCCAAGAGCCCTATGTGGCCAAGAACCCGGCCGGCCAGCTTCCCTGCCTTGAACTGGACGACGGTTCGCACCTGGCCGAGATCACCGCCATTTGCGAGTACCTGGACGAGAAGTATCCGAACCCGCCGCTGATCGGCACGACGCCGGAACAGCGCGCCGAGACCCGCATGTGGGTGCGCCGTATCGACCTGAACATCTGCGAGCCTCTGACCAGCGGCTTCCGCTACGCCGAGGGCCTGCCGCTGTTCCAGAGCCGCATGCGGACGATTCCGCACGCGGCGGGCGATCTGAAAGAGCTTGCCCAGGAGCGCCTGACCTGGCTCGACGGCTTGATGACCGGCCGCACGTGGATCGCCGGCGAGCGCTTCACCCTCGCCGACATCATGCTGTTCTGCTTCCTGCAGTTCGGCACGCAGGTGGGTCAACCGCTGAACCCCGACAACCAGAACATCGCCGCCTGGTTCGATCGGGTCGCGGCCCGCGCCGCCGAGAAGGCCCCGGCCTAAGCTCTTTCCTCCCCCATCTTGATGGGGAGCGGACCGACGAAGCCGGTGGAGGGGGCCGCCTCAAGCTTAGAGCCCAGCCTCGCCCCCTCCACCACGCATGCCGCGCGCGGGGCCCCTCCCCCGCTACGCAGGGGAGAACAGGGGGCGCCTGCGCCTAAACCCCCTGCGCTTGCAGCGCCTTGCGGGTCTGTTCCCAATACTGGGCGCCGGTGATCAGGGTCACCACCGTGGCCACCCACATCAGGGTATGGGCGAAATAGGTCGCCGGCACCTGGATGGCCGGATCGGTCGGCAAGCTGAACGCGCCCCAGGACGCGACCAGCAGCTCCGCCGCCAGGGCGGTGAGTTGCAGCGTCGTCTTCCACTTGGCCAGCAAGGTGACCGGCAGCTTCACACCGCGGCCCGCCCCGACTTCGCGCAGGGCGCTGACCGTGAACTCCCGGAACAGCATCAGGCCGGCCGGCAGCACCACCATCGGCTGGCCGCCCATCGACAGCAGACCCAGGATCGCACCGCAGACCAGCACCTTGTCGCCGATCGGATCGAGGATCGCGCCCCAGACGGTCACGGCGTCCAGCTTGCGCGCCAGCCAGCCGTCGAAGAAGTCGGTGACCGCGGCGATCACGAACGACCAGAAGGCCCAGCGTTGCAGCGCGAACTGGGTGTCGGCGGTCAACCGTTCGCTGACATAGGGCACAGCGCCGGACGCAGCGGCGAGCGCCACGAACACAAAGAGCGTCAGGACCAGCCGCAGCGAGGTCAAGATATTCGGTAGAGCTTTCATGGCGGTCCTAACGCGCGGATGGGATTCAGGTGGCCGGCGTCAGCTCCACCTTTTTCGATTGCTTGCCATAGACGCAGATTCTCTTGTCGGCGCCTTCACGTAGCACGGCGACGCCGTAAGCCTCGGTGCCGACCGGATGGACGATCACCTCCGGCGACTTCATGCCTTGGGCCTGGGCGGCGGCCAGACACTTCGTGCGAACATCGGTGGTGAACTCCGCCCATGCGGCCGGTGAACTGGCGTGACCAAGGGCGGGGGTCAGGGCGGCGAGCGCCGCAAGAGTGAGAACGAGGCGGGGCATCGGTGTCTCCTGGCGAAGCGTCAGGTCGAACTGTAGCTGGACCTCAGCCTTTGCGGAAGAAATCGAAAATCCGCTGAGCCAGGGCCTCGCTGACCCCATCGACCTTGGCGAGATCATCGACCGAGGCGCGGGAAACGCCGCGCGCCGAGCCATAGGCGTGCAAGAGAGCGCGCTTGCGTCCGGGACCCACACCGTCGATCTCGTCCAGCGGGTTTTTCTTGATGTCCATCGAGCGTCGGGTCCGATGGCTGCCGTTGGCGAAGCGGTGGGCCTCGTCACGCAGACGCTGCAGGTAATAGAGCACCGGTGATTTGGGCTCGAGCATGAAGGGCGGCTTGCCCTCGATGAAGAACCGCTCGAGGCCGGCGTCGCGGTCTGGCCCCTTGGCCACCCCGACCACGGCGATGTCGTCCACGCCCAGATCGGCCAGCACCTCCAGCACCGCCGCGAGTTGGCCGGCGCCGCCGTCGACCAGCACCAGGTCGGGACGCGCGGCGGCCTCACCAGCTTCCTCCTCCTTGACCATGCGAGCGAAGCGGCGACGCATCACCTCCTTCATCATGCCGTAGTCGTCACCAGGGGTCAGATCGGTCCCCTTGATGTTGAACTTGCGGTACTGGCTTTTCTGGAAGCCTTCAGGACCGGCGACGATCATGCCGCCAACCGCATTGGTCCCCATGATGTGGGCGTTGTCGTAGACCTCGATCCGCTCAGGCGGCGCGTCCAGGCCAAAGGCTTCGCAAACCCCAGCCAACAGTTTCGTCTGCGCCGAGCCTTCCGCCATCTTGCGGCCGAGAGCTTCGCGGGCGTTGGTCAGGGCGTGATCGACCAACTGGGCCTTCTCGCCGCGTTTCGGCTGGTTGATCTCCACCTTGCGGCCCGCCTTCAGGGCGAAGGCTTCCGACAACAGCTCGCATTCCGAGGGCTCGACACTGGTCAGGATTAATTTCGGGATCGGCTTGTCATCGTAGAACTGGCCAAGGAAGGCGCCCATCACATCCGGGTCCTCGTCGCTCTTGTCGACGCGGGGGAAGTAGGCGCGGTTGCCCCAGTTCTGGCCGGCCCGGAAGAAGAACACCTGCACGCAAGCCTGGCCGCCCTGCGCGTACAGGGCGAAGACGTCGGCCTCTTCCAAGGTCTCCGGATTGATCTGTTGTTCCTGGGCGACGGAGGCCAGGGCTCGGATGCGGTCGCGGATGCGCGCGGCGTGCTCGAACTCCATGTCGTCGGACGCGGCCTGCATCTCCCTCGACATCTTTTCCATCACCGCCCGGCTCTTGCCGCGCAGGAAGTCCTCGGCCTGTTCGACCAGGCCGGAATAGTCCTCGATGCTGATCAGCCCCGTGCACGGCGCGGCGCAACGCTTGATCTGGTGCAGCATGCAGGGCCGGGTCCGGCTCTCGTAGATGCTGTCGGAACACGACCGCAGCAGGAACGCCTTCTGCAAGGTGTTCAGGGTCTTGGTGACCGAATGGGCCGAGGCGAAGGGCCCGAAGTAGTCGCCCTTGATCGTATGCGCGCCGCGATGTTTGCGAAGCTGCGCGGCCGGATGCTCGCGGCGGATGACGATCTCGGGGAAGCTCTTGTCGTCACGCAGCAGCACGTTGAAGCGCGGCTTGAGCTGCTTGATCAGATTGATCTCGAGCAGCAGGGCGTCGGTCTCGGTGCGGACCGTGACGAATTCCATGGACC
>NZ_JAURWM010000205.1 GCF_030654915.1 Phenylobacterium sp. | reverse complement strand
TGATCCACAAATGCACCTCGGTCCGCCATGCGCTGAAGGCCGAGGCCATCGGTTGTGACGCGATCAGCGTCGACGGCTTCGAATGCGGCGGTCACCCCGGCGAGGACGACGTGCCGAACTTCATCCTGCTGCCGCGGGCGGGCGAGGAGCTGAAGATCCCCTTCCTGGCTTCGGGCGGCATGGCCGATGGCCGCTCGCTGGTCGCCGCCCTGGCGCTGGGCGCCGACGGCATCAATCTGGGCACCCGCTTCATCGCGACCCAGGAAGCCCCGGTGCACCCCAATGTGAAGCAGGCCCTGGTGGACGCCTCGGAACTGGACACCCGGCTGATCATGCGGCCGCTGCGCAACACCGAGCGCGTGCTGGTCAACGCCGGCGTCGAGCGCCTGGTGGAGAAGGAACGGGCCCTGGGCGACAAGGTGACCTTCGCCGACATCGCCGAGGAAGTGGCGGGCGTCTATCCCCGCATCCTGGTTGACGGCGAGATGGACGCCGGCGGCTGGTCGTGCGGCATGGTCGCGGGCCTGATCCACGACATCCCGACGGTGCAGGAACTGATCGACCGGATCATGAGCGAAGCCGACCAGCTCATTCAGGTGCGGCTGCGCCAGTTCGCTGAAGCCTAGACGACGAAGCCAGGCGGTGATGCTGGCCCAAGCTGAGCGTCACCGCCGACCTCGGACTATTTGTCAGCCGGCGTCAGACCGGCACGATGGGGGAATTGAGCCATGGAACTGATCCTGATCCGACACGGCCTGCCCGTGCGCAATGACGAGAGCTCTGATCCCGACCTCTCGCAAGAAGGTCACGAGCAGGCCCGCAAGGTCGCGACGTGGCTGGCCCACGAGGGCGCGGACGCGGTGTGGTCCAGCCCGATGCACCGGGCGGTGCAGACCGCCCGACCGTTCGCCGCGCACCTGGGCCAAGACATTCGTCAGCACGAAGGCGTGGCCGAGTTCGACCGCGACTCCGGCTCCTACGTGCCGATGGAAGTCCTGAAGCGCGAGAACTACGAGGCCTGGCTGGCCCTCGCCAGGGGCGAGCACGCCATGGACATCAACGCCTTCAGCGCCGCCGTCGTCGCGGCGCTGGAAGAGGTGATCGCCGCCCATTCAGGCCAGCGCGTGGCGGTCTTCTGCCATGGCGGCGTCATCAATGTCTGGACCGCCCATGTCCTGGGCATGGCGCCGCGCCTGTTTTTCGAGCCGGGCTACACCAGCGTCCATCGCTATATGTGCGCCCGAGCTGGTCAGCGGGCCGTCGTGGCCCTGAACGAACGCGCGCACCTACGCGAGACGGCGGCTTAAGCCGCCGTCGCTCCAGGGCTGCCGCCCACGGCGCGTCGGAGATCGCTCACGCCTCTGGGCGATGATCGAAACTCCGCCCGTCAGGAACGCGCTAGGTCGGCACGGCCGTCACCTGTGATCGAAGGCAATTCGGCGGCCTTTACCAGTCGACCGCCCCCTTCTCGTTAACTCCTGTTC
Source organism: Phenylobacterium sp. (assembly GCF_030654915.1). Lineage (GTDB taxonomy): Bacteria > Pseudomonadota > Alphaproteobacteria > Caulobacterales > Caulobacteraceae > Phenylobacterium. The sequence goes on along the minus strand of NZ_JAURWM010000205.1, from coordinate 4,600 downwards.
GGCGATCACACTTGCAATCGCAAGTTATCTGGCCCGATCAGGAATATCGTCATGCCGACCATCTTCAATTTCACCAGCGGCGTTGTCGCCGACACCGACCCCTTCGGCGGACCGTCCTCGATCCAGGCCACTCAGACGATCGGCGCCGACACCCTGACCGTGGCGCTCGATAGCCCCAGCGGTGCGCAAGCCGTGGTGATGGACGAAGTTGCGTTTTTCGGTGGCGACGTTTCCAATCTCGACGGCTCCGCCTTTGAAATGGTGAGTGGCTCCATTGCCAATTCGGTGACGCTGTCGCTGGACAATGGTAAGATCTTTGACCTCACCAGCATCAATATCGCCGACCAAAATTCTGATCCTATCGTCACCTATATCTTCACCACAACCAAAGGCAGCGTGACCGCTACAGTCAATCCGTCCTCGGATGCGGTCATTATACCGCTTTCAGCTCCCGAGTTGCAGGGCGTTACTTCGGTGGTGATTACACAGCAAGGCGGCGGCGGCGTGGCCCTTGCTCTCGATGACATCAGTCTCGACAACATCACGCTGCCCAACGCGGCGCCCACCTTCGTCGGCGCGGGCTCCACGCTGACGGTGGCGCAGAACAGCAGCGCCAGCAGCGCCGGCGCCCTGCTGCATGTGAGCGACACCGACAGCTCTCAGACCATGACCTGGACTCAGTTCGCAGCGCCATCTCACGGCACGCTGAGCATCTCCAGCGCAACCGCCGCCTCGGGCAGCGCCGATATCACCCCAGGTGGCACAATAACCTATACGCCGACGGCGGGCTTCGCCGGCGTGGACACCTTCACGGTGCAGGTGTCCGACGGCGCCGCCACCGCCACCCGCATCATCAGCGTGAATGTCGGGCCGGCGACGCCAGGCGCTCCAGACCTGGCGGGAAGCAGCGACAAGGGCGCCTCCAGCACCGACAACATCACCAACGCCGCCACGCTGAGTTTCAGCGGCGTCGGCGCCGCCGGCGACAGCAGCAGCACGGTGCGTGTCTTCCTCGATAAGAACGGCAACGGCATCTACGACGCCGGAACTGACGCCGCGGCCACGGCCACGCTCGCCAACGGAAGTTGGACAGTGAGCGGCCTGAGCACCACCGGCGTCAGCGACGGCGATTACAACGTCTACGCCCAAGTGACGTCGGCGACCGGCAGCCTGACCAGCACAGCCAGCGGCGCGCTGGCCGTGAGCATCGATAAAACCCTGCCGGGGCAGACGCTGAGCGGCCTGTCGCTATCGGTCGACAGCGGCGTCAGCGACAGTGATTTCATCACCAACACCGCGGCGCAAACCATCGGCGCCACGCTCAGCGGCGCCTTGGCTGGCGGCGATGTCTTGTACGGCTCGCTCGATGGCGGAAGCACATGGACTGACATCACCTCCAAGGTCAGCGGCACGGCGGTCAGCTGGACCGGGGCGACACTGACCGGCAGCGGCGACCTGCGGCTGAAGGTGGTCGACGCCGCCGGCAACGACGGCGCCGTCGCTAACGAGGATTATGTGCTCGACACCGACAGGCCGGACGCGCCCTCGGCACTCGATCTGACCTCGGCCACGGACACCGGCACGTCCGATATCGACAATATCACCGCAAACACCACGCCCATCTTGACCGGCGCCGCCGAGACGGGCGCCACCGTCACCGTCTACGACACCGACGGCTCCACGGTGCTGGGAACCACCATCGCCACCGGCGGGGTCTGGTCGATCACCTCAACGTCCCTCAGCGAGGGCGCCCACATCCTGACCGCCACGGCCACCGACGCGGCCGGGAACATCTCCGACACAAGCTCCCCCCTGACCGCCACCATTGACACCACGGCCCCCACCCTGGTGATCACCAGCGACGTCTCGACGCTGAAGAGAAGCGAAGCAGCGACCATCACGTTCACCTTCAGCGAAGATCCCGGCGCGACCTTCGCCAACGACGACGTCGCCGTCTCGGGCGGCGTCCTGGGCGCCATTTCAGGTAGCGGCCTGACCCGCACAGCCACCTTCACACCAACCGCCGACATGAATAGCGGCACGGCAAGCATCACCGTCGCGGCCAGCCGTTACGTCGACGTCGCCGGCAACAGCGGCGGGGCCGGCCCCACGCCCAGCCTGACCTTCGACACCCTTGCGCCGAGCGCGCCCTCCATACCGGCCCTGACCAGCGGTTCAGATAGCGGCGTGCTGGGCGACGGCGTCACCAACATCGACACCCCCACCTTCACCGGTACGAGCGAGGCCAACGCCACCGTCAAGCTCTACGACATCGAAGAACCGACATTGCTGGGATCGGCCGTCGCCGACGGCTCGGGAAATTGGACGATCGTGTCCTCGCGGCTCTCCATCGGCGCGCACACCATCATCGCCAAGGCGATCGACCTGGCCGGAAACGTGTCGAGCGCGGGCCCGGTGACGGTGATCACCATCAGCGCCGTCCCAACGCCGGAGCCCGAGCCTGGGCCGGGGGTGGTCACCATAGTGACGCCGGGCGGGAACCAGGTCACCGGCGACGTGCAGGACAACCTCATCGCGCCCTCCGGCGGCGCGGACACCGTCTCGGCCGGGGGCGGGAACGATACCGTGCAGGGCGGAGCCAGCGACGACCTGCTGCAGGGCAATGCCGGCAATGACAGCATCGCCGCGGGCGGCGGGTCCGACCTGGTCTATGGTGGCCAGAGCGACGACTTCGTGAATGGCAACACCGGCGACGACAGGCTGTATGGCGACAAGGGCGAGGACACCCTCCACGGCGGCCAGGGCGTCGACTTCGTCCACGGTGGCCAGGAGAACGACTACATCTCCGGAGATCTCGGGGACGACGTGCTGCTGGGCGGCCAGGGCGACGACCGGGTGCTCGGCGGGACGGGAAACGACTACCTGTCCGGCGACCTCGGCTCGGACACCCTGACCGGCGGAACCGGGGCCGACATCTTCCACAGCTTCGGCGGGGCGGGGCTCGATCTGGTCACCGACTTCAATCGGGCGGAGGGCGACCGCGTCATGCTGGCCCCAGGAACCAGCTACGCCACCACCCAGGTGGCCGGCGACGTTCACATCGACCTGGTGGGCGGCGGCCAAGTCATCCTGGCGGGCGTGCAGCTCTCTACGCTTTCCGGAGACTGGATCATCGCCTGATCGAGGAACCGCGGCCTTCTCAACGTGGGCAAGCGGGCGCTAGGTTTCGTCGCGTGAAGATCGGCGCGCGAGATCGCGGCAGTAGCGCTCGAAGTGCTTCGCCAGATCTGGTCCTGGACCGGGGAAGCTGCGACTGGCGCCAGCATAGGTGACGGTGATTGTCGGCGCCTTGGACAGGGCGTCGAACCAGTCCGACGGGAGGTCGCCGTGGCCCTCGACGAAGCGGTGTTGGCCAAGTTCACGGACGCCGTTTCTCACGTGGAAGGTCTTGTCGCCGGCCGTCAAGGCCAGCGGCGCCTGGCCGTCCACGGGGACGAAGGTTCGCTCCTGAAGACCTCCGGACCGCAGGCCCGAGCAGGTGATCAACACCTCAGGCGTCCACGCGGCCCCATCTTCCCAGACGGCGGTTTGTCGGCTGAGGCCGACGCTGCCGACCACGCCGTGCGCGACGCTCCACTGAAACCGCTCGCCGTCCCGATCGAAGGCCTTGGGCGGCGGCGCGCGGTCAGAATGGAAGGCCGCCGACGAGAGACCTGTCGCCGCCGCCAACCCCGTCATGCCGGCAAATGCGGCGAGGCACACCAGACTGAACCGAGCATTGGACAACATCCGCGGGACTCCACGACCAAGGGCCTTGGTTCAACCTAGAGTTATCGGTTCCCAAGTCTAGAGGCGCCGACCCACGGTCGGCCGCCGGGAACTTCGGACATCGGCCTGAGGTCAGGTTAGGTTGCGACCAAACGGGCCGGCCGCCGATCCTGGCGAGTCGCTCAGCGGAAGCGCCTATGAAACCACCGTCCAAGCCTTCCGATCCCAGGCGCTCGGCGACGCCGACCCGCAGCTATGCCCCCCCCACGCCCAAGGTCTCGCGCCAGAAAGCGGCCAAGGTGCTGAGCCCCGCCGAGCGCGCGGCCTTCCTGGCCTCGCGGCCGGACCTCAAGCCGAAGACTTGATGGCCGCGAGCAGGGTTGGAAGGTCGGCCATGCGATCGAACGGCCGCGCGCCGGCCTGGCCAAGTTCGAGCCCCGCTTCCGGACGGCCGCCGGTGAAGCCGAGGACGCGCATTCCAGCGGCCTTGGCGGCCTGAACGCCGGTAAGCGAGTCCTCGACCACCACGCAGCGCGCCGGATCGGCGCCTAGGGTTTGAGCGGCGTGCAGGAAAAGGCCGGGGTCCGGCTTCCAGGAACCCACCTCGTAGGCGCTGAACACTCTGCCCTCGAAGTGTCCTTGCAGCGTGGTCAGGCTGAGCGTCTGGGCGAGCTTCGACATTGGGCCGTTGGAAGCGACGCAGACCGGGGTGGGGATCGCCGCCAGGGCCTCATGCACGCCTTCGACCGCTTGCAGATCGGCCTCGAAGGCCAAGGCTGTGGCGCGGCGGACGTCGTCGATGAAGCCGCCGCCGACGGGGCGGCCAGACCGGCGCTCGATCTCAGCCACGCAATCAGCGATCTTTAGGCCA
>NZ_JAURWM010000204.1 GCF_030654915.1 Phenylobacterium sp. | reverse complement strand
GCGGTGACCCTGCCGTTGTACTCGGTGGCGTAGCCCTTGGATTCCAAGGTGCGCTCGGCCATCTCGAACGGAGCATGGGCCTCTTCCAGCGCCAGCAGCCGGCCAGCGTGGAACAGGATGTTGGTGTTGGCGACGCCGCTTTCCTTGCCCTGGGCGATCGGGTCGGTGGTCATCGGATTGCCGAAGCCGCCGAACAGGGCGCGTCCTTCGGAGTTCTCCAACTCCCACTTGGGCGTGCGGACGTAGCGGTTGCGATAGGTGACCTTGCCGTCCTCGACATGGAAGGCGTGGATCATTCCGTCGCCGGTGAACCAGTGGTACTCGCCGCGCGGCTCGAACTGCGGGTTCGGGCCGGTGCGATAGAGGGTGCCCTTCAACTCCTTCGGGATCTCGCCCTTCACGACTAGGTCGAAGTCGTCTTCGCTGCGGATCGGCGCGAAGTTGCCGGACAGGTACGGGTTGATGCGAACGTCGCCGTCCATGGTGCGTCTCCCTTTGAAGGCCGGCTTCAGACCGGTCTGATGATGTGCCCCTCGTCCGGCCGCGCGCGGCCCTCGAGGACGTCGTGATAGGCGGCCAATAGAGCCTCTGGTCCGACATGCTGGCGGACGTTCAGCCAGGCGGCGTCGGCGACGAAGGCGCGCAACGCGGCCATGAACCGGACGTCCAGTTCCTCATAGCCCCACTCGGCGGCCCGCTTGCGGATCTGGTCGGGGGCGAAGAACAAAGCCGGCGTCGGGCCAGGGAGATCGACCGGCGTGCGGTCGGCCTGCCAGCGGGTCGCGCCGACGATGATGCTGCGCGACAACCCCTCGCCAAGCGCAGTGTGCACCGCGGAGGTCACCTGCGGATCGCCCGCGAAATCGACAAAAACAGCGGGCGCCTTGGCGCTCAGGCTGCGAGCTTCGTCATAGGTGACGATGCGGTCGTAGAGGCCCAGCTCGGCCAGCTTGGCGGCGTTGGACGGTGAGGTCAGGCCAACCACCTCCAGACCGCGGCGACGCGCGAACCAGGCCAGGCCCATGGCGGTCTTGCTCGACGCGCTCGACAGCACCAGCGAGCCGACCGCTGCGTCCTCCGCCAGGAAATCGTCCAGCAGCCAGGAGGTCATGAACACCGGCCGCAGCAGGGCGCGGTGATCGTCCATCTCGTCTTCCGGCGCCTCGGAATAGGCGTTGTAGGTCGGCGGCAGTTCGGCGCGGTGCGCGGCGGTATCAACCAGTCCGTTGCGGCCCTTGGATAGCCGTGCCGTGAAATGGCTCGACATCGGCAGATAGCCGAAGATCCGCAGGCCGACCGGGGCGTCGGGCGCCTTGGACTTAATGACCTTGGCGAAGCCCCAGACCGGGATGCGGCCCAGGCCCTCCGGCGCCGGGAAGAACTTCCAGTACCCGAAGCTGTCGCCCATCATCCCGTAGGTGATGTTGTTGGCGGTCAGCGCGAAACGCTCGACCTCCAGCAGGGCCTCACCCTCGGCCAGATCAGCCACTTCGACGGCAGGACGCAGCTCCACGCGGCGCAGATCGTCCCGATTGATCAGCACATCCCAGGCAGTCATGATTTCCTCGCCTTTTTACGTTGTAAATTTATTACGTAAGAGCTACCTCAGGACAAGCCTTTTCTTTCCCTGAGTTTATCAATGCCCCGCGTCCTGTCCGAGTCCGATGTCGCCGACTTCCGCGAACGTCTTTGCGAGGTCGCCGAGAAGCTGTTCGCCGAGAAGGGGCCGGACGCGGTGACCATGCGCCAACTGGCCTCGGAACTGGGGGTCAGCCCGATGACGCCCTATCGCTACTTCACCGACAAGGAAGATATCCTGGCCGCGGTGCGGACCAACGGCTTCAACCGGTTCGCCGCGTCCCTGGAAGGCGCGCTCGCCAACACCCAGGGCAGCGCCAAGGCCAAGAGCTCGGCCGTGGGCGAGGCCTATCTGAACTTCGCCTTCGAACATCCCCAGACCTACAAGCTGATGTTCGACCTGAACCAGCCGCACGAAGAGGACTATCCGGACCTGGTCGCCGCCGCCGCCCGCGCCAACGCGATGCGGTCGGCCTACATCAAGGGCCTGGTCGAGGCCGGCGTGATGGAAGGCGATCCCGAAGAGATCGGCCGCATGTACTGGGCCGCCACCCACGGCGCGGTGAGCCTGGAACTGTCCGGCAAGCTGCCCAAGGGCATGGCCCGGATCATCAACCGCCAACTCGGTCACACGCTCGCAAAGGGCCTGCGCCCGGGGGCTTGAACCGGCTTGACGGCCCTTGCGGCAAGACCGTCATCTTCCCACCAACAAGAGGGGAAGCGCGCGATGGTCCAACCGTTCGAGGTCAAGTGGAGCGAGGCCTCCGTCCAGGCCGTCCTGGATCAGGTGCGAGCCTATCCCTGGCCACCAATCCCGGAGGTTGAAGACGGATGGGCCTACGGCTGCGACGCCGGCTATCTGAAGGACCTCTGCGCTCACTGGACCGACGCCTATGACTGGCGTTCGGCGGTGGCCGACCTCAACCGCTTCCCGCAGTTCACGGCCCGGGTCGAGGACTACGACCTCCACTTCCTGCACGTGGTCGGCGAGGCCGGCGGCAAGCGGCCGCTGATCCTCACCCACGGCTGGCCCGGCTCGCACTACGAGTTCTGGGACACCATCGAGAAGCTGGCCTTCCCCTCGCGCTTCGGCGGTCGGGCGCAGGACGCCTTCGACCTGGTGATCCCGTCCCTGCCAGGCTTTGGCTTCTCGTCGAAGCCGAAGCGCCCGATCGGCCAGCGCACCACCGCGCGGCTGTTCAACACCCTGATGACGCAGGTGCTAGGCTACGACCGCTATCTCGCTCAGGGTGGCGACTGGGGCGCACTGGTCACCTCGTGGCTGGGCCATGACCACGGCCGGCACGTCCGCGCCATCCACCTGAACATGATGGGCTTCCGCCCGCACGGCGGCCCCAAGGACGAGGCCGAGATCGCCTGGATGACCCGCCAGGGCGCGATGATGGACGTGATGGGCGCCTATTTCCGACTGCAGGCTTCCAAGCCGCAGTCGCTGGCCTGGATGGGCGCGGGCAATCCGGTCGGCCAGGCCGCCTGGATCGCCGAGCGGTTCCACGACTGGTCGGACCTGCGGGAAAAGTCCCTCGACGAAGCCCACCCCAAGGACCGGCTGCTGACCAACATCATGCTCTATGTGATGACCGACAGCTTCGCGACCGGCGCCTGGTACTATCGCGGCCTGCTCGAAGAGGGCGGCGTGGTGTTCCAGGACGGCGAGCGCTGCGAGACCCCCACAGCCTTCGCCAACTTCCCCGGCGAGCCCCTCTACACCGCCCCGCCCCGCTCCTGGGCCGAACGCGCCTACAACATCAGCCGCTGGACCGACCAACCGCGCGGCGGTCACTTCGCGGCGATGGAGGAACCGGAACTGTTCGTGACAGACGTCCGGGCATGGGGCGCCGAGACCGCATAGCGGGCGCTCCACCCTGGACGGCCAGCGTCCATGCCGGGACAAGCCGGCGGCCGCCTAAGCCGTCTCGCACACCAGCGTCTGGATCGCGCCGATCAGCCGCTCCAACTCCAGCGGCTTGGGCACCAGGAGGTCCATGCCGGCTGTGACGTACTCCGCCGCGTGGTGGGCCATGGCGTTGGCGGTCAGGGCGATGATCGGGGTCCGGCGAAGCCCTTCGGCCTTCTCGCGCTCGCGGATCCATCGCGTGGCCGTGGGGCCGTCCATCACCGGCATCTGAACGTCCATCAGGATGACGTCCCACTCCTGCTCGGCGGCGGCGCGGCAGGCGGCCTGGCCGTCGTTGACGCACCGGACCTCGACCCCGAGCTGGGCCAGCAGCGTCTTGAGCACCAGTTGGTTCATCGGATTGTCCTCGGCGGCGAGAATCCGCAAGTCGCCGGAGGGGGCGATAAGCTCCAGCGGCGGGACCATGGCGGGCGCTCCCTTGACGCGTGACAGCGGCAGTCGGACGGTGAAGGTCGACCCCTCCCCGACGCTCGACACCACGTCCACGTCGCCGCCCATCAGCGTCGCCAACTCCCGGCAAATGGCCAACCCCAGCCCAGAGCCGCCATAGCGCCGGGTGGTGGAGGCGTCTTCCTGCACGAACTTCTGGAACAACGATCCCAGGCGATCCTTGGCGATACCGGGTCCTGTGTCGGCGACCTCGAAGACCAGCGCCCCGTCCTGGCGACGAACCGCCACGCGCACCGTGCCCCGCGAGGTGAACTTCACGGCGTTAGAGACCAGATTATAGACGATCTGGCGCACGCGGGTCGGGTCGCCGCGCCAGACGCCAAGCGCCTGCGGCGACACTTTCAGATCGAACGAAACGTCTTTCTCGCTGGCCAAGGTGGTGAAGGTCGCCCGCACCCCGTTCATCAACGACTCGACATCGATCACCCCGTCTTCCAGCTCCAGGCGCCCAGCCTCGATCCGCGACAGGTCCAGCAGGTCGTTCAGCAGAGCCAGCAGAGTCTCACCGGCGTGACGCAGGACGCTTAGCCGCTCACGCTGGCGATCTGACAGGTCGTCGCGGGCCATGGCCTGGGCCATGCCCAGCACCCCGTTCAGCGGCGTGCGGATTTCGTGGCTCATCGTCGCCAGGAAGGCTGACTTGGCCACATTGGCGGCGTTGGCTTCATCGCGCGCTCGCTTCAGCGAGGCGTTCAGCGCCTTGAGCCGCTTTTCGGAACGCTTCAGGTCCTCGATCGACTGGGTGATGACCACGCAGCGGATCGGCCCCTCGCCCTGGAACCGGGCGGCGGTCAGCCGGAACCACTCGCCGCTCCGCGACTGGTAGGCATAGGCGAAGGTGGCCGCGTCCCCGGCCAGCACCCGCTTCACCCCCTTGGTCAGCGACTTGCCTCGCCCGCCCGGTAGTCGGTCGAACACCGTGAAGAGGTTGCGGCCCATTGGATAGACGTCGGTCTGAGCGACCTGCGCGCCCACTTCCCTGAAGGCCGAGTTGGCGGCGATGATCGCGCCGGTCTCGTCGACCACGGTCAGCATCGCCGCGAGCCCGTCGATGACGCCTCGGCCGAATCGCTCGGATTCCCGCAGCTCGGCGACGGCCTCGCG
>NZ_JAURWM010000202.1 GCF_030654915.1 Phenylobacterium sp. | reverse complement strand
CTTCGCCAGCGTGAAGGTGATCGCAGCCGTCAACGTCGTCTTGCCATGGTCAACGTGACCAATCGTGCCGATGTTGCAATGCGGCTTATTGCGTTCGAATTTTTCTTTAGCCATTTCAAGCTCCAGCCCTGTTTGGGCTTGTCCTCTAAACTAGGGTTGGGCCCGAACGATCTCCGAGGAGATCGTCCAAACTTTTCGTGGGCGTTTTTCCGAGGAAAAACGCTATGCGTACTTCTTGATCACTTCGTCGGCGACGTGTTGCGGCACCGGGTCGTAGTGGTCGTACTGCATGGTGAACTGAGCGCGGCCCTGCGACATCCCGCGAAGGGTGTTCACATAACCGAACATGTTCGCCAGCGGCACGAAGGCGTTGACGACGATCGCGTTGCCGCGGGTGTCTTGGCCCTGGATCATGCCACGGCGACCATTCAAGTCGCCGATGACGGAACCCAGATAGTCTTCCGGGGTCACGACTTCGACGGCCATGATCGGCTCGAGCAGCTTCGGAGCGCCCTTCTCACGCAGTTCGCGGAAGGCGGCCCGCGCCGCGATTTCGAACGCCAGCACGCTGGAGTCGACGTCGTGGTACTTGCCGTCGGTCAAGGTCGCCTTGAAGTCAATCAGGGGGAAGCCGGCCAGCAGGCCGTTGTCCTTGATCGATTCCAGGCCCTTTTCGACGCCGGGGATGTATTCCTTCGGCACAGCGCCACCAACGATGCTGTTCTCGAACACGAAGCCCGAGCCCGGCTCGCCGGGTTCGAAGGTGATCATGACGCGGGCGAACTGGCCCGTACCGCCGGTCTGCTTCTTGTGGGTGTAGTCGATATCGACCTTCTTACCCAGGCTCTCGCGATAGGCCACCTGCGGCGCGCCGATATTGGCTTCGACCTTGTAGGTCCGCTTCAGGATGTCGATCTTGATGTCGAGGTGCAGTTCACCCATGCCCTTCAGGATCGTCTGGCCCGACTCGTGGTCGGTGGAGACGGTGAAGGAGGGATCTTCCGAGGCCAGCTTGGCCAGGGCGATGCCCAGCTTTTCCTGGTCAGCCTTCGACTTGGGTTCGACGGCGATCTCGATAACCGGCGCCGGGAATTCCATGCGCTCGAGGATCACAGGCGACTTGTGCGGATCGCACAGGGTGTCCCCGGTGCGGGTGTCCTTCAGGCCGGCCAGGGCGACGATGTCGCCAGCATAGGCTTCCTTGATGTCTTCGCGGTTGTTGGAGTGCATCAGCAGCATGCGGCCGACGCGTTCCTTCTTATCGCGGGTGGAGTTCATCAAGTTCATGCCGGTTTCGAGCTTGCCCGAATAGATGCGGCAGAAGGTCAGCGAACCGACGAAGGGGTCGTCCATGATCTTGAACGCCAGAACCGCAAGCGGTTCATCGTCCGAAGCGCGACGAACGATCGGCTCTTCCGTGCGGAAGTCGATGCCCGGGGTCGGCGGAATGTCGAGCGGCGACGGCAGATAGTCGACGACGGCGTCGAGCAGCGGCTGGACGCCCTTGTTCTTGAAGGCCGAGCCGCAAAGGATCGGATAGAAGGCGCCCGTGAGGACGGCCTTACGAATGCACTTCTTGATGATGGCTTCCGAGGGCTCTTCGCCGCCCAGATAAGATTCCATCGCCTCGTCGTCGAGTTCGACGGCGTTCTCGATCAGGTAGTGGCGAGCTTCGATCGCCTTTTCCATCAGATCGGCCGGGATCTCTTCGTCGCGGAAAGTCGCGCCCAGACCGTCGTTGTCCCAGAGCACGGCCTTCATGCGGACCAAGTCCACCAGGCCCTTGAGCGAGGATTCCGAGCCGATCGGGAATTGGATCGGAACAGCTTTCGCGCCGAGGCGATCGCGGATCGATTCGACCGACTTGTCGAAGTCAGCGCCGAGCTTGTCCATCTTGTTGACGAACACGATCCGCGGAACGCGATACTTGTCGGCCTGGCGCCAAACGGTCTCGGTTTGCGGTTCGACACCGGCGTTGCCGTCCAGCACCGTGACGGCGCCGTCGAGCACGCGCAGCGAACGTTCGACTTCAATGGTGAAGTCGACGTGGCCGGGGGTGTCGATGATGTTCAGGCGGTGGTTGTTCCAGTAAGCGGTCGTCGCGGCCGACGTAATCGTAATGCCGCGCTCCTGCTCCTGCTCCATCCAGTCCATGGTGGCCGCGCCATCGTGGACTTCGCCAATCTTATGGCTCTTACCAGTGTAGTAGAGGATCCGCTCCGTCGTCGTCGTTTTACCGGCGTCGATGTGCGCCATGATGCCGAAGTTGCGGTAATCTTCGATTTTGTTCGTGCGGGGCATAGCGGAAGCTCTGCTGGAGAAGGGCGTTCGGGTATCTGAACGAACAGCGCGGGCGGTTTAACTCAAACCGCCCGCGCCGGAAAGCGATGGATGCCGGGTCTTACCAGCGGTAGTGCGAGAAGGCGCGGTTGGCTTCGGCCATCTTGTGCGTGTCTTCACGCTTCTTCACGGCCGAACCACGGTTCGAGGAAGCGTCCAGCAGTTCGCCGGCCAGCTTCTCGGTCATGGTGTTCTCGCCACGCTTGCGCGCGGCGGTGACCAGCCAACGGATGGCCAAGGCCTTGCGGCGATCCGGACGGACTTCGACGGGCACCTGATAGGTGGCGCCGCCGACCCGGCGGGAGCGGACTTCGATGCCAGGAGCGACATTTTCCAGGGCCGCGTGGAACGTTTCCAGCGGGGTCTGGTCTTTGCGCTTGGCTTCCAGGATGTCGAAAGCGCCATACAGAATGTTTTCTGCGACGGCTTTTTTGCCTTCGTACATGACGTAGTTCATGAATTTGGTGACCGTGAGGTCTCCGAACTTCGGGTCCGGAAGAACTTCACGTTTCTCGGCGCGACGGCGGCGGGACATTCTTCTTATTCCTTACTTAGGACGCTTGGTGCCGTAGAGCGAACGACGCTGCTTGCGATCCTTGACCCCTTGGGTGTCGAGCACGCCGCGCAGGATGTGATAGCGAACGCCGGGAAGGTCCTTCACGCGGCCCCCACGGATGAGCACGACGGAGTGCTCTTGAAGGTTATGGCCTTCGCCGGGGATGTAGCACACCGCTTCGATCCCGGTGGTCAGACGCACCTTGGCGACCTTACGAAGAGCGGAGTTCGGCTTCTTCGGGGTGGTCGTGTAGACGCGGGTGCAGACGCCACGGCGCTGAGGGCAGCCCTTAAGGGCCGGAACCTTGTTGCGCGACGGCTTGTCCTGCCGGGGCTTGCGAATGAGCTGGTTGACTGTTGGCATCTAATCTCTGCTCTGGAGGCGTGTGCCGTTTGGCCGTGGCGCCTCGAAAAAGGGTTCAGTTCGTGTCTGGTCTCGCCACCGCCCGCTGAACGCAAAAACTCGCCGGCGCGCGATCTCGTGCGTTCCGGCGGGCTTGGCCATCCGTTGCGGGAGGACCGTTCATCGGGACAAAGGAAGAATCCTCGGTCGCGAAAGGAGCGCGGTTCATACTCGCGAAGGCTCTTCTCGTCAACGCTTGCGAAAGAATGGGCTTTTTCGGCTCTTGTGGACCGGTTTCAGCCATCAATTCGCCTCGCCAGACGCGAAACTCAAGGTCAAGTTTGCAACCCGAGGGCGTAGCATGCGGCCAGCGGACCGAAGACGGCTGACGATCGTCCTGGCGGCCTCGGGAATCGCCCACCTCGGCGTGTTCGCCCTGTTGGCCATCGATCGTCCGAGCTTGGAGCGGAATCAACCCCCGCCGATCTTCGAGGTGGAGGTCGTCCCCTTCATCATGCCCCCTCGGCAGGATCACGCCGCACCCGCTCAAACCCTAGCAAGCCGCCCGCTGCGTCCGCGCCGAACCCTGCGGCCAGATGAGACCACGAGCGTCGCCCCCCTGGTCACGCCGAACGCCGCCAGACCGGCCGAGGATGTCGGGACAGGCCTCGCCCCCTCCCCGGCCCTGCCCGGCCCGCCGGCCGCGCTCAGCAACGCCCTGAGGCGCGGCGCGGTGGGCTGCGCCAATCCCACCCTGCTGAGCAAGGTCGAGCGCGAGGCATGCCTGGAGAAGCTCGGGGCCGGCGCCAAGGACGCGCCCTTCATGCCGCCGCCGATAGCCAAGGACAAACTGCGAGGCTTCGAGGAGAAGACCGCCGCCCAGGAGAACATGCGCATCTATCGACAGACCGGGATCTATCCCGGCCTGAGAGAGGCCCTCAAGGACGCCAGATGACGCCCGCCGCGGTCTTGTTCGACGTGGCTCAGCCCCCGACGCACGCTCGGGCACCGCAGATACGAAAACGGCCCGGGATTGCTCCCGGGCCGTTCCGTTAGTTCTCAGGCTGAAGGAAGCCTTTAGCTGTCGACCTTCTCCGCCGCGGCGTCGATGGCGATGACGTCCGGCAGCGGCTCCATGGCCTCTTCGCGGCTGGCCGACAGGGCTTCGTCGCGCTTGGCGGCGATGCGCTGCAGGTTCCGGAGGTACGAGCCCGTACCGGCCGGGATCAGACGGCCGACGATCACGTTTTCCTTCAGGCCTTCCAGGGTGTCGCTCTTGCCCTGCACCGAAGCTTCGGTGAGCACGCGAGTGGTTTCCTGGAACGAGGCCGCCGAGATGAAGCTGCGCGTTTGCAGCGACGCCTTGGTGATGCCGAGCAGGACAGGTTGGGTGATCGCCGGGCGACCGCCGCGGGCTTCAGCCTTGGCGTTCTCCTCGTTGATCTCCGTCATGTCCAGGTGGTCGTTCTTGAGCAGGCCGGTGTCGCCCGGCTCAAGGATTTCACCCTTTTGCAGCATCTGACGAACGATCGTTTCGATGTGCTTGTCGTTAATCGGCACGCCCTGGAGGCGATAGACCTCCTGGATCTCGTCGACCAGGAACTCGGCCAGCGCTTCAATGCCCAGGATGCGCAGGATGTCGTGCGGATCCGGGTTGCCGTCGATCAGGTACTCGCCCTTGC
>NZ_JAURWM010000078.1 GCF_030654915.1 Phenylobacterium sp. | reverse complement strand
TCGAGCCGAGAGTTCCTGGGATCGCGCTGAGCAGATCGAGGTCGGCCAACTTCAGGATCAGGCTGCAAAGCATCAGCCCAATGCCGACCCCGCTCAGGCCGGTGATCTGGCGCATATAGGCGCGGCGTCGCTTCTCGCGTCGCTCAAGGCGCCAGGCTTCCAGTTCCTGGTCGCTCCCGTCGGGCGGCGTGACGCCAAGCTCAGCCAAGCTGGGCGCGCGCCGGCTCGGGGCCGGCGGCGTGACCGCCTTGGGCTGGCGGCGGCCGAATGTCGGCGTCTCCGGCATGTGGGGCTCCCTGGCTCGCGCACAGGTTGCCGGCGGCCGGTTAAGGCCGCCTCAACAGCCTATTCGTCGTCCCAGGGCGCGGCGCCGTCCGAGGGCGCCGGGGCGGCGTCCCCCGTCTTGGCGTCTTGCGTCTTGGCGGCCGCCTTCTTCGCCGCGGGCTTCTTTGCGGCCGGCTTCTTGGCGGCCGCCTTCTTGGGAGCCGCGGCCTTTTCCGCCTTGGGCTTGGCGGCCGCCTTCTTGGCGGCCGGCTTCTTCTTGCCGCCGCCCTTGGCTTCGCGCTCGGCGATCAGGATCACGGCTTCCTCCAGCGTGATCTCCGACGGCTCCTTGCCCTTGGGCACGTTGGCGTTGGTCGAGCCGTGCTTGATGTAGGGGCCATAGCGGCCGGCCAGCACCTTGACGGGCGCGCCGTCGACCGGGTGTGCGCCCAGGTCCTTCAGCGCCGCGGACTCGCCGCGACCCGGACGACCGCCGCCGGCCCGCTTCTCGGCCAGCAGGGTGACCGCGCGGTTGAGGCCGACGTCGAACACCTCGTCGACGCTGGGCAGGTTCGCATAGGTGCCGCTGTGCAGCACGAACGGTCCGAACCGGCCGATGCCGGCGGTGATCATGGCGCCGTCCTCGGGGTGAGCCCCGACATCGCGAGGCAGGCGCAGCAGGCGCAGGCCCTTCTCCAGGTCCATCGCGGCGGCCGACCATCCCTTGGGCAGGGACGAGCGCTTGGGCTTCTCGCCCTCGCCGAGCTGGACATAGGGGCCAAAGCGGCCGGCCTTCAGGAACACCTTCTCGCCGGTGACCGGGTCGACGCCCAGTTCCCGGTCGCCGCTTTCGGCGGCGTTCTCATCGTCCGACTGGGCGATGGGGCGGGTGTAGCGGCATTCCGGATAGTTGGAGCAGCCGATGAAGGCCCCGAACTTGCCGGTCTTCAGCGACAGCCGGCCGGAGTCGCAGGTCGGGCAGCCGCGCGGATCCGAACCGTCTTCCTTCGCGGGGAAGATGTGCGGACCCAACGCCTCGTTCAGGGCGTCGAGCACGTGGGTGACGCGCAGTTCGGCGATCTCGCCGACCGCGGCGTGGAAGTCCTGCCAGAACTCGCGCAGCAGCGCCTTCCAGTTCATCTCCCCGGCCGAGACCAGGTCGAGCTTTTCTTCCAGGGCGGCGGTGAAGTCGTACTCCACGTAGCGGGCGAAGAACTGCTCGAGGAACGCGGTGACCAGGCGGCCCTTGTCCTCGGGAATGAAGCGGTTCTTGTCCATGCGGACGTATTCGCGGTCGCGCAGCACGGTCAGCACCGAGGCGTAGGTCGAGGGACGGCCAATGCCGAGCTCTTCCATCTTCTTGACCAGGCTGGCTTCCGAATAGCGCGGGGGCGGCTCGGTGAAGTGCTGGTCGGCGCGCGCGTCGATCACGCGGGCGTTCGCGCCTTCCTTGACCTGCGGCAGGCGGCCGCCTTCCTCGTCGTCCGCGTCGTCGCGGCCTTCCTCGTAGACGGCCAGATAGCCGTCGAACAGGATCACCTGGCCGGTGGCGCGCAGCCCGGTCTTGCCGTCGGCGCTCTCCAGGTCGATGGAGGTCCGCTCGATGCGGGCCGCTTCCATCTGCGAGGCGATCATCCGCTTCCAGATCAGCTCATAGAGCCGGCCAAGGTCGCTCTCCAGGCGCAGCGAGCCGG
>NZ_JAURWM010000190.1 GCF_030654915.1 Phenylobacterium sp. | reverse complement strand
CGAGGCGGTGCGCTCGGGCGGCGTCGGCTACGACAGGCTGCGGCCCCTGGATACCTACACATGGTGGTACGTCCGCGCCGCCGCCTGGATGACCGCCCGAGCCCTGCCGCGCGCTGGCCTGATGTTGCTGACCGCTGGGGTCGCCCTGCCGCTGCTCGGGCTGGAAGCTTGGTCCTGGCGGCCACCAGCGGACGGCGTCCAGGCGGGCCTGTTCGCGGTCTCGATGATCTTGGTCGTGCTGCTCTCCTCGGCCTTCGTCATGCTGCTCAACATCACCGCCGTGGCGACCATGGACGAGCGCGGCGTCAACACCCTGGTCGCCTCGGTCCTGATCCTGCTCTCAGGCAATCTCCTGCCGCTCTCGCTGTTTCCCGACTGGGCGCAGACCTTCCTCTTCCTTCAGCCGTTCGCCGGGTTCATCGACATCCCCTTCCGAATCTACTTCGGCGGCCTGACTGGGCGCGAGGCCTTCGCCGGTCTGGGCCTGCAGGTATTCTGGACCGTCGTCTTCCTGATCATCGGCCGCACCTGGATGAGCGCGCAGATGCAACGTCTTCAGATGCAGGGGGGCTAGGATGTTCAGCGCACTCTTCCTGCTGAGCCGGTATTTCTCGGCCTCGATCCGTGGCCAGCTCCAGTATCCGGGCTCGACCCTGATGCTGAGCGCCGGGCAGTTCATGTCGACCATTATCGATATCCTGGCGGCCTGGGCGCTTTTCGCGCGCTTCGGTCCGGTCCAGGGCTGGACCTTCGGCGACGTGGCGATGTTCTTCGGCATGATCAGCGTCAGCTTCGCCATCGCCGACTTCCTCAGCCGCGGCTTCGACATGTTCGGCGCCCACTTCGTGAAGACCGGCGACTTCGACCGGGTGCTGCTGCGCCCGCGCTCGGTGACGCTCCAACTCATCGGATACGACTTCCGCCTGGCGCGGATCGGCCGCCTGCTCCAAGGCCTGATCGTCATCGGCCTGGCCACCACCGCCCTCTCCCTGCAATGGGACGCCGGCAAGATCGCGCTGGCGGTGTGGATCATCGCCGGCGGCGTGGCGCTGTTCTTCGCCTTGATGGTCTTCCAGGCCACCTTGGCTTTCTGGACGGTCGAGAGCCTGGAGGTCATGAACGTGCTGACCTATGGCGGGGTGCAAGCGGCGCAGTTCCCCCTCAGCATCTACACCGAGTGGTTCCGGAATTTCCTGATCTTCGTCGTCCCGCTGGGCTGCGTCGCCTATTTCCCGGTGCTGGTCATCCTGGGCAAGCCGGACCCCCTGGGAGCTCCGGATTGGCTCCTGCCGTTGACGCCGGCCGCCGGCTTTATCTTCCTTGGCCTATCGTTCCTGGCCTGGCGCATCGGCGTCTCGAAATACACCTCGACCGGCAGCTAGATCAGCTCGGTGACCAGTCGCCACGCGCGCTTGGAGAGCAGGAACTCCCGATTCTGGATCATGTCCGGCTCCAGTCCCAGCATCACGGCGGCGATGTCCTGCGAAACCGCGCGGCTGTTGATGTAGTAGCTGTGCTGCGACAGCTCGTCGGCGCCCGAAGCAATATTGCGACAGTCCACCAGCACGACCTTCTTCGGCAGCAGGTCCACCAGGCGCGGCCCGTCCGAACCCAAGCGATCGGGATTGGCCTTGGTCTTGTCGGAGATCAGCAGCGCCCGGTCGCGGGGATTGAAATAGACCGTCACCTGCCGGCCGATATAGGGCAGCGGCGCGAGCTTATCCTCTCGCTCGAAGGTGTCGTCGTCCTCATCCGGCGCGGCCAGCAGGATCTGGTCGAATAGCCGCACCAGGCTCTTGGGTTCCTTGGCGATCACCGCTTGCAGGCCGTTGCGCAGGACATAGACGCCCATGCTGTGAGCCAGCAGATGCAGTTGTCGCTGGCAGTAGTCATTGGGCGCCAGGTCGACGGTGACGAACTCCTTCAATCGCAGGAACGCCCGCGCCAGGGCTGGACCGGAAGCCCGCGCGTCCTCTCGGTCGCTGTAATAGGACATGAGCGGCACCGCCGCCCCGTCCGAGGGCCAGCTGAACACCACGATGTTCACCTGCCGCCCGCTGATCTGCACTTGGCGGGAGAGTTCAGCGCCGGCCGCCAATGCGCCGATGAAGCTGACATTGAAGCCGTGGATGAAGACCAGGGTGTCTGACCGGTCGCCAGCCATGCACTGATGCAGGTCTCGCAGGAACCGGTCGCTGCCCTTCACCGTAAAGCCGTTCTCGTCGGCCTCTTCCGGATAGACCTCGACCCTGGTCGGTCGCGCGCCCGCATCGAAATCGGCGTAGCCGTATCTAAGCGCGGCCACGCCGTCCGGGTTGAAGGTCTTGCCGAATATCTCGAGCTTGTTGTCGGGCAGATGGTTGCGGTTGGTCGCAAAATGTACGCGAAGCTGCGCCATGGGCTCCCCCACCTAAGGTAAGGCAGAGTGCAAGCCTAAAGCGAACAACCGCAAGCCAAATCCAGGCCGGTAGGGTTACTCCGCGGCCATGGCCAAGGCGCTGCCCCGGGTCAGCGAGGTCTTTGCCGCCAGCGCCGCCTTCGCCGCTTCATACTCGGCCGCCAGGCGGTCGACCAGTTGACCGGCGGTGGGGATTTCCTTCACCGCGCCGATGCCTTGGCCGCAGCCCCAGATGTCCTTCCAGGCCTTGGCCTTCTGGTTGCCGCCCGAACCAAAGTTCATCTTCGAGGGATCGGCTTGCGGCAGGTTGTCGGGATCCAGACCCGCCGCCTCGATGGAGGGGCGCAGGTAGTTGCCATGCACGCCGGTGAAGAGGTTCGAATAGACGATGTCGTCGCCGTTCGAGGCCACGATCATCTCCTTGTAGCCCTCCATGGCGCGGGCTTCCTGGGTGGCGATGAAGGCCGAGCCGATATAGGCGAGGTCCGCGCCCATGGCCTGGGCCCCGAGCACCGCGGCGCCGTTGGCGATCGAGCCCGAGAGCGCGATCGGCCCTTCGAACCACTCACGCAGTTCCTGAACCAGAGCGAAGGGCGACAGGTGGCCGGCATGGCCGCCAGCGCCGGCCGCCACCGGGATCAGGCCGTCAGCGCCCTTTTCCACGGCCTTGCGGGCGAAGCGGTCATTGATGACGTCGTGCAGCACGATCCCGCCATAGGAATGGATCGACTGGTTCACGTCTTCGCGCGCGCCCAGCGAGGTGATGGTGATCGGCACCTTGTACTTCACCGCCATCTCGACATCCTGCTCCAGGCGGTCGTTGGTCTTGTGGACGATCTGGTTCATCGCGAACGGCGCCGACAGGCGGTCGGGGTTCTTGGCGTCCCAGGCGGCTAGTTCCTCGGTGATCTGCGCCAGCCACTCGTCCAATTGGCTCACCGGCCGCGCGTTCAGCGCCGGGAACGAACCCACCACACCGGCCTTGCACTGCGCGATCACGAGTTCAGGACCCGAGATGATGAACAGCGGCGAAGCGATCACCGGAATGCGCAGGCGCTCGGAGAGAATGGGGGGCAGAGCCATGAGGGCGTCCTTTTGAATGGCGTCGATCTAATTTTTACAGCGTATACATAAACCGATCCGGCGTGCAAGCACCCACGGATCGTGACCCCGCGTGAACTTGACGCGCTGGCCGGAGACGGCCCAATGGCGCCTCATGAGCGACACCTCGAACACTCTCGGCGAGTTCCCAGCCGCCACCGTCGCGCAATGGCGCGCCCTTGTCGAAAAGACCCTCAAGGGGGCTCCCTTCGACAGCCTTAAGCGCACGACGCTCGAGGGCCTGCCGATCGACCCGCTTTATGACGGCGACATCGCCGCGCCCGGTTTCGCGCCCCGGCCACACGACGCCGAACGCCCCTGGGACATTCGCTCGGTGATCGCCCACCCAGATCCGGCTCTCGCCAACGCCGAGTTGCTGGCCGATCTCGAAGGCGGCGCCGCCTCCGCACTGATCGTCATTGATCCAACGGGCGAGCACGGCGTGGCTGTCGGCTCGGCCGAGGAGCTTGGCCGCGTCCTCGACGGCGTCATGCTGGAATTCGCGCCTGCCGCCCTCGACGCCGGCTTCCTGGGCCCCAAGGCCGCCGACTGGCTCGCCGCCACGGCCAAGAGTTCGCCCACCGCCCTGCTCTCCTTCCATCTGGACCCCTTGAGCAGCTTCGCCCGCGACGGCGTCAGCCCCGGCCCCGTCGAGAGCCATGTGGTCTCGGCCGCCACGGTTGGCGCGCGTCTGATCGCGACCTATCCAAAGGCTGGCCTCTTCCTGGCCTCGGGCCGGGTCGTCCACGAGGCCGGCGGCGGCGAGGCCGGCGAACTAGCCTTCGCCCTGGCCGCGGCCCTTACCTACGCCAAGGCCCTGGTTCGCACCGGGCTGCCGATGCGCGAAGCCTTCGCCGCGATCCACCTCGGGCTCTCCGCCGACACCGACTATTTCGCGACCCTATCCAAGCACCGCGCCGCGCGGCTGCTATGGACACGCTTGGTCACCGCCTGCGGCGTGGACGTCCCGGCCCGCATCGAGGCGCGCTCCTCCCAGCGGATGCTGGCGGCGCAAGATCCCTGGACCAACATGCTGCGCCTGAGCTCAGCGGCCTTCGGCGCGGCGGTCGGCGGCGCCGACGCGGTGGTGCTGGGCGCCTTCACCGATCCGCTTGGCCTGCCCACCGAATTCGCCCGTCGCCAGACCCGCAACGCTCAGTTGGTGCTGATGGAAGAGGCGCACCTTGGCCGCGTCTCCGATCCGGCCGCCGGATCCGGCTATGTCGAAGCCCTGACCGACGAGATGGCGCGCGCCGCCTGGACGCAGTTCCAAGCCATCGAAGCCGCAGGCGGCCTGATCGCAGCCCTCGCCGCCGGCAAGATCGCCGCTCAGGTCGAAGCAGTCTGCGCCGCCCGTGACGCCGGCGGCCCGCCCAAGATCGTTGGCGTCACCGCTTTCCCGCCGACGCAGGACGCGCCGGTCGAGGTCCAGCATCCCGCGCCGCGTACCGCACAGGCGCCGTCCACCCGGCTGCCGGGTCCAGACGGCCATTGCCCGCCGCTGCGTCCTATCCGTCTAGCCGAGCCCCATGAGGCTGCACGATGAGCCAGTTCCCCGACTTCGCGACCCTGCCCTTTGACGGCGTCGCCACGACCCGCGCCGTCACCACGGGCGAGGTGTGGGACACGCCAGAAGGCGTGGCGGTTAAGCCATCCTACGGCCCGCAGGACGTCGAGGGCTTGGCCTCGGGCTATCCTGGTCTCGCTCCGTTCCTGCGCGGCCCCTATCCGACCATGTACCTGACCAATCCGTGGACGATCCGCCAGTATGCGGGCTTCTCCACGGCCGAGGATTCCAACGCCTTCTATCGGCGCAACCTCGCG
>NZ_JAURWM010000176.1 GCF_030654915.1 Phenylobacterium sp. | reverse complement strand
TCGGCCGGCGAGGGCGGCGTCGGCTGGTTGAAATAGGGCACGCCCAGGCCGCCGCCGAGATCGAGGCGTTGAACCGACAGTCCCTCGCCGCGCAGGCGCTCGACGAGGCCGCGCATCTTGGTGAAGGCCGCCGCCATCGGGGCCAGGTCGGTGATCTGGCTGCCGATGTGGCAGGTGACGCCGACGGGCTTGAGGCCCGCGTCGTTGGAGGCGTTGGCGTAGAGCCGCTCGGCTTCGGAGAAGGAGACGCCGAACTTGTTGTCTTCCTTGCCGGTCGCGATCTTGGCGTGGCCGCCGGCCGAGACGTCGGGGTTCACCCGGATGGCGATGGTCGCGCGCGTGCCCAGGGACTGAGCGACCTGGCTGGCCAGCCGCATCTCCGGCTCGGACTCGACATTGATCTCGGCGACGCCGGCCTTCAGGGCGAAGGCCAGCTCCTCTGCGGTCTTGCCGACACCGGAAAACACGATCTTCTCGGGTGGAACGCCGGCGGCCAGGGCGCGGCGAATCTCGCCTTCGGACACCGTGTCGGCGCCGGCGCCTAAACGTGCGAGCGTCTTCAACACCGCCAGGTTCGAATTGGCCTTCACCGCGAAAGCGATCAGCGGATCGCCGCCGTTGTCGCCCTTGACGCCCTCAGCGACCAGCGCGTCGCGCAGCACGGTGTAGTGCCGCTCGAACGTGGCGGAGGAATAGACATAGACCGGGGTGCCGACCGCCTGCGCGATGTCGGCGAGGGCCACGCCCTCGCAGAAGAGCTCGCCCCCCTTCAGCTCAAAGTGATTCATCGGGGGTTCGCGTACGGGTCCGGAAGCACGCCCTGGGGCGCCGTGGCGGTGGGGTTCTGGGCCGAGTCGATCGGCAGGGTGCGCGGCGGAGCCGGGCGGTCGGCGCGGTTGCGCGGATCGACGGTATGGATCGTGCGACCCGGATCGGCGCCGGCGTCGGCGCCCGAGCCCGTGCCGAACATCGGGCCGGGACGTTCCAGCGGGCCGGCCTTGCCGCAGCCGGCGAGGGCGGCGGCGCCGATCAGGGCGATCGCGAGCAGGGGACGAAGGGTCATTACAGCTTCTCCTTCCAACGCGCGATCTGGGCGCGGACTTGTTCCGGCGAGGTTCCGCCGTAGCTCATGCGGCTGGCCGCCGACGCTTGCGGCGTCAGGAACCCATAGACTTCCGATGTGATGCGCGGCTCGATCGCCTGCAACTCGGCGAGCGGCAGGCCGGGCAAGTCGCAGCCCAGGCTTTCGGCCTTCTTGACCGCCGCCCCGGTGACGTGGTGGGCGTCGCGGAACGGCATGTCCAGGGTGCGGACCAACCAGTCGGCGAGGTCGGTGGCGGTCGAGAAGCCGGCGCCGGCGGCCGCGGCCATGCGCTCAGTCACCGGTTCCATGTCGGCGACCATGCCGGCCATGGCGGCCAATGACAGCTCCAGGGCGTCGAAGGCCTCGAAGGTGGGGACCTTGTCCTCCTGCATGTCCTTCGAATAGGTCAGCGGCAGGCCCTTCATCACCACGGTGAGTTGGGTGAAGGAGCCAAGCAGTCGGCCGACCTTGGCGCGGATCAGCTCGGCCGCGTCGGGGTTCTTCTTCTGCGGCATGATGGACGAGCCGGTGGTGAAGGCGTCGGTCAGCTTGATGAAGCCGAACTGCGGCGTCATCCAGATCACGATCTCTTCGGCCAGGCGCGACAGGTGGGTGGCGCAGATGGTCGCCGCGGCCAGGCTTTCCAGCGCGAAGTCACGGTCGGCGACACTGTCCAGCGAGTTGGCGGTGGGGCCGCCGAAGCCGAGCGCGGCGGCCGTGGCGTGGCGGTCAATGGGGAAGGGCGACCCGGCCAGGGCAGCGGCGCCTAGCGGGCATTCGTTCATCCGCGCGCGGGCGTCGGCGAAGCGCGAAGCGTCACGGCCGAACATTTCCACGTAAGCCATCAGGTGGTGGCCGAATGTCACGGGCTGGGCCGGCTGCAGGTGGGTGAAGCCCGGCATCAGGGTCGCCGCGTGCGGCTCGGCCTTGGCGACCAATGCGGCTTGCAGGGCCTGGATCTGCTGGATGGTTCGGTCGGCGGCGTCGCGAACCCAGAGGCGGAAGTCCAACGCCACCTGGTCATTGCGCGAGCGGGCGGTGTGCAGCCGGCCGGCGGCAGGGCCGATCAGCTCGCGCAGACGCGCCTCCACGTTCATGTGGATGTCTTCGTACTCGTCGCGGAACGGGAAGGTTCCGGCGGCCATCTCGGCCTCGATGGCTTGGAGGCCGCCCTGGATGGCCGCCTCGTCCTGGCTTGTAATCACGCCTTGCTTGAGCAACATCGCCGCGTGCGCGCGGGAACCGGCCAGATCCTGAGCCGCCAGTCGCTTGTCGAAGCCGATGGAGACGTTGATCGCCTGCATCAATTCGGCTGGTTTGGACGAGAACCGTCCGCCCCACATGGCTTGGCCCGCGCCTTGCGGGTCTTGCGCCGGCTTACCGGAAGCAGTCGAGGAAGAGTGCGTCATATGAGCGAAAAATCAGGTGGTGAGGCCAAGGGCGAACCCAAGGCGATCCCATTGAAGTGGGCGCTCCGGGGCGTCGCCGTGCTTGGCGTCGCGGGGATTGTCTACATCATCGCCCAGGCTTCCATAAACCCCCAGCGGGAAACGAACTTGAAGTCGCTCGCCACTGGCGAGATGGCGAAGTTCGTCACGCCGGTTGAAGCCGCGCCCGCGCCGGTCAACAGCTTCCAGGATCCGAGCGGCGCGCCAAAGCGGATCGCGGACTTCCGTGGCAAGGTGACGGTGGTCAATCTGTGGGCCACCTGGTGCGGACCCTGCGTGATCGAGATGCCGACCCTGGCCAAGCTGGCGGCCGAGTATCAGGGCAAGCCCGTGGAGATCGTCGCGATCAGCGTCGATCGTCCCGACGACGCCGACAAGGCGCGCGCCTTCATCGCCAAACACGCGCCGCTAGCCTTCTATCACGACCCAAAGATGGCCTTGCCGTTCGCTTTCAAGCCCACCGCGTCGGGCATGCCGACCACGATCATCTACGGCGCCGACGGCGTTGAACGCGGTCGGCTAGCCGGCGGCGCGGACTGGGGCGGCAAGGATGCCAAGGCCTTGATCGACAAGGTGCTGGCGGAAAGTTGAACTGACCGCCGTGTTGACGGTGCATCCAGGCCGTGTGCAAAAATTTCGCCCGCAATCCGGACTTGG
>NZ_JAURWM010000074.1 GCF_030654915.1 Phenylobacterium sp. | reverse complement strand
CCCGCAGGCGCGCTCATAGAACACCATAAGCTTCTCGCGCTCTTCGAAGCCCCACAGCGGCGGGGTGAGCGCGCCAACGTCCATGGCCTGGGTGGTGACGTTGAGCAGGTGGTTCAGGATCCGGCCGATCTCCGAGAACATCACCCGGATCAGCGACCCGCGGATCGGAACCTCAAGATCCAGCAGTTTCTCGATAGCCAGACAGAACGCGTGTTCCTGGTTCATCGGCGCCACGTAGTCGAGGCGGTCGAAGTACGGGATGTTCTGGAGGTAGGGCCGGTCCTCCATCAGCTGTTCGGTGCCGCGATGCAGCAGGCCGATGTGCGGGTCGACCCGCTCCACGACTTCGCCGTCCAGCTCCAGGACCAGGCGCAGAACGCCGTGGGCCGCAGGGTGCTGCGGGCCGAAATTGATGTTGAACTTGCGGACCGGGGTTTCCGGAGTGGTCACGGGTGTCGAAGCGTCGTCAGCCATCACTTCGTGCCTCCCGCTTGGGGCGCGCCGGCCCCGCCCACCTTCTCGTCACCCGGCAGCACGTAATCGGCGCCTTCCCACGGCGAGAGGAAGTCCCAGTTTCGATATTCGACGGCCTTGACCGGCTCATAGACGACGCGCTTCAGCTCGTCGTCGTAGCGCAGCTCGACATAACCCGTCATCGGGAAGTCCTTGCGCAGCGGATGGCCGTGGAAGCCGTAGTCGGTCAGGATCCGGCGCAAGTCGGGGTGGCCTTCGAAGAAGATCCCGTACATGTCGAACGCCTCGCGCTCGAACCAGTCAGCGCAGGGATAGACGCCCGTGATCGTCGGGACCGGCGTATCTTCGTCGGTCTGAATCTTCAGGCGGCAGCGATAGTTCTTGGTCAGCGACAGCAGGTGGTAGACCACGTCGAACCGCTGGACACGGTCCGGATAGTCGACCCCGCAGAGGTCGATCAGTTGCTGGAAGGCGAACTGGTCGCGCAGTTGCGTCAGCGCTTGCACGATCCGGTTGGCCGGAGCGGTCAGGGTCAGTTCGCCATAGGCCACGTCATAGCCGGCGACCGCGCCGGCTGCTGACGTGACGATCTCGTTGCCCAGCGCGTGCAGGGCGTCCTCGGTGACGGGCCAGCTCATCGCTCGATCGTCCCCGTCCGGCGAATCTTCTTCTGCAGTTGCAGAACGCCGTAGACCAGGGCCTCAGCCGTGGGGGGGCAACCGGGCACATAGATGTCGACCGGAACGATCCGGTCGCAGCCACGCACGACGGAATAGCTGAAATAGTAATAGCCGCCGCCATTGGCGCACGAGCCCATCGAGATGACGTAGCGCGGTTCCGGCATCTGGTCGTAGACCTTGCGCAGGGCCGGAGCCATCTTGTTGCACAGCGTGCCGGCCACGATCATCACGTCCGACTGACGCGGTGAGGCGCGCGGCGCGAAACCGTACCGCTCCAGGTCATAACGCGGCATCGAGGCCTGCATCATTTCCACGGCGCAGCAGGCCAGGCCGAACGTCATCCACATAAGCGAGCCGGTGCGCGCCCAGGTGATCAGATCGTCGGCGGCCGCAGTGATAAAGCCCTTGTCGGCCAATTCGCTCGACACGCCGTCGAAGAACGGGTCGTGGACTTTGGGGTCGTAGCCCTCGACCGTCGTACGGCCGGCCGAACCCGCGGGAACGATCACTCCCATTCCAGGGCGCCTTTCTTCCACTCGTAGATGAAGCCGACGGTCAGGATGCCCAGGAAGGACATCATCGACCAGAAGGCGAACTGGGCC
Organism: Phenylobacterium sp.; assembly: GCF_030654915.1. Lineage (GTDB taxonomy): Bacteria > Pseudomonadota > Alphaproteobacteria > Caulobacterales > Caulobacteraceae > Phenylobacterium. Next base: position 2,433 of record NZ_JAURWM010000074.1, on the reverse strand, counting down.
ACGTCCTGCGGCAGCTTCATAAGCGCCACGGCCCAGGGGAACAGGAAGGCCACTTCAAGGTCGAAGATGATGAAGAGGATCGACACCAGGTAGAACCTGACGTCGAACTTCATCCGCGCGTCATCGAACGCGTTGAAGCCGCACTCATAGGTCGACATTTTTTCCGGATCGGGAGCCGACGGCGCAAGCGTCGCCGACGCCACGAGGAAGGCGAGACCCAAAACGGCCGCGATCCCCAGGAAGATCACGATGGGCAGATACTGCAAAAGAAAGGCGTTCATGGAATCCTCGAAGGAGTCGCGCGCCCTTCTAGACCACCATTGCGCAGGGTTCAAACGGCGTGGTGCGACCGTTGGTATCGCAGCGCGACATTAATAGCATCGTCGAAAAATTTCGCTGCGTCTGTGAGGCTCAAGCCCTTTCGCAGCTTAGGAAAACGCCGCATCGGGACCTGATTACCTTCCCCCACAGGACTGGTGCGCTAGTAATAATCACTCTCAATTAACGACCCCATTTGGAGAGGAAACCAAGGCATGGGCGGCTTTCGGACGCATTTTTGTGTCGCAGACCGCTAGCCGCGCCTTCCCTGCTGCCTTGACCAGGCGCGGGGCGCGCCCTGCCGGAGCGATTGGCGAGGTTATACACGCCCCTCTCGCCTTCATTTGCAGATGGCCGTTGACACGATTCATGTCGGGTCATATCAGACGCCCCTCGCGGCGACGTAGCCGTCACGCGGATGTAGCTCAGTTGGTTAGAGCGCCGGCCTGTCACGCCGGAGGTCGCGGGTTCGAGTCCCGTCATTCGCGCCACTTCTTTTTTTCGCTTCTCAGCGGTTCAAGTTCCGGTCGATCCGGGGTTAGAACAGCCGGTCTGCGGATGTAGCTCAGTTGGTTAGAGCGCCGGCCTGTCACGCCGGAGGTCGCGGGTTCGAGTCCCGTCATTCGCGCCACCCCCTCCCGCACAATTCAGGAAGACCCGATCCCCGCCCCTTGGCGCGGAAGGCTTGACCATTCCCACCGACAGGCGATCCTGCACAGACCGCCAGCCAGGGAACGGCCATGAAAGCCTATCGCTCGATCGCCGCGCTCATTGTGTGGTTTGGCCTGCTGCTTCAGTACGTCCTGATGGTGCGCGGTCAGAGCGGCGAGGTTTTCGTCACCCGCACCATCAACTTCCTCAGCTACTTCACCATCCTCAGCAATCTGCTGGCGGCCGTGGCCTTCTCGGCGCCCGCCGTGGCGCCCGCCAGCCCAATCGGCCGCGTCTTCGCCAAGCCCTCGGTCCGCACCGCCATCGTACTCTACACAACGGTCACGGCTGCGACCTACATCGTGATCCTTCAGGGCCTATGGGACCCTCAAGGCTTGCAGTGGGTGGCCGACACCACCCTGCACTACGTGACTCCAGCGCTCTTCCTGATCGACTGGCTGCTGTTCACTCAGAAGGGCGCACTGCGTTGGGGGTCGGTCCTGCCCTGGCTGGCTTTCCCGGTGGCCTACGGCCTCTACAGCCTATTCCGGGGACCGCTGTCGGGCTTCTATCCCTACCCGTTCCTCGACACCTCGCACCTTGGCCTCGCCAAGGTGCTGGTCAACATGGCGGCGATGAGCGGCTTCTTCCTGGTGTTGGGTTTGGCCTTCATCCTCATCGACCGCCTGCTGAAGCGTCGGCGCGCCTAGCCTGCGGCGCGCATCGTCTTCAGCGCACCGGCCCAACGCGCCAGTTCGTCGAGCATCACCTTGGCCGAAGTTTCATGGAGGTCGTTCGGCGTGAAGTTCTTTTCGGCGTCCAGATGTTGCGGGAACATCGGGATCGTCACCTGCTCAGGCAGCGGCATGATCTTGAAGCTGGTTAGCATCAGCTTCTCAACCTGAACGGCGCGAAGCCCTCCCGAAACCCCGCCATAGCTGACGAAGCTGGCCACCTTGTTTCCCCACTCGTGGACCAGATAGTTCATCGCATTCACCAGCGAGGGCGGCGGGCCGTAGTTGTACTCCGGCGTCACGAACACGAAGGCGTCGGCGCTCTCGACGCTCGCGCTCCAGGCCTTGGTATGGTCGTGCTCATACTTCCGCAGACGCGGATGGTGCGGCTCGTCGTAGACTGGCAGGTCGAAGTCGGCGAGATCGACAAGCTCAGCCTCAAACCCGCCATGCGCCTTGGCGTAGGTCTCGAACCATCGGCCGATCGATATCCCGACGCGGCCGGGACGGGTAGAGCAAACGATGATGTTCAGCTTCAGGGACATGGTCGACCTCGTGGAATGCTGAGGTCAGCTATAGCCTGCTGAGCGCTGATCGCTAGCTAGCCGGGCGGTCCCTGCGCGAACGCGGGCAGGCCCGGTGTCATCTGATGCCAGGGCGGCGCCTCGGCGGTCCAGATATGCATGGCCGGCGACAGCGCGGACGGGTCGTCCAGGCTGCCGACCTTCAC
>NZ_JAURWM010000167.1 GCF_030654915.1 Phenylobacterium sp. | reverse complement strand
CTTGTCGCGCAGGATGCCGGCGTTGGCGATCAGGATGTCGATGCGGCCCCAGGTGTCCATGGCCTGCTTGATCATCAGGGCGACGCCGGCGTCGTCGGTGACCGACGAGCCGTTGGAGATGGCTTCGCCGCCAGCCGCCTTGATTTCGGCGACGACCGCGTCGGCCGCGGCCGAAGAGCCGCCAGCGCCGTCGACCGAACCGCCGAGGTCGTTGACCACGACCTTGGCGCCGCGACGGGCCAGTTCAAGGGCGTGCTGACGGCCAAGGCCGCCGCCAGCGCCGGTGACGATCGCGACTTTGCCGTCGAAGCGGATGTCCGCCATGGAAGTCTCCCAGGGATTAAAATTCGCCGCGGTTTGTGCGGCGCGGGAAGCGGGAGGTCAAGCGCCGCTTAGCGCGCCGCCAATGTCTGCTCGCCGTCGCGCATGAACTTCACCAGCACGCGTTGGCCGATCAGGAAGGGCGCGGTGTCGGCGCTGACCACCACCTCGACGACGCGATCATCCGTGCGTTCGGTTGGATCGTCTGACTGCAGCTTTCGGGCGCCGAAGACCGCGGCGCGGCGGATGACCTTGCCGTTGTAGATCTTGGTCGGGTCGGATTCCGGCGCGATCTGCACGACTTGGCCGATGGCCACATGCGGCAGGGAGCTCTCGGCGATCTCGGCGCGGACGATGCGCGGCGCCACCGGCTCCAGATCGAACATGTTCGAGACGTTCAGGGTCGAGGCCCCGGCCCCTGGATTGGCGTAACGCCGCGCGATGCGGCCATCTGACGGCGCGCGGATCGCGGTCAGTTCAAGATTGTAGCGGGCCTCTTCCAGGGCCGCCTGGGCGGTGGCCACGGCGGCGCGCTGAGCCTGGAGGTTGGCCTGCGCCTCCCGGATCTTGTCGCTGGCCTCGTCGAGCTTCTGGGCGGCGACGTAGTTGGTGGAGACCAGCGATTGCAGGCGCTGATGCTCGCGCTGGGCGGTGGAAAGCTGGACCTGCAGCAGGGCGATCTGCGCCTTCGCCTGTTCGACGGCGGCGCCGGCGCGGGCGGCCGACAGCTTCGGTTCGTCGTCCTCCTGGCGGGCCAGGACCTGGCCCTTAACGACCTGATCGCCTTCCTGGACATAGACCTCACGGACGATCCCGGCGCGGCGCGCGGCGACCTGGATCATGCCGCCTTCGATGTCGGCCTTGCCATTGGCCACGGCAACGAACGGGCTCTTGGGCGCAGCCGCGGCGGCGGCGCGGGCTTCGGCGGCCTTCTTGGCCTTGGCCTGGCCGGCCAGGGCGAAGGCCCCGCCGCCGATCACCGAAAGGGCCGCGATGACGGTGATCTTGATGCGATGCGACTGAATGAACTTGAACATGCTCTAGGCCTTGATGAGCTCGGATTGCCGGTCGCCGGTCGGAGCGTGCGCGGCGCTGGCGCGCCGGTCGTCCAGGATGCGGCCGTCTTCGATATGGATGATGCGGTCGGCATAGGCCTCGAGCCGCGGGTCATGGGTGACGCAGATCACGGCTGCGCCATGGTCCTTGGCCGCCCGCTGGAGAAGCTGGATGACGATCTGTCCGTTCTCGCCGTCAAGCGCGCTGGTCGGCTCGTCGGCGAACAGCAGGCGCGGCTCCTTAGCGAGCGCGCGGGCGATGGCCACCCTTTGCTTTTCGCCGCCGGAAAGCTCGGCCGGCCGCTGGTTGAGCCGGGCGCCTAGTCCGACCTCGGTCAGGGCGATTGCGGCGCGTTCCTTGGCCTCGGCGGGGGAAAAACCCTTGTACTTCAGGATCGTCGTCACCTGTTGCAGGGCCGTCAGGGCGCCGAACAGGTTGAAGCCTTGGAAGATGAAGCCGCAGTTATCGAGCCGAAACTTGTCGATCTTGCCCGGGCGCTGGCTCCACAGGTCCTCTCCCAGCGCCGTCACCTGGCCCTCGTCAGGCTTCAGCAAGCCTGACAGCGAGGCGATCAGGGTCGACTTGCCCGAGCCCGAGGGGCCCATGACCATGGTCATTTCCCCGTGGCGGCAGTCGAAGTCGACCGACTTGAGCACTTCGATATGGGTGCGGCCGGTCTTGAAGCGTTTGACCAGGCCCTTGCCCTGGAGGGCGATGGGATTGATGGGGGGGCCGTTCATCGCAGCAGGTCCGCCGGCTGGCTTTTCTTGAGGATGCCCAGGGCCATCAGGCCCGAGGCGAGCGAGATCGCCATCAACAACACGCCCACCGCCGCCATCCAGGTCAGCGGGAAGCCCATCGGCAAGCCGCTGCTGTTGGCGAGCAGCGAGACCAGGAAGGTGAAAAGGGCGGTGGCGCCGAGGCCGGCGACCCCGACCCAGAACGACAGTTCCAGGACAATCAAGCGCAGCGAGCCCATCGACACGCCGAGCGCTCGGAGCGAGGCGAACTCCTTGATGTTAGCCAGGATCGCGCCGCGCAGGGTCTGGGAGGTGATGCCGACCCCGATCAGGAAACCGAGGAACACCGAGAAGCCGAGGAAGACACCGATGATCTGTTCCTTCATCAGCGCGCTCTCATTGGCCTTGGCCAGTTCGGGCCGAGTCCAGGCGCGATAGGCGCCCTTGGCCTCGGTGTTGAGCTGGTCGCGCACCGCCTCGGCCTGGCGAGAATCGCGCAGCCGCACCATCAGCGGCCCGGTCTTCTCGCCCTTCTCCGCCATGCCAAGCCGGCGCAGCGTGTCGCGCGACACGACGATCGACGCCTGGTTGATGTCAGGATAGCCGTCCAGCAGGGCGCGGATACGCACGGTCTTGCCGTTCACCGTGGCGGTGTCGCCCAGCTTCACGCCCAGACGGTTCTGCGCGGAGCGGTCGATGACGATGGCGTTGGGCTCCATCAGCGCCAGGCGCACGGCCTCGGGATAGTCGACGGGCAAGGTCAGGGCGCCTGACTGGGTGTCGACCATATTGACCTGCACCCAGGTCGTGACCTGCTTCTGGTCGCCGACGGGCTGGTTGGTCCAGCGGCCTCCGCCGCCGTCGAAGCTGGCGACCTCGACGACGTTCGGGTTGAGGTAGAGCTGTGGGCCGATCCGGCGGGGCAGGCTGGAGGGACCTGAATTTATGAGACTTTCGGACTTGGCCGGCATGATCATCAAATCGGCGCGCGAGCGGTCGATGGTGGCGGTCGCGGCCTGGATCATACCCGTGAACATGCCCACCTGCGCTAGGATCAGCAGCCCCGAGAAAGCGAGCGCGATCACCGCGGCCAGATAGCGGCGCCATTCGTAGATCAGGGTCGCTAGGGCCAATGACATGGGCACCTCCTCAACCGAAGCATGTGATGCACGCAGGCGCTGTAGCCTAGTTAAATCGAGGTAAGGCGACCGGGTCGGCGCTGGTCACGCTGACTGGCAAACGTTACGGAGTTACATCCAGCGAGCCGCCCCGGCGGGCGCTCGCGCTCATCAGGTTGCTGACGAATGACCCCAATGAAGTTCGGCGCGGGCCTTGGCCTTGCCGCCGCGTTTGCGATTTCCGCAGGCCCCGCCTTCGCTGACGAAGGCATGTGGACCTACGACAACTTCCCCCTCGCCAAGGTCAACGCGGCCTATGGGCTGAAGCTCGACCAGCCGTGGCTGGACCGGGTGCAGGCCGCCTCGGTGCGCCTGACCACCGGCTGCTCGGCCTCGTTGGTTTCGAAGTCGGGCCTGGTCCTGACCAACCACCACTGCGTGGTCGAGTGCGTCCAGGACCTCTCTTCGGAGAAGACCGACTTCGTGAAGGACGGCTTCGCCGCCGCCACCCGCGAAGAGGAGAAGAAGTGCCCGGGGATGCAGGCCGAGATCCTTACCTCGATCACCGACCTGACCAAGGACATCCAGGCCGCGACCGCGGGGAAGACCGGCCAGGACTTCATCCGCGCGCGCGACACCGCCATGGCCGCGGCCGAACTGGCCGCCTGCGCCGGTGATCCGCAGCTGCGCTGCCAAGTGGTCAGCCTGTACCGCGGCGGTCAGTTCAAACTCTACAAGTACCGCAAGTACGCCGACGTCCGGTTGGTCTTCGCGCCCGAGTTCGCTACCGCCTTCTTCGGCGGCGACCCGGACAATTTCAACTTCCCGCGCTTCAATCTCGATGTCGGTTTCCTGCGCCTCTATGAGGACGGCAAGCCGGTCTCCACGCCCCAGCATCTGACCTGGGTCTCGCGCGCGCCGAAGGAAGGCGAGGCGACCTTCGTCTCCGGCAACCCCGGCTCGACCAACCGCCTGATGACCATGGCCCAACTTGAGACCCTGCGTGACCTGACCATCCCGGTCGGCCAGCTTCAGCGGTCGGAAATGCGTGGCCGTCTGGCCCGCTTCTCCGAGGAGTCGGCTGAGCACAAGCGCGTCGCCACCGACCCGCTGTTCGGGATCGAGAACTCCTTCAAGGTCTTCTACGGCCAGCAGTCGGCCCTCAACGACAAGGCCTTCATGGACGCCAAGCGCGCCCAGGAAGCCGAGCTGAAGGCCAAGATCGCCGCCGATCCGAAGTTGGCCGCCGAGATCGGCGATCCGTGGAGCGAGATCGAAAAGGCCCAGGCCGCCTATGCCAACAACTATCTGCGCTATCGCCAGATCGAGGGCGGCGCGACCTATTCCAACCTCTATCACTATGCCGAGATGCTGGTTCGCGCCGCGCAGGAACGCGCCAAGCCGAGCGCCGAACGCCTGCCGGAATACGCCGAGGCCCGGCTGCCGCTGCTTGAAAAGCAACTGCTGGACGTCAAGCCGATCGACGCGGCCCTGGAAGAGATATCGCTCGGCTTCTGGCTGTCGAAGACCCGCGAATACCTGACCACCGACGACGCCGCGGTGAAGGCCTTGCTGGGCAAGGAGAGCCCCGAGGGCCTGGCCAAGCGCACGGTCGCCGGTTCCAAGCTGGCCGATCCTGCCGCTCGCAAGGCGCTCTGGGACGGTGGCCTGACCGCCATCCAGGCGTCCGACGATCCGATGATCCAGCTCGTCCTGCGCAACGATCCGGCCGCTCGCGCCGTGCGTAAGACCTGGGACGCCGAGGTCGCTGGTCCGACCGACCGCGCCGCCGAGCGTGTGGCCCGCGCCAAGTTCGCCGCCTATGGCGACGCGGTCTATCCGGACGCCACCTTCACCCCGCGTCTCTCCTACGGAAAGGTGGCGGGCTGGACCTACCGCGGGACCACAGTGCCGGCGACGACCAATTTCGCCGGGCTCTATGAGCGCGCGACCGGCGCCGAGCCTTATCAGCTGGCCCCGCGCTGGGTCGCGGCCAAGGGCAAGGTGAACCCGGACACGGTCTACAACTTCGTCACCACCAACGACATCATCGGCGGCAACTCCGGCTCGCCGGTGGTCAACGCCAAGGGTGAGGTCCTGGGCGCGGCCTTCGACGGCAACATCCACTCGCTGGGCGGCGCCTTCGGCTATGACGGCTCGATCAACCGCACGGTGGTCGTGGCCACCTCGGCGGCGACCGAGGCGCTGTCCAAGGTCTATGGCCAGACGGCGCTCGTGAAGGAACTGACGGGGAAGTAGGGCCAACCCCATTCGTCATCCCCGGCTGGAGCGAAGCGGAAGGCCGGGGATCCATAGACACGATGCTCTCGGGGGCTGGCCCGGCTTGCGCCGGGAGCCGGCCGGGCCATATTCGACGCCATGTCCAGCCTCCGCATGCCCCAGGGCCATCGGTCGCCCTTCCAGACCGGCGCCAGCGTTCTTGATGTCGAGATCCAGCAGGAGCGCAGCGCCGCGCTCGGGGCGGCCGGCCGCCGCATCGAGAAGGCCCTGGCCGCCCTGCGCGAGTTCGACGCCATGGGCGGCGATCTCGCCGACCGCCCGCCGATCCTGAAAGAGGCGGCCACCGCGGTCTGGTACTATTTCATCCAGCGCGAAGCCTGCGGCATCCGCGACCAACGGCCGGCCATCGAGCATTATGCGATCCCTCGCGAAGTGCTGATGCGGCTGGGGGCGAGCTAGGCGCGGTTCTTCATCTTCCGCGCCAGGTCCTGGAGCGTCGTCTTTAGCTCGACGATCTCGTCGAGCGGCAGCTGAAGCTGACAGGCCAGGGCGGTTGGCACCTCCGCCGCCTTTTCGCGCAGCGCCTCTCCGGCCTTGGTCAAGGCGATCTGCACGCGCCGCTCGTCCTGGGCGTCGCGGGTGCGGGTGACGAACCCGGCCGTTTCCAACCGTTTCAGCAGCGGAGTCAGGGTGCCGGAATCGAGCTCCAGCGCTTGGCCCAGCGCCTTCACCGTCCGTGGCGCCTGTTCCCACAGGGCCAGCATCACGAGGTACTGCGGGTAGGTCAGTCCCAGCGGCTCCAGCAGCGGGCGATAGGCGCGCGTCACCAGCCCGCTGGCCGCGTAGAGCGCGAAGCAGAGCTGGTTGTCGAGGCGCAGGCGATCGCCGACCGCGGAAGCGGCCGGCGTCTTTGTCTTGGTTTTGGTCTTCGTGGTCATCCTGCTCGTACGGATATCGCAACATCGACGTTGCCGCGAATGGCGTTCGAATAGGGGCAGACCTGGTGGGCGGCGGCAACCAGGGCCTCGGCGGCGTCCTGATCCAGGCCTTGGGTTTCAGCGTCAAGCGCCACGCCCAGCTTAAAGCCGCCTTCGGCGCGCGGGTGAAGTTCGACGGTCGCGGTGACGGCGGCGCCCTTCAACGGGATCTTCTGCTGGCCGGCGATGAAGCGCACGGCGTTTTCGAAACAGGCCGCGTAGCCGGCGGCGAATAATTGTTCTGGATTGGTGCCGCCGCCCTTGCCGCCCATCTCCTTGGGCAGGGCGAGGTCGAGGCTCAGCAAGCCGTCCTGGGTTTCGACATGGCCGGCGCGGCCGCCCACGGCGCGGGCTTGGGTGGCGTAGAGAGGGACCATCTGATTTTCTCCAATTCAATTGTGTACAATTAAATAGGTCGATGTGAGGCGGTGTCAAGCCGGGTAAGTCACAACGCGACGCCGAGCCGGCTTGCGCGGGCCATGGCCTCCGTAGTCAATGGCGGCAAAGCTGCCCGAATCCTGGGGCGCGGGGGCCGTTGATGTTTCGTCCTGAGAACGCCCAGAGCCTCGTTGGTCTGGCCTTCATACTCGCCATCTGCTGGGGGCTTTCCGAGAACCGGCGGGTCTTTCCCTGGCGTCTGGCCTTGGGCTCCATCGCGGTGCAGGTCGGGTTGATCCTGCTGCTGTTCGGTCTGCCGGGCGCGCAGGTGGTGATCGAGACGCTCAATGCCGGGGTGGACGGCCTGGCCGCGGCGACCGCCACCGGAACCCAGTTCGTGTTCGGCTACCTCGGCGGTGGGACTCAGCCCTATCAGGTCACCAATTCGTCGGGTCTGTTCGTGTTCGCCTTCCAGGTGCTGCCGCTGATCCTGGTGATCTCGGCGCTCTCGGCCCTGCTCTGGCACTGGAACATCCTGAAGTGGATCACCCAGGGCTTTGGCCTGTTGTTCCAGAAGACCATGGGCCTGGGCGGCGCCTCGGCCCTGGCGGTGGCGGTGAATATCTTTCTGGGCATGATCGAGAGCCCGATCGTCATTCGCGCCTACCTCGACAAGCTGACGCGCTCGGAGCTGTTCCTGATGATCGTGGTCGGCCTGGCTACCGTGGCCGGCTCGACCATGGTCGCCTACGCCACGATCTTGAAGGCCGTGCTGCCCAACGCCGCCGCCCACGTGCTGGTGGCCTCGATCATCTCGGCGCCGGCCGGCATTCTGCTGGCCCGTATCATCGTGCCGGAGAAGCCGGGCCAGGGCGGCTTCTACGCCGACTACAACTCGCTCCTGAAGTACGACTCCTCCATCGACGCCATCAGCAAGGGCACGATGGACGGCCTGACGGTGGCGCTGAACGTCTCGGCCATCCTGATCGTGTTCGTGGCTTTCGTGGCCATCGGCAACGGCGTGCTGTCGATCTTTCCGCCGGTCTTTGGCGAGGCCCTGACCATCGAGCGCATCCTAGGTGTCGTGTTCGCGCCGCTGGCCTGGGCCATGGGCATCCATTGGGACGAGGCGCCGAAGGCCGGCTATCTGCTGGGCGTGAAGCTGATGCTGACCGAGTTCATCGCCTTCATTCAATTGGGCGCCATACCCTCCGGCGAAATGACCGAGCGCACCCGGATGATCCTGACCTACGCGCTATGCGGCTTCGCTAACGTAGGGTCAGTCGGGATAACCGTTTCCGGCATGGGCGTGCTGATGCCCGCCCGGCGCAACGAGATCATCGGCATGGTGTGGAAGGCGCTGCTCGCCGGCTTCCTGGCCACCTGCATGACCGGGGCGTTGGTCGGCGCCATGCCGCGCGAACTGTTCGGGCTATAAGGAGGAGGCGGCCGCAAGAGCCGCCGGGAGGAAAGCATGAAGCTCTACGACACGCCCCTGGCGCCCAACCCGCGCCGCGTTCGCTGGTTCATGGCCGAGAAGGGCATTGAGGACATTGAGGTCGTGTCCCTGAACCTGATCGAGGGAACCCACAAGCAGCCGGAATACCTGGCCAAGGCCGGGCTGCCGAACGTCCCGGCCTTGGAGATGGAGGACGGAACCACCATCACCGAATCCATCGCCATCTGCCGCTATCTGGAGGCGCTCTATCCGGAGCCCAACCTCTTCGGGCGCGACCCGAAGGAGACCGCTGTGATCGAGATGTGGATGCGGCGGGCGGAGATGATGGTCGCCACGCCGTTCATGATGGGCGTGCGCCACAGCCATCCGGCGCTGGCGGCGCTGGAGACCCAGAACCCGGAAATCGCCGAGTACAACAAGGCTCAGGGATTGCGGGCCTTGAAGGTGCTGGACCGCCGGCTGGCCGAGGCCGAGTGGCTGGCCGCCGATCGCCTGACTATCGCTGACATAGTCGGCTTCATCGGCATCGACTTCACCCGGATGATCAAGATGGTGATCCCCGAGGACCTACAGAACGTCCACCGCTGGGCTCAGGCGATGCGCGAGCGGCCGGCGGCCAAGGCGGCGATGCGAGCCTAGGCGGGCGGACAGCCAACCAACGCTCCAGTTTTGAACTATCCCTGACGGACCAAGGTGCTCTCACGATGATGTCGTCCCTCGTCTCGGCGCTTGCCGGTCTCGCGCTCTTCGCCCCGGCGGGCTCTTCGACCGGAGGAACGGCCGACACCGTCTATCTGCATGGTGCCGTGATCACCGTCGATGACGCCCAACCCAAGGCCCAGGCCGTGGCGGTGAAGGACGGCAAGATCCTCGCGGTCGGGTCGGACGCCCAGGTCGGCGCTCTGCAGGGCCCGGCGACCCGTGTCGTCGACCTGGCCGGCAGGACCATGGTTCCAGGCTTTGTCGACGGGCACAGCCACATCGGCGACATGGTGCTTGGCTGGAACCTGACCGACCTGTCCCCGCCGCCGGTCGGCACGGTTCGCGACATCGCCGGCTTGCAGGCGGCGATGCGCGGGGCCCTGGCCCGCGCCGCTTCGGACGACAGCTTGCTGCTAGGTTCGGGCTACGACGACTCGCTGCTGGTCGAGCGTCGCCATCCGACCGGGGCCGAACTGGACGCTGTCTCGGCCAGCCGGTCGCTCTGCGTCTTTCATGTCTCGGGCCACCTGGCGGTCTGCAACAGCGCGGCGATGACGCGCCTGGGCTTCGTCAAGGGCGCGCCCAATCCGCCCGGCGGCGTGATCGCGCGCGACGGCGCCGGCGAGCCCACCGGCTTGCTGGAAGAGCAGGCGGTCTTCGCGGTGTTCGGAGCCATGACTCCGATGACGCCGGAGGTGGCCGCCGGGAGCTTCGACGAGATCCAGACCTACTACGCCAGCCTTGGTTACACGACCGCCCAGGACGGCCAGACAGCCAGCCCCGCCACCTTGGACCTGTTGCAGAAGTTTCAGGCCGCCAAGCGCCTGAAGATCGACATCGCCGTCTATCCGAAGTGGACCCTGGCCGAGAAGATGGTCGCCCGACCAACGGATTTCCCCGATGGACGCCCTGCGCGCCCTGACCATCTGGCCCGCTTGGCAGCATTTCGACGAGGCGAGCCGCGGCTCGATCACGGTCGGCAAGAAGGCCGATCTCGTGGTGCTGGAAGCCGACCCGCTGAGCACCGACCCGGCGAAGATCAAGGACATCGCCGTGATCACCACGATCAAGGACGGCAAGCCGATCTATGAGGCCGGCAAGACGGTGGTGGCGCGCAAAGCCTTCGCCCAACCCTAGGCGGGCTTGATCAGCTCCAACGAGCGGATCCGGGATTCCAGGGTCGGGCCGACCGCCATGACGAAGAGTTCGTCCGCGCCGGTGGCGCGGGCCTTCTCGTCGAGGCGGGCCTTGACGCTGGCGGGATCGCCGACGATGGCGCGGGCCATGACCCCCGCCAGCCTGGGATCGCCGGAGCGTTCGGCCAGGTATTCCTGAGCTTCCGGGATCGAGCGGAACCGGCGGCGCTCGCCGTCAAGGGTGGCGAGGTTGCCGGCCCGCATTGGCGCGGCCAATCGCTCTGCTTCCTCCGTGGTCTCGGCAGCCAGCGCGATGGTCGCCACGCCGGCCCAGGGTTTGTCGCGAAACACCGAGGGCTTAAACCCTTGGCGATAGGCGGCGACCGACGGTCCGCCCTCTGCGCGGGCGATGAACTCGGCGAACACCATGCCGACGCCGGCCGCGCCCGCGAACTGGGCGCTCTCTGGCGACGAGCACAGCATGAAGAGGTCGGGATGCGAGGGGCCTGACGGGTTGGCGCGGATGTCGTGGGCCGGATGGGCGGCGGTGATCGGCTCGGTTCCCGAAGCGTCCAGCAGCCAGGCGTTCAGCAGGGCGAAATAGTGCGGGAAGGCGTCGGACATCGCCGAGCGCAGCGCAGCCCCGGTGCGGCCGTCCGTGCCCAGCGCGCGGCCGACGCCCAGGTCGATGCGGCCGGGCGCCAGGGCCTCGAGCTCCATGAACACTTCGGCCACCTTCAGCGGCGAATAGTTCACCAGCATCACCCCGCCCGAGCCGAGCCGGATGGTCTTGGTCACCTGGGTCAGGGCCGCGATCAGGATTTCAGGGGCCGGGGAGGAGAGGGTGCCGATGTTGTGGTGCTCGGCCACCCAGAACCGGTGATAACCCAGCCGCTCGGCGGCCTTCGCGACCTCGATGGTGTCGCGCACGCCTTGCGCCTGGGTGCCGTCCCCGCTGACCGGCGACAGGTCGAGGGCCGAGAGGGTGTAGCTCATGCTGAGATTCTTCTCGAAAGGGCCGCCCACGCCGGGCGCGTCAAGATCATGCCTTCGTCCAACAGATCCTCGCCGCCGCCCTCGATGAATCCTTCCCGTCCATAGACGTGTCTGGCGCGATGATTGTCGGGCCGGACGTGAAGGTCGAGAGCCTGGGCGTTGCTGGTCTCGAAGAGCCGATCAACAAGGTCGCGCAGGAGGGGTGTTCCCACGCCTGCGCCAGGCGAATCCACCGCGATGCGACGTAGCCGCACGATGGGCTCGCGCAACTTTTGCAGGATCGCAAAGCCGGCCAGCCCGTCAGCGGATCGGCGCCCAAAGTAGCGTGCGTCCGGCGACGCCATCTCGGCCGCGTGAACCTCGGCGGTCCAGCTATGGATGAAAGCGTCATAGCCTGGCAGGCGCTCGATGCGCATGACCTCGGCGAGATCCTCCTCCGACAATGAGACGAGGTCCGCCATGACCGATCCTACTTCTTGCGCAGTTCCCGCCAGATCTTGCGTGCGCCGAAGGCGGTCACCAGACCCGCGAACAGGGCGAGCACGATCTCCATCGAGAGATCGAAAATCTGGGTCGAGGCCGTCATGCCGTTCGATCGGCTCATGATCAGGAACAGCAGAATGTCCATTGTCATGAACAGGAAGATCGGACCGGCCAACAGCACCATGGCCGCGCCGGGGGCGATTTCCTTCAGGCTCTCGGTAGTCAGTTTGCGGGTCATGCTGCGTCCCTTGGACGGGTCTTCTTGATAACCGCGGAGAAGTTCATCACCGGCTCGTCGCCAGTGGTGATCAGGCCGCGGACAAAGACCATGCTGCGGCCAGCCTTGACGACCTCGCCGCGGCATTCGACCAGCGAGCCCTGCGGCACCGCGCCGACGAACTCGCCGTTGAAGGTGGCGGTGACGCTGCGGCTGTCTTGCAGGACGTCGCGGGCGATCACGAACAGGCAGTAGTCGGCGAAGGTCATGATCGCCCCGCCGTGCATGAAGCCGCCGCCGTTCATGTGATGCTTCTCGGCGCGCATGGCGCAGACCGGGCGGCCGTCAGCCTCGTGCTTGAAATAGAAGGGGCCGGCGTGGTCCTCGAACGGGTCGTTGCCATAGAGCGTCCAACCGGCCCACTCGCCGTCCTTGACGACCTCGTGCTTCCAGCCGCCGACCGTCTGTTCCTCGCCGCCGTCCATTCCGTATCCCCTGACCCCGGTAAGGGTTTGCTCGCCGCGCGCTCAAACACTAGTTTGCCGGCCTACTCACCAGCGACCTAGGCGGCAGGGAAACACTATGCAAGGCCGGACTGTCTATCTGTGCGGAGGACTCCGCAGCCCTATCGGCCGCTATGCCGGTGCGCTTTCCAAGGTCCGGGCCGACGATCTGGCCGCTCATCCGCTGAAAGCCCTGATGGCCGCCTATCCCACGCTGGACTGGGAGCGGGTCGACGAAGTCATCTACGGTTGCGTGAACCAGGCCGGCGAGGACAACCGCAACGTGGCGCGCATGGCGCTGCTGCTGGCCGGCATGCCGTCGAGCGTTCCAGGCATCACGGTGAACCGTCTGTGCGCTTCGGGCCTCGACGCCGTGATCGCCGGCGCGCGCGCCATCGCCTCGGGCGAGGCAGACCTGATTGTCGCCGGTGGCGTGGAGAGCATGAGCCGCTCGCCCTTCGTCATGGCCAAGCCGGACACCGCCTTCTCGCGCAGCCCGGAAATCTACGACACCACCATCGGCTGGCGGTTCGTGAACCCGGCGCTCAAGAAAGCCTATGGCGTCGACGCCATGCCCGAGACCGCCGAGAACGTCGCGACCGACTACCAGATCAGCCGCGAAGACCAGGACGCCTTCGCTCAGCGCAGCCAGGCCCGCGTCGGCGCGGCCCGCGCCAAGGGCTTCTTCGACGGCGAGATCGCGCCGCTGACCATCAAGGATCGCAAGGGCGACATCGTCGTCTCCCAGGACGAGCACCCGCGTCCCGACACCACCCTGGAAGCTTTGCAGGGGCTCAAGCCCATCGTCCGCGAGGGCGGCACGGTCACGGCCGGCAACGCCTCGGGCGTCAATGACGGCGCGGCGGCGCTGCTGCTGGCCTCGGCCGAGATGGTGCAGAAGCTGGGCCTTGAACCGCTCGCGCGCATCGACGGCGGCGCGTCCGGCGGGGTGGCTCCGCGGATCATGGGCGTGGGTCCGGTCCCGGCGGTCGAGAAACTGACCGCGCGCCTGGGTATCACCGCGCGTGACTTCGACGTCATCGAGTTGAACGAGGCCTTCGCGGCCCAGGCCCTGGCCTGCACCCGCGCCTGGGGCCTGGCCGATGACGCCGCCCACGTGAACGCCCACGGCGGCGCCATCGCCATCGGCCACCCGCTGGGCGCTTCGGGCGCCCGGCTGGCGCTCACCGCCGCCCGCACCCTGCACCAGAGCGGCGGCGAACGGGCGTTGGCGACCATGTGCGTCGGCGTCGGCCAAGGTTCGGCGCTCGCGCTCGCCAAGGCCTGACGTGCGCCTGATCGCCATCGCAGCGGCCCTGGCCCTGGCCTCGGCGGCCAACGCCGAGACCCCGGAAGCCGTGGCGCCCAAGCCGCCGGCCAACCTGATCGCGGCGCTCCAGGCCGCGGGGCTCGATCCTCGCACCAAGGTCGAGGGCGGCTCGGTGCAGGTCATGCTGGGCCAGCGGGCGGTCTTCCACCTGGACGACGAGGGCAAGCCTGTCCTCAACGAGGTCGAGGCCGGCCGCGTCGATCTGGCCACCCCCAATGGCGAGGGCGAGACCTATAAGGGTCCCGGCGTCGGCAAACTCGCCTTCGCGCTGGATTCCTCGCCCGAGAAGCGTCAGTCGATCATGAAGGTCTGGAACGGCCTGAACCGTCCCGTCGCCTATGAGGCCGAGATCACCGCGGTGCGCGGCGGCCAGCTGATGAAGCGCATGGCGACCATCTGCACGGTCCCGGCGGGCGGCGCGACCCATGAGGTCTGGCCCGATCCGATCGTCAGCGTCACCCTCTCCAAATTCGCCGAAACCCCGGCCGACAAATTCACCTGCCAATAGCCGAGACTTAAATCATGGCCCTCGACCTCGAAACCCGCGAGCAACTGATCGATACGGTCCGCCGGTTCGTCACCGAACGCCTGCGTCCGCTGGAGGCCAAGGTCTCCGAGGACGACGCGATCCCCAATGAGGTGATCGAGGAAATGAAGGCCCTGGGCCTGTTCGGCCTGTCGATCCCCGAGGAATACGGTGGGCTAGACCTCTCCATGGAGGACGAGTGCCTGGTCGGCGTCGAGCTGGGCCGCACCAGCCCGGCCTTCCGCTCGGCCTTCGGCACCAATGTCGGCATCGGCAGCCAGGGCCTGGTGATGTTCGGGACGCCGGCCCAGAAAGCCAAGTACCTGCCGGGCATAGCGTCGGGCGAGATCATCACCTCGTTCGCCCTGACCGAGCCGGAAGCCGGTTCCGACAGCGCCAATGTCCAGACCACCGCGATCCGCGACGGCGACGTCTATGTCCTGAACGGCACCAAGCGTTTCATCACCAACGCCAACAAGGCCGACCTGTTCACGGTCATGGCCCGTAGCGATCCCGGCAAGCCGGGCGGCGGCGGGGTCAGCGCCTTCTTGGTCGAGCGGAACCTGCCGGGCCTGTCGGTCGGCAAGCCCGAGAAGAAGATGGGCCAGCAGGGCGCGCACATCTGCGACGTCATCTTCGATAACGTCCGCGTGCCGGTCGAAAACCGTCTCGGCGCCGAGGGCGAGGGCTTCAAGGTCGCCATGCAGGTGCTCGATCGCGGCCGCCTGCATATCTCGGCGGTCTGCATCGGGGTGGCCGAGCGGCTGCTGGCCGACTGCGTGGCCTATGCCTCGGAGCGCAAGCAGTTCGGCCAGGCGATCTCCGGCTTCCAGCTCATCCAGGGCATGATCGCC
>NZ_JAURWM010000072.1 GCF_030654915.1 Phenylobacterium sp. | reverse complement strand
ATGGCCGCCGCCCGCCAGGCGGTGCAGACCGACGAACTGGCCGCCCGCACCCGCACGGCGCTGTCCAACTTCCTGCGCGACCTCGACCGCTGGCGCGCCCAGGCCCAGACCATGCACCACGCCCGCGTGACCGAGCAGGTGCTGGAGGAGAGCGGCTACACCGACGCCCTGCGCCTGGACAAGACGCCCACCGCCCAGACCCGACTGGAGAACCTCAAGGAACTCGTCCAGTCGATGAGCGCCTTCGACAGCCTCGAGAGCTATCTCGAACACGTCTCGCTGGTGATGGACATGGACCGCGGCCCCCAGGCCGACGCGGTGCAGATCATGACCCTGCACTCGGCCAAGGGTCTCGAATTCCCGTTGGTCTTCCTGCCCGGCTGGGAGGAAGGCGTCTTCCCCTCGCAGCGCAGCGTCGACGAAAAGGGCGAAAAGGGCCTCGAGGAGGAACGCCGCCTGGCCTATGTCGGCATCACCCGCGCCCGCGAGGAAGCCCGCATCTCCTTCGCCGCCAACCGCCAAGTCTATGGCCGCTGGACAAGCCAGCTCCCCTCGCGCTTCGTCGACGAACTGCCCCTGGCCAATGTCGAGGCGACGTCCGAGACCGGCTATTACGGCGGCGGCCCCGGCATGCAGCAGCAGCACGGCTCGCGTTGGGACGAAAGCCCCTCGTTCGGCGCGGGCTATTCCTCGCCCGGCTGGAAACGCGCCCAGGACCGCAATTTCCACGGCAGCCACCCAGGTCGCGGCCCGGTGATCGAGGGCGAGGGCCGGCTGGTCGTCTCCGAGTCCTCGGCCGCCAGCGACTTCAAGCGCGGCGAGCGCGTGTTCCACCAGAAGTTCGGCTACGGCAAGATCAAGTCGGTGGACGGCAACAAGCTCACCGTCTCCTTCGACAAGGCCGGCGACAAGAAGGTCATCGACAGCTTCGTCACGAAGGGCTGAAGCGCTCTCCTCCCAACAAGCTGGTGATGGCCGGCCGCTTCCTCCGGGTTTTCCCTCCGATGGACGCTCAGCCGCCACAGGTTTAGCGTGAAGCCGTCCGCCGGCGCGGTCCGGTGACGCGACGTTGGCCCAAGGCGACGATCATGGACACGCAATCGCGCGAAGCAGCCGAAGCCTTCATCGAGGAGGCGATGGCCCGAGCCGGTCCCGGGCCAAAGCTCGACCCAGAGACGGCTCGA
>NZ_JAURWM010000126.1 GCF_030654915.1 Phenylobacterium sp. | reverse complement strand
CTCTGCGGCGTACCAAACCGCCGGGCCTATTCGATGGAGTATCCGAGGTTCGCTGAGGCCGGCGACGATGGCCTGGTCAAGGCCGTCGGCATCATGGATATCGACAACTTCAAGGCCTACAATGATCGCTACGGGCACGCCGCCGGTGACCTGGTGCTTCGTCAAATCGGCGGCCTGTTGCGGCGTCAACTCAACGCCGACGACTTGGTCTTCAGGATCGGCGGCGAGGAATTCCTGGTCGCCTGCAAGACACGCGAAGTTCCGGACGCGGTGTCTTTCTTTGAGGCCCTGCGGGCAAGCGTCGCGACCATGCGCCTGACCCACGAGGGAAACCTCCCCCACGGCGTGGTCACCGCCTCCTTCGGATTGGGAGTGTTCCGCGGACCGAGGGACCCAGGTGAACTCTTCACGATGATAGACGCGGCGCTTTACCGGGCGAAGGAGGCCGGTCGGAATTCGATCTGCGTGGCGGAGCTTTAACGCTGCGCCCTGGGGAGTCTCATTGGGGGGCTCGTATTGTTCCGGCCCTCCTTGCTCCATCTCCGAAACTGGACAGGGGCGGGATCGCGGGAAACTCAAGGCGAGGTGTCGGAAGGCCTCGTCTGTTGTCATGGAGTTGCGGAGCCTTGGAGCGAACCCTCAAGGCGCGGTCGCGGCCGCAGCGTCCAGTGTGATGAACCGCGGGATTCCGAACGAGCAGACGCTGGGGCAGGGGGACCGGCATCTCATGATGGTCCGGGGCGCCGCGCACGCGCGATCTCGCCCCGTCAGTCCGCCCGTAATTCGCGCGCTGAGAGGAAACTGATAGGCAGCTTAGCCGCGACTAGCGCCAGCAAGGCCATGGAGCCGGCAGCCCACCAAAGGGCCTGTGACCCGAGATGCAAATAAGCCGTAGCTCCGAGCGCAGCTCCTGCGACCAGCCCGAGCCATAGGAGGAAGTAGGGAGCCCAGCCGAAACGGTCCCCGCCGAGCAAGGCTGCGGTGACCTGCTTGCCCAATTTCACCAGCGTACCAGTCATGTAGGTCAGTCCAATCCTGACCTCGCCGTCTTCCGCAAAGACCGTGTTCTCGGCGCCCATCGCCATGGCCAACATCAGAATCGCCGGCCGGTCTGCGCCGAACGAGGCGAGCGTCGCGGCGGCTGTGAGGAACAATGACACCAGAATGAGGACGGCGACGCCGCGGCG
>NZ_JAURWM010000122.1 GCF_030654915.1 Phenylobacterium sp. | reverse complement strand
CCTTCGACGTCATCGTCGTCGGCGCCGGGGCGGCCGGCATGATGTGCGCGGTCGAGGCGGGCCGACGCGGTCGCTCGGTGCTGATTATCGACCACGCGAAAGCGCCGGGGGAGAAGATCCGCATCTCCGGCGGCGGCCGGTGCAACTTCACCAACATCCATGCTGGGCCGGCGAACTTCATCTCGGCCAATCCGCACTTCGCCATCTCGGCCTTGCGCCGCTACACCCAGAAGGACTTCGTCGCCTGGGTGGAGCGCGAGGGCATCGCCTATCACGAGAAGACGCTGGGTCAGCTCTTCTGCGACGACTCCGCCAAGCAGATCATCGAGATGCTGACGCGGGCCATGCGGGCCAACGGCGTCGAGCTTCGCCTGCGCACGGCGGTCGAGAAGATCGAGAAAACCCAGGATGGCTTCCGGCTCTCCCTGCCACATGGCCCTGTCACCTGCGGCTCGGTGGTCATCGCCAGCGGCGGCAAGTCGATCCCGAAGATGGGCGCCACCGGCTTCGGCTACGAGATCGCCCAGCAGTTCGGCCTGAACATCGTCGAGACCCGGCCGGCGCTCGTCCCCCTGACCTTCGAGATCAAGACCCTAGAGCGGCTGAAGCCGCTAGCCGGGGTCGCCGTGGACGCGGTCGCCGCTTGCGGCAAGACCAAGTTCGCCGAGGCCATGCTGTTCACCCATCGTGGGCTGAGCGGCCCGGCCATCCTGCAGGTCTCGTCCTATTGGCGCGAGGGCCAGGCGATCACGGTGACCATGGCGCCGGGCGTCAACCTGACCCAGGTCCTGAAGACCGCACGCGGATCGCGGGGCAAGCAGGCGGTTATCACCGTGCTGGCCGAGCACCTGCCGCGCCGGGTGGCGCAGATGATCCTGGATGAGATCGGGGCGCCGGCCAATGTTGGCGACTTGTCGGACAAGCTGATCGCTCGCATCGACGAGGCGGTGAACGCCTGGACCGTCAAGCCGGTCGGCTCCGAGGGCTACCGCACGGCCGAGGTGACCCTGGGCGGCGTCGACACCAGCGACCTGGACTCCAAGACCATGGCCGCCAAGGCCGTGCCCGGCCTCTATTTCATTGGAGAGGTCGTGGACGTCACCGGCTGGCTGGGCGGCTACAATTTCCAGTGGGCGTGGTCGTCCGGCTGGGTTGCGGGGCAAGCCGTTTAGCGGCCTCACCGGTTGTTTATTTGGCCGGCGCGATGGAAGTTCAGATAGTCGCATCGGCGGGTTTCAACCAAGCGGAAGCGCTCTAACAGTGGATCTGGCGACAATTGCCATAACGCCGGTGCTTGCGGCGACCGCGGCGACCATGCCGCATAGTGACAACGCCTCGATCACGCCCCCGCCCGCGGTGATCGTGGAGCGCCCAGCGCCGACCGACGTCCACAGCGCCGAACTCACCGTCCTCACCTACAACGTCCGAGGTCTGCCCTGGCCGATCGCCAAGGGCCGGGCGAAGGCCTTGAGGAAGATTGGCGCGGAACTGGCCGCCATGCGCAAGGAAGGCCGCCAGCCGGACGTCGTGCTCATTCAGGAAGGCTTCCGCAGCGAGGTCAGCAACCTCGTCAAGGCCAGCGGCTACCGCTACTGGGCGCAGGGTCCGACCCGTGGCGAGCGTGCCTCCGGCACAGCCCCGGAAGACGGCCGCAACTACCGGCGCGTCCGCTACATCCGGTTCGGCGAGGGCTGGGGCAAGTTCACCAGCGCAGGCCTGCACGTGCTGACAGACGAGCCGATCGTGGAGGTTCGCAACACCCCCTATCGCTACTGCGCCGGCTTCGACTGCCTGGCCAACAAGGGTGCGATGCTGGTCCGCCTCGCGCCGCCGGACCTGCCGCAAGACCTCGACATCATCAATACGCACCTAAACTCGAGAGGCGCCTCGCGGGTGCCGGTCAAGCGCTCCCTGCGCGCGCACAACCTGCAGACCGAGGAACTGAACGCCTTCATCAACAACCACTGGCAGGCGCAAACCCCACTGCTGATCGGCGGCGACTTCAACGTGCGAAACGCACCGGAGCGCTACGATTACCAGGCGGGCGAACGGCCCTATGTGGTGGTCAGCGAATTCTGCAACCATCCGTCAAACCCCTGCGACGGGCAGCCCCCGGCCGATGGCGAGCAGCCCTGGCTGCGGTCGCAGGACCTGCAAGCCTTCGCCAGCGACGGGGCGGTGAGCGTTCGCCCGGTTCGGGTCGAGAGGGTGTTCGGCCCGCAACCCGGCCGGCGACGGCTCTCCGACCATGACGGTTATCTGGTCAGCTATCGCTTCAGTTGGAAGCCAGCCGTCGCGAGCGAAACGCCAGCCTCGTCACGGTCGGTCAAGACGCCGCAGGTCGCAAGCGCCGACATCGAGATGTCCGGCCAGCCCTGAGGCTTAGGCCAGCGGCGATCCGCCATGCCGGACCGACCAAGCCTCGGCGGCGTCTTGGGCCGGGCCGGACGCGTCCACTCGCACCCAGTCGATAGAGCCGACATCGCGCTCCAATTGCATGCGCAAGGTGGCGGCGGTGGCGTCTGAGGCGTCGCCCTCACGCCCCTCGATCCGTCCGGCCAGCACCTCGGGCGGCGCCTCCAGCCAGACGCCATGGAACGGCACGCCGACCTGGGCCGCCAAGTCTTCGATCCGCGCGCGCAGATCCGGTTGGATGAAGGTCGCATCGACCACCACCGCACGGCCGGCGGCCAGCAAGGTGCGGGCCTCGCTCAGCAAGGCGTCATAGACCTGCGTATAGAAGGCGGGGCTATAGACACTGGCGAGCAAAGGGGCCTGCGGCCCGACACCGAGCAGCCGTTTGCGAATTTCGTCCGTGCGCAAGACCACCGCGCCCGGCGAAGCGCCCAAGCCCGGCGCGATCAGACGCGCGAAGGTGGACTTGCCGCTGCCCGACAATCCCCCGACCGCGATCAATTTCGGCGACGACGGCGACAGGTGGCGCAAGCCGGCGTCAAGATAATCGCTGGCGGCTTCGAAGTCGCCGCTATGGGCCTGGACGTGGGTGCGAACCCCCGCCCGCACCGCCATCATCAGCGGCAAGGCGGCGAGGCCTTCCAGCAGCTCCGGACCGAAGTGGCGCAAACCCTGGTCCAGATAGGCCGACAGCACCCGCACCGCGGCGTCGCGCCGCCGGCGGAAATCCAGATCCATCAGCAGGAAGGCCAGGTCGTACTGGATATCGATGTCCGACAGGACGTCGTTGAACTCGATGCAGTCGAAGAGGATCGGCGTGCCGTCCTCCAGCAGGATGGTCCCCAGATGCAGGTCGGCGTGGCAGTGCCGCGCGAACCCCGCGGTGCGGCGAGCGTCCAGCAGGGCCTCGCGACGAAAGTATTCGGCGTCGGTCGCGGCGATCAGAGCCTCGACACGCGCTTCGCCCAGCCTCGGCGCCAGTTCGCGGATCAGCTTGGCGTTGGAATCGATCGTGTACTTCAGCGCCTTGCCGCCGCCGCCCTGCGGCCGGACCGTGGCGCGAGCATGCAGGCCGGCCACTTCGCGGCCCATGGCCTCAGCTAGTTGGCCATCCACGGCCCAGGGCCGGGCGGCCAGCACGAAGCTCTCGTCGAAGCGGCGCATTTCCAGCGCGAACTCGACCACCGCCCCCTCGCCGTCCAACTCCAGCCCGCCGTTCGCCGCACGGGTCAGTTTGCGGACCGCGCGATAGATGTCGGAGGTCGCCGCCAGATTGAAGCGCAGTTCGCGCTCCAGCGCCCAGTGGCGCAGGTCCAGCGTCGAGTAGTCCAGATAGCCGAGCTCGACCCGGCGCTTGACCTTGAACGCGGTGTCGCCGGCCAGGAACACGCGGGCGCAGGCCGTTTCGATCGTCCGTTCGGCGCGCTCGCCGAACCAGGCTGTAACCTCGGCTTCTTCGGCGTCCGTCAAGGATAGAGGCGCTGGGTGGTCCAGCCCTCCGCGCGCCGCACGAACACCAGGCGCTCATGCAGGCGGAACGGCCGGTCGCGCCAGAACTCAATGGTTTCTGGCACGACCCGGAAGCCCGACCAATGGGGCGGGCGCGAAACCTTCCCCAGCCCAAATTTCAGGCCCATCTCGGCGATGCGCTTCTCCAAGGCCAACCGATCTGGCAGGGGCCGGGACTGCTCGGAAGCCCAGGCGCCGATCTGCGCCGGCCGCGCGCGGGTCGCGAAATAGGCGTCGGCCTCCTCCGGCGTGACCGGAACCACCGTCCCGCGCACCCGAACCTGACGACGCAGGGACTTCCAGTGGAACAGCAAGGCCGCCTTGGGATTGGCCGCGAGCTGCCGCCCCTTGGCGCTCCCGAGGTTGCTGTAGAAGACGAAGCCGTCCGGGCCCGCGTCCTTCAGCAACACCATGCGCGAATCCGGCATGCCGGTTTCGTCGATGGTCGATAGCGCCATGCCGTTGGCGTCGTTCGGTTCCTTGGCGACCGCCTCCTTCATCCATTCGGCGAACAGCTCGAACGGGTCCTGGGCCGAAAGCAGCGGCGGCGGCTCGGCCGCGGACACCTGGCGGACATACTCGTCTTCACTGGGAGACGGCGGGATGGCGGTCTTGTCGCTCATGGCCGCCCTATAGCGCGAGTTCGCGCGCTTGGCATGTTTAACGCTGCGTTGACCATGATGCCGCAAAGTCCCGGCGATGGCCGCGACCCCACCCGAAACGATGCACAGGAAGCGGGCGCGCGAGATCCTCGGGGTCTCACCGCTCGCCACCGCCGCAGAGCTTCGCCTGGCTTTCCGCGAGGCCGCCAAGCAGGCTCATCCCGATCGGGCTGGCGGCGACGCCGAACGGTTTCGCGAAGTGGTCGAGGCCTACCGGCTGCTCAGCGCGCCCAAGATCACCGACAGCATCATCCAGCCGCCAGCGACGGTGGCCTGGCCTGCTCGCACCGACACCTTCCTGAACATTACGCCGTTGCTGGCCTTGAACGGCGGGGAGTTGTTTCACCAGCCAGCTGGCGGCCGCCGCTTGAAGATCAGGCTCCCGGAGGGTCTGCGCACCGGCGACACCCTTCGGGTCGGGGCGATGGAGTTCGAGATCACGGTCCGCAGCGACGGCGAAATGCTGGTCCGGGGCGATGATCTGTGGCTCACCGTGCCGCTCGAGCCCGGCCTGCTGGCCCAGGGCGGCCGGGTGGCGCTCGACACGCCGCTGGGCCGGCGCGTGGTCTGGATCACCCGCAAGGCTGGCGAACGCGGCCTGGTGCGGCTGGTCGGCCAAGGGCTGCCGGCTCGCGGGCCGCACCGACAGGGACACCTCTTCCTGCGACTCGCCGCCCAGATCAGCTCCGCCGATTCCGCCGCCAAGACATTGCGGCGTCGCTTCGCCGCCGCCTGGGCGGCCTAGCGCAGTCGCCGTCCCACCTCTAAAAGCGCCAACATGTCGCACAACACCTTCGGCCACCTCTTCCGTGTCACCACCTGGGGCGAGAGCCATGGGCCGGCCCTCGGCTGCGTGGTCGACGGCTGCCCCCCCGGGCTCGCCCTGACGGCTGAAGAGGTCCAGGTCTGGCTCGACCAGCGACGTCCGGGCCAAGGCAAGTTCGTCACCCAGCGCCAGGAACCGGACGCGGTGAAGATTCTCTCCGGCGTCTTCGAGGACGAGCGGACGGGCGGCCAAGTCACCACCGGCACGCCGATCTCGATGATGATCGAGAATGTCGACCAGCGCAGCCGCGACTATGGCGAGATCGCCACCCAGTTCCGCCCCGGCCACGCCGACTACACCTATTTCGCCAAGTACGGCGTGCGCGACTATCGCGGCGGTGGACGAGCCTCGGCGCGCGAGACCGCCTCGCGGGTGGCCGCCGGCGCCGTGGCGCGCAAGATCCTGGGCGGCGTGACGATCCGCGCGGCCGTGGTGCAGATCGGCCCACATGCGATCGACCGCAACCGCCTCGACTGGGATCAACGCACGGAAAACGCCTTCTGGTGCCCGGACGCGCAGATGGTTCCGGTCTGGGAAGAGCATCTGGAACAGGTCCGCAAGGCCGGCTCCTCGACCGGCGCCATCGTCGAGGTGGAGGCGGTGGGCGTTCCAGCCGGCTGGGGCGCGCCGATCTACGGCAAGCTCGACGCCGAACTGGCCGCGGCCCTGATGTCGATCAACGCCTCCAAGGGCGTGGAGATCGGCGCGGGCTTCGCCTCGGCCGCCTTCTCCGGCGAGGAGAACGCCGACGAGATGCGGATGGGCAATGACGGCCCGATGTTCCTGTCCAACAGCGCCGGCGGCATACTGGGCGGGATATCCTCCGGCCAGCCGGTGGTGGCGCGGGTGGCGTTCAAGCCGACCTCATCGATCCTCACCCTGCGCCGCAGCCTCAACGAGGCCGGCGAGGAGATCGACCTGCGCACCAAGGGCCGCCACGACCCCTGCGTTGGCCTGCGCGCGGTGCCAGTGGTCGAGGCGATGACCGCCTGCGTGCTGGCCGACGCCTATCTGCGCCATCGCGGCCAGACCGGCGGCGGGGCCTTCGTTCCCGGTGGTCAGGGTCGCGTCTAGCCACGACCCTGACAAAAAGAGAGCGACCGTGCGCCTCGACCTCCTGAATATCCTCATCGTCGACGACATCCGTCACACACGGGTGCTGCTGAGCGAGATCCTGCGCGCCATCGGCATACGGCGCATCCATGAGGCCAACGACGGCGCTGAGGGCCTGCAGGTCATGCGCGCCCACGCGATCGACATAGTGCTGACCGACTTGGCCATGGAGCCTCTGGACGGCATCGACTTCGTGCGACTGCTACGCAACGCCTCCGACAGCCCCCATCCGATGGTCCCAGTGTTGATGATCACGGGCCACTCGACCTTGCGGCGGATTCACGAGGCGCGGGACGTCGGGGTCAACGAGTTCATGGCCAAGCCGATCACCGCCAGCGGCGTGATCGGGCGTCTGCAGCAAATCATCGACCACCCCCGGCCGTTTATCCGCTCTGAAGACTATTTCGGTCCCGATCGGCGCCGCAAAAGCGATCCCGACCACGCCGGCCCATGGCGTCGCGCCGCCGACGGCGCGGGCGTCCAAGCCCTGAGAGGCTGATCTGGCCACCATTTGGCGACGTTTTCAGCTTAGACCGATGGCTCTTCAGGAGCTCGCCATGAACATCCCGCGCCTCGCACTTCAGCTGTCGCTGCTCACCTTGCTGGCGGCGCCGCTGAGCGGCTGCCTCGCGGCGGCGGCAGTCGGCACGGTGGCGGGTGTCGCCGTCGGCGTCACCGGCGCGGCGGTGGGAGTCACCGCCAAAGGCGTGGGCATGGCGGCCGGCGCGGTCATCCCTGGCGGCGATGACGACAAGGACGACAAGCGCCGCTAGCTAGAGGACGTTTAGGGCGCAGCTCTCGCTGATGGTCGGCCGCGAGACGACGATCTTCGACAGGCCCGGGAAGCGCACCTTCAACCGCTCGGCGAAATAGAGGCAGAGGTGCTCAAGGGTCGGACGCTCAAGGCCCGGCTTTTCGTTCAGCAGGCCATGGTCAAGCTGCGCGGCCACAGCTTTCAGTTCGGCGTCTAGGTCGGCCAGGTCGGCCACCCAGCCCACTGGCTCCTGCTGAACGCCACGCACGGTGGCTTCCACCTTGAAGGAGTGGCCATGCAGATTGGCATAGGGCCGGTGCTCCGGCCCATCAGCGAAGTAGTGCGCCGCGTCGAAGGTCGCGGCCTTGGTGATTTCAAAAACAGGTTGGGTCATTGCGCAGGTCTTGGGGCGTTCGCGGACCAGGGGCGGCCTACGGAATGCCGAGGTACTTGTGAGTTTGGACGCTTAAACGCCACCGAGGGTGCGCGAGGCAATAGGCGATCGCCGCCTGCGTGTTTTCGACACGCGCCGGACCGTCCATCGGCTGCAGCAGGAAGCGCTCGAAATCCAGGTGCTCGAAGCTGGCTGGATCGACGCCGGCCTGGGGATAGACGAGCTTGAGTTCCTGCCCGCTGGTCTGCACGACCTGGGCCTGGGCCTTGGGGCTGACGCAGATCCAGTCGATGCCGGACGGAGCCTTCAGCGTGCCATTGGTCTCCATGGCGATCCGAAAGCCACGGGCGTGCAGGGCGTCGATCAGCACGGGATCAAGCTGCAGCAACGGTTCGCCGCCGGTGCAGACCACCAAGCGGTCGTCGGGCCCACCGATCCACGCCGCCTGCACAGCGTCGGCCAGCAGATCGGCGGTGGCGAAGCGGCCGCCGCCCTCGCCGTCCATGCCGACGAAGTCAGTATCGCAAAAGTTGCAGACCGCCGTAGCGCGATCCGCTTCCCGGCCCGACCACAGATTACATCCGGCGAAACGGCAGAACACCGCAGGCTGGCCGGCCTGCCCGCCTTCGCCCTGGAGAGTCAGGAAGATCTCTTTGACCGCGTAGCTCATGCCTCGATTCCCGGACGGCCGGCGGCCACCCAAGCGTTCCAGCCCTTGGCGCGCAAGTCACAGGCCGGGCAATCGCCGCAGCCGTGACCCCAGTCGTGCCGCTCGCCGCGCGTTCCGCGATAGCAGGTGTGGCTGTCTTCCAGGATCACCTGAACAAGGTCCTCACCGCCCAGATCATGCGCCAATCCCCAGGTCTGCGCCTTGGTCAGCCACATCAAAGGGGTCTCGACCACGAAGTTCTGGGCCATACCCATATTCAGCGCTGTCTCCAGCGCTTCCAGCGTGTCGCGGCGACAGTCCGGATAGCCAGAAAAGTCGGTCTCGCACATCCCGCCCACTAGAAACTGTAATTTCCGACGATCGGCCAAGGCCGCCGCGTAGGTCAGGAAGACGAGATTCCGCCCCGGCACGAAGGTGTTCGGAAGCCCCTTCTCCGTCACTTCGAACGCTCGCTCCTGCGTCATCGCGGTCTCGCCCACGGCGCCAAAACCCCGCAGGTCGAGAACATGATCCTCGCCGAGGCGATCGGCCCACTGCGGGAAGCGCGCGCGGATTGCTTCGCGAACCACAGAACGCTGTTCCATTTCGACGGAGTGACGTTGGCCATAGTCGAAGCCGACCGTCTCCACATGGCCATGACGGGCCAGCGCCCAGGCCAGGCAAACGCTGGAATCCTGACCGCCGGAGAAGAGGACGAGGGCGCGGGTTTGAGGGAGAACTTCGCTCATCGGCCCCATATGCGCGCGCGGGACGCAAACCGGAAGCCCAGTGCGACGAGACTTCGCGCATCACACCATACCGCATCATCCAATTTTGAGGCCAAGGCAAGTCTTCGCAACCGCAGCATTGGCCAAGTCATCACGCGATGAGTTTTCGAATCCCCCAGTGCTCAGACGCCGCCTAAAATTTCCAGTCTTCGAAAGACGGGTATTTGAGCAACAGCCTTTTGGAAGTTTTGACATTAACGGCGATAACTTATCGACGTCACGTTGACAGACTCCATAACTGGGCGCGAGCCTTGCCATTGTCGGGGGATTGGCCGCCTGCCCCTAGATGAAATCTTGCGCGGCGATGTGACGTACCGGGCCGATATGTAGAGAGCCTCGGACGTACTGGGAGGAATCTGGAATGTTGAATACTCTGCACTTGCGGAGCCTACTGATTGTGGGCGCATCTGCGGCGGCACTCAGTACAGTCGCATCGCCCGCTTGGTCCCAGACCGTTATCCAGGAATTGGTCGTCACAGCGCAAAAGCGTGAGGAAGCGTTGCAAGACGTTCCGATCGCCGTTTCCGCGTTCGATCAGGAAGCCCTTCAGAAAGCCCGGATCGACGGCGGCCCCAACCTTGTTCTCGCCGTGCCCAATGTGAACTTCTCCAAGTCGAACTTCACGGGCTACAATTTCCAAATTCGCGGCATCGGCTCCAAGCTGGTGTCCGGCTCAGGCGACGCCGGCACCGGCATCCACCTGAACAACGTGCCCCAAATCGCCAACAACCTGTTCGAAACCGAGTTCTACGATGTGGAGCGGGTCGAGGTGTTGCGCGGCCCGCAGGGCACGCTCTATGGCCGCAACGCGACCGGCGGCGTGGTCAACCTGATCACCGCCAAGCCCACTGATGAATTCGAGGCGGTGGTCCGCGGCGAGGTCGGCAACTACAGCGCCTACAAGCTGCGCGGCATGGTCAACTTGCCGATCGACGACACCTTCGCCCTACGACTGGCCGGCACCTACCTGCAGCGCGACGGCTTCGGCGACAACATCGTGACCGGGAACGACGCCGACGACCGCAAGCTCTACGGCATTCGCGCGACCCTCAGCTTCCAGCCGACCGACGAATTCCGCGCCTTCTTCATGTATGATCGGTTCTACGAGAAGGACAGCCGCTCACGGATCGGCAAGCAATTCTGCACCAAGGACAACGGCCCCGCCAACATCGGCGGCCTGGGCTATTCCGGCATCGCGCCGATCGGGCAGATCCAGCGCGCGCTCTTCAGCCACGGCTGCTTGCCGACCTCGCTCTACTCGGCCGACGTCCTCGGCACGGTGAACTCGCAATCGACCCTCGGCGGCCTGTTCGGAATGTTGAGCGGCCTTCAGACGGGAGACGCCTACGCCGGCAAGATGCAGACGCCGAACGTCCGCGACATCGAGTCGAACTTCGACCCCATCTACCGGGCGGAGACCGACATCTATGAGTTCAACGTCGATTGGGATCTGACTGAAAATCTGCGGCTGAACTGGCTGGCCGGCTTCACGCAGTCCTACATCTACACGCGGCAGGACTATAACCGCTACATCCCCAGCACCAACTTCAACACCACGCCCAATCCGGTGAACGCCGTACCGGTGCCCGGCGCGATCTATGCGGGCATCTACGCGAACCTGTTCCCCGGCGGGGCGGTCAGCGATCCGCAGAACGGGACCTACAGCCGCTTCACCACCAGCGACATCTCCTGGGCCAGCACGGAGCAGTGGAGCCAGGAAATCCGCTTGCAGTCGGACTATGACGGGCCGTTCAATTTCAACGTCGGCGCCAACATGCTCCAATTCAAGGGCACCGGCGACTACTACGTCATGTTCAATACTGGGACCGCCTGGTACCAAATCCAGAACCTGCTCACGACGGGAAACCCCAACTGCGTTGGCGCCGCGCCGTGCATCAGCATCGATCCGAAGAAGGAGCCAGACCGGCTCGGCCACAACTACTATGACAACTTCGCGCCCTATAAGCTGGAATCCAGCGCGGTGTTCGGCGAAATCTACTGGCAGATGAACGACACCTTCAAGTGGACGCTGGGCCTGCGCCACACCGTCGATAAGAAGGAAGTTCAGAACCACGCCGTGACGCTGGGAACGCCCGGCTTCGGCGTTGGGCCGCCTCCCGGCAACTCGAAGCCGTTCCTGAACGTGGAATTCAAGGAGACGACGGGCCGATTCGGCTTTGACTGGCACCCCGACCTCGGATTCACCGATGAGACCCTAGTCTACGCCTTCTACTCGCGTGGCTATAAGGCTGGCGGTCTGAACCCCGCCTGCTCGGCGGTGGTCAGTTGCCCGCCGGAATCCTTCGAACCAGAGTTCGTGAACGCCGTCGAACTCGGCATGAAGAACACGCTGCTCGAGGGTCGCATGACCCTGAACGGCTCGATCTTCCACTACGACTACAAGGGCTATCAGGTCTCGAAGATCGTCAACCGCACCTCGATCAACGAGAACGTCGACGCCAAGGTGCTCGGCGCCGAGTTTGAAGGCGTGTGGCAACCCCTGGACGGCCTTCGCCTGAACACGGCGATCGGCTGGCTGGACACCGAGATCAAGGACGCCACCTCGATCGACATCTTCGACCGCACCCAGGGCAACGCCAACCTCATCGCCGTGAAGTCCTCCGAGGCCTCCGCCTGCGTGGTGAAACTGACCGACGCCCAGACCGCCCTGGCGATCTCGAACAGCCTGAACAACCCCTTCGCCCTACTCAGCGTTTGCACGCCGGCCTCGACGACCGGCGCGGGCACGGTGTTCAACGGGGCCACCGCGGTCGGCACCAACGCCTTCGGCGGCCTGGTCTCCGACGGCGTCACCGTGGATCTCGACGGCAACGACCTGCCCAATGCGCCCCATTGGACCATCTCCCTGGGCGCGCAGTACACGTGGCAGTTCGGCAACGACTGGTCCGCCACGCTGCGAGGCGACTACTACAAGCAGACCAAGACCTTCGCCCGGATCTACAACAGCGAAGCTGACAAGCTCGACAGCTGGCAGAACGTCAATCTGACGCTCACTGTCGCCAACCCCCAATCCGGGTGGGAAATCGGCGCATTCGTCAAAAATGCGACTGACGAGGAATCGATCACCGACTTCTACCTGACCGATGACTCTTCGGGCCGCTTCCGCAACGCCTTCTTCACCGAGCCGCGCACCTACGGCGTTTCGCTCCAGAAGCGTTTCTGACCACCCAACGACCCCAGCCAAACCACTTGGCCGCCGCCCTTCGGGGCGGCGGCTTTTTCTTTGTCCGCGCCGCCACTGAAAGGCCGATTTGTAGACTGGGTACGATGACCTTCCCCGGCGAGAACCAGGAAACCCCTGTTTCCTTTTGATTCACTGTTACGTCAAAGAACGACGGTCATTTTTGTGCAGTGGATTTGAAAGCGCGGTATTTCCGCCACAGAACGCCGGAAGCTCAACTGAATCATGATCAGTTATCAGCCCTAATATTGACGCCGCGCAGGGTTGGGTCCGAGGGTCCCGCCACCCGACGCCTCCCCGCGTCGGACATCACTGCATACGCATCACGCGGGCGGGTTTCAGAGGGTGCTCCACGCCCCGCCGCCCTGGGAGGATACTGATGTCCAACAAAGCTCCGCGCCTGCGGACCCTGCTAGCCTTGAGCGCGTCGGCCCTGACGCTCTCGGCGATCTCGGCCCCCGCCCACGCCCAAGAGACCGAAGCCTTCCAGATCGAAGAGTTGGTCGTCACCGCCGAAAAGCGCGAACAAGCCCTTCAGGACGTGCCTGTCGCCATCTCGGCCTACACCTCCCAGCAGCGCGACATCCGCGGGATGACCAACATCCAGGACTTCGTGAACTTCACGCCTGGCATGAACTATTCCGGCACCGACCGCATTTCGCTGCGCGGCGCCGGCCGTAACACCTTCTACATCGGCAACGATCCGGGCGTGGCGTCCTATACGGACGGCTTCTACTCCGCCTCGTCGTCGGAACTGTTCAAGAGCTCGCTGTTCGTCGAGCGCACTGAAATCCTGCGCGGCCCGCAGGGCACGCTGTATGGCCGCAACGCCATGGGCGGCGCCGTCAACACCATCTCCAAGCGCCCGTCGCACGATTTCGGCGGCGAAATCCGCGCCGGCTACGCCAACTACGAACGCACCAAGATCGAAGGCGCCGTCTCGATCCCGGTCGCCGAGAACCTCCGCTTCAAAATTGGCGGCTCGCAGGACTGGCAGCGCGACGGCTTCATCAAGAACGAAGGCGCCGCCAACGACGCCGGCACCATCAAGCGCACCTATTTCGAGATCCAGGGCGAGGCCGAGCTCGGCGACAACCTGAATATCTGGGCGCGCTACGGCCGCTCGAACTGGGACGACGCCATGGGTGTCGGCGACCGCCTCGTCAACCAAATCACGCCCTACGACACTACCCGGTTCTTCCAGCCGATCGGCGGCCTGGTCCCCAACGGACAGTTCGGAGCGCTAACTCCGAACCCGGGCGTCCAAGACCCCTATAAAATGTCGACGAACCGCGACGGCTACGGCCAGCTCCGCGGCAACCACCTGTTCACGACCACGATCAGCTACGACCTTGGCTGGGCCGAACTGAAGTACATCGGCGGGTTCCAGCAATACAATTATCAGACCGGCGGCGACTACGACGGCACCAACCGGACCGGATCGTATGCGGCGGGCCCCTTGAACACCCAGGTCTTCAGCGACCTGACGACCGATTTCAACGAGCACAAGAAGTATTACTCGAACGAAATCAACCTGACCTCGAACAACGACGGCCCCCTCAAGTGGATCGTCGGCCTCTACCAATACAAAGAGCAATATCGTCAGCGCATCCAACTCGGAAGCCCGCTGCAGGCGCAACTCGCGACGCCAAGCTTCTACTACGGCTCGATCAACGGTCAGGCCCCTGGCGTCACTTCGCTCGCCGCCGCCGGCCTCTCCGCGACCAATCCGTCGCGCAACTTCGCCGACAACCAGGCGGAACTGGAGTCCAAGGCTTGGGCCGTGTTCGGTCAAAGCACCTACAAGTTCAGCGACCAATGGGCCCTGACCGCGGGCCTGCGCTACACGAAGGATGAGAAGGACGGCTTCGAATCCCAACGCCTGGTCCTGTTCAACCCGACGGGCGCCTTTGGCGCCGCGGCGGTGGACGTTTCCAGCGACATGGATCCGACGAAGCCCGGCGTTCAGAACTACCGCAATCTGTCGGACAGCTGGAGCGCCGTCACCGGCACCCTGAACCTCGACTGGACCCCGGACGACGACACCCTGGTCTATGCGAAGTACAGCCGCGGCTATAAGTCGGGGGGCTTCCTGCTCGGCACCCTGGCCGCCAAGCCGACCGCCGACGAAGAGTCGGTCAACGCCTACGAACTCGGCATGAAGAAGACGATCGGCGGTCGCCTGATCCTCAACGCCGCGGCCTTCTACAACGACTTCGAGGGCTTGCAGCTCAACCTGTCGCAGCTCAACGCGGCCGGCACCGCCGCCTCGAACAACTTCGTGAACGTGGACGCCGAGGCCTACGGCCTGGAACTGGAAGCCACCTGGCAGCCGATCCAGCCGCTGCAAATCTCGGCCTCGTACGGCTACCTGCACACCGAGATCACCAAGGGTTGCTGCTTCTACGACCCGGCGGATCCGAGCGCTCTGAAATCGACGGCTCGTCCGAGCGGCGGCACGGCGGTGAACAACAACGTGCTGTTCAGGTTCCAGGATCTGGCCGGTTCGAAGATCTACCAGTCGCCGGAGAACAAGTTCGCCCTGAACGCGAACTACACCTTCGACTTCGCTCCGGGCTCGCTGATCCTCTCGGGGACCTACACCTGGACCGACGAGACCACCTATCAGCCCTTCGACAACGCCGACTTCGCGGTGCCCGCCTACGGTACGGCCGATCTCCGGGTGCTGTGGAAAGACGCCGGGGACCGTTACTCGCTCATCGGCTACGTGAAGAACGTGACCGACGAAGAGGGCTTCACCTCGACCTCCTCGACCAACCCGACGGCGGTGTTCGCCAATCCGAACGTCGGCCTGGAAGTGAACGGCACGACCTATCTGCGTCAGACCAGCACCGCGATCACTCGCGGCCTGATCCAGCCGCGGACCTACGGCGTGGAGCTGCAGTACCGCTTCTAAGTTATAGAAATCATTTAACTAAAGAAGGGCGGCGGGAGCGATCCCGCCGCCCTTTCGCTTTGTCGGGTATCCGACCTTTGTTTTCTCACCCGCGTCAAATGACCGCTAACCTCCAGGTGGAATTTAACGTCTCCGCAAGCGCTTAGGCCCATGGTGAGCATAAGTTCCCCCAGGACCTCGGCGTTCATGTCCCTGCCCGAATTCTTCTTCGAGCGCGTAACCAGCGAGATCCATCAACAGATGGAAGGTGTGCTGGCGCTAACCGAACGTCTGGCGCGCCAGCCCATCGGCGCCGACGCTCAGGCGTGCATCGCCGGCGTGGCCGAAGCCGCGCGCGCTGTGCGCCAGATCCTCTCATCCTCGACGGACCTCAAGACCGCCTCTTCCGACGGCTTGCACTTCGACCTCCGCCCCAAACGCGCGGCCGAACTGGCCGACGAAGTCCAGGCCAGATGGCAGGACCGCGCCACCGACGGCGGGGTCACCCTGCTGGTCTCCTATGACGGCGATCCCGACGCCCTGATCATGGCCGACACGATCAGGATGCATCAGATCTTCGACGCCTTCATCGCCCAGGCCCTGGCTAGCGTCAGGCGCGGCGCCGTCGAAGTCAC
>NZ_JAURWM010000121.1 GCF_030654915.1 Phenylobacterium sp. | reverse complement strand
TGGCCTTGTCGCCGACCTCGGCGTTGCTCTCGCCACGGGCCTTCACATAGGTGCCGATGCCGCCGACGTAGAGCAGCTCGGCTTGCGCCTTGAGGATCGTGGTTATCAGCTCGGTCGGGGCCAGGCTGTCGGCCTCGACGCCCAGCATGGCCTTCACCTCTCGGCTCAGCGGGATCGATTTCTGGCTGCGCGGGAAGACCCCGCCGCCCTTGGAGATCTTCTTGCGGTCGTAGTCGTCCCAGGACGAGCGCGGCAGCTCGAACATCCGCTGGCGCTCGGCATAGGACGTCGCGACGTCCGGCGCCGGATCGAGGAAGATGTGGCGGTGGTCGAACGCGGCCTGCAGCCGGATCTGCTCCGACAGCAGCATGCCGTTGCCGAACACGTCCCCCGACATGTCGCCGACCCCGACCACGGTGAAGGGCTCGGACTGGATATCCTTGCCCAGCTCACGGAAGTGGCGCTTGACCGCTTCCCAGGCGCCGCGGGCGGTGATGCCCATTTCCTTGTGGTCGTAGCCCGCCGAACCACCCGAGGCGAAGGCGTCGCCCAGCCAGAAGCCGTAGGACTCGGCGATGCCGTTGGCGATGTCGGAGAAGGTGGCGGTGCCCTTGTCGGCGGCGACGACCAGATAGGGGTCGTCGCCGTCATGGATGACCACGCCGGGCGGATGCACGACCGCGCCGTCGGCGGTCAGGTTATCGGTGATGTCCAGCAGGCCTTGCAGGAAGGTCGTGTAGGCGCGGATCGCCTCGGCGCGCATCGCGTCGGGGGCGCCGCCCTTGGGCAGTTGCTTGGGATAGAAGCCGCCCTTGGAGCCGACCGGCACGATCACCGCGTTCTTGGTCTGCTGGGCCTTCACCAAGCCGAGCACCTCGGTGCGGAAGTCGTCGCGGCGATCGGACCAGCGCAGGCCGCCGCGCGCGA
The DNA here is from genome assembly GCF_030654915.1 of Phenylobacterium sp. Lineage (GTDB taxonomy): Bacteria > Pseudomonadota > Alphaproteobacteria > Caulobacterales > Caulobacteraceae > Phenylobacterium. Next base: position 4,271 of record NZ_JAURWM010000121.1, on the reverse strand, counting down.
CGGGCCCGAAGCGCAGGTGGACGCCCTCGATGTGCGTCGCCCAGACGAAGATCTCGCGATAGGGCTTGGGCAGCGGCAGGTCGGCCAACTCGCCGGACGCGACCTTGAAGCTGATATAGGGCTTGGCTCGGCCCTGGGCGTCGGTTTGGTAGTAGTTGGTGCGCTTGATCGCCCCGACCAGCAAAGCGATGCGGCGCAGGACCCGGTCGTCGTCCAGGCTGTCGACCTGCTGCAGCGCCTGGACGATTTCGTCCATGACCTGGACGGCCTGAGCCGTGCGGGTGGGGAGGTCGGCCTTGATGGCCGGATCGAACTTGGTGCGGAACAGATCGAGGATTAGCCGGGCGACGCCCGGATGGTTGGACAGCGCGGTTTCCTGGACCCGCTGGCTAGGGTCGAGCCCTGATTGCTGGCGGTGACGGGCCAGCGCCCGTATCAGGGCCGCCTCGCGCCAGGAGATCGACAGCTCGAGCACAAGGCGGTTGAAGCCGTCGCTCTCGGTGTCGCCGGTCCAGACGGCGGTGAAAGCGTCCTCGAAGCCCTGCTTCACCTCGGCGAAGACCAGGTGCTCGCCGTGCTGGTCGTCGAGTTCGAACTCGTGGACCCACACTCGGCGGCCGCCGGCGCTCATCACCGGGAAGCCGGTCTCGACCATGGCCTTGAGGCCCATGTTCTCGAGGATCGGCAGCACGTCGGCCAAGGGCGCGGGCGAGCCTGGCCGATAGAGCTTGAAGCGCATCTGGGTCTTGGAGTCGGCGGGACGGCGGAACGCGCGGATGCGGATCGGCTCGTTCGCGCCCAGGCTCTCGATGAGCGCGATGTCGGTCAGGGCCTCTTCGGCGTCGTAGCGCTCGCGATAGCCGGCGGTGAAGGCCTCGGCGTAGCGTGACACCATGTCGGCGACCTCGGCGGTCGCCCGGCCCGAAGCGCGGACGGCGGCGGCGAAGCGGTCGTCCCAGGTCCGCGAGGCTAGGGTGATCTGAGCTTCGACGGCCTTGAGGTTGGGCTCAAGGTGATCGCCGGGCTCAAAGCCGATGATGAAGTGGACCCGGGCCAGCGGGCTGCCCGAGAAGCTAGGATAATAGGCCGTGACGCGACCGCCATAGGCCTCGGCCAGGATCTCGCCGGCGCGGGCGCGCAGGTCGGAGTCATAGCGTTCACGCGGCACGAACAGCAGCACCGAGGCGAAGCGGTCAAAGGGGTCGCGCCGCTCGAACACCCGCACCCGGGGTCGGTCGTTGAGGTGCAGGATGCCGAGCGCGGTGGCCAGCAGCTCGTCCTCGGTGGCCTGGAACAGTTCTTCCCGGGGGTAGGTCTCCAGGATGTTGCGCAGCCGCTTTTCATTGTGGCTGCCGGGCGCCTTGCCCGCGCGGGTCAGGACCGTGGCGACCTTGGCGCGGATCAACGGCACGGCGTAGGCCGGCTCGTCATAGGCCTCGACCGTGAACAGCCCAACGAAACGGATCTCGCCCGATGGCTTGCCGTCCGCGCCGTAACGCTTGACCCCGATATAGTCCATGTAGCCGCGGCGATGGACGCGCGAGCGCAGGTTGGACTTGGCGACCGTGACCGGGTCGTTGGTCAGGCCCGCCTGCATTTGGGCGGTGAGCACTGCAGGTTCGGAGGTGCGGCGCAGCACGGTGCGGGCTGGATCGCGCAACACGCCCAGCCCGTCCTCGGGCTGGAACAACGGCTCTTCGGCGGCATAGCCCCCGTCCTTAAGGCGCGGGTACTCGTAGACCCGCGCGCCGAGATAGACGAAGTGCTCGTCGCGCAGCCAGGCGAGGAACTGGGCGTTCTCGTCACGCCCGGTGCTGATCGGCGAGGTTTCCAGCTCATGGATCGTGCGGGCCATCAGGTCCAGCATGGCCGGGAAGTCGTCCACGGCGGCCCGGACGTCGGCCAGGGCGGCCTGGAGGCCGGCGACCAGCGCTGCCTCGCGGTCGGAGCCGACCCGTTCCAGGATCACTTGGATCATCGATTCCGGGCGAGTTTCGCCGTCGGCGAGGCGCGTGCCCTTGCGGTCGCGGGCGACCTCGACGACGGGATGGAACATCGAGCGGACCGACAGGCCCTGATCGGCGATCTCACCCATGACGCTGTCGACCAGGAACGGCGCGTCGTCCTGCAGGATCTCAAGCCGCTCCAGGCCCGGCGCGCCTTCGATAGGGGCGAGGCGGATAACCGGCAGATCACCCCGGCGGTTCGCCGCGAAGGCCCAGAAGTCGGCCAGCAGGGCGGCGAGCGCCTTGGTCGGAATTTCGGGCAGTTCGTCCGGCGCCGCGTCGTCGGCCGCCTGGGCGATGAAGGCGTGGGCGGCGGAGCTCTCGTCGCCCGTGAGTTCGGCGAAGGCCGAGACCAGGCCGCGCTGAGCCGCGGTCATCTTGGGGCGTTTGGTCATGATTGGGCTCCGAGCTGACGTCCGGACGCGAGAACGCCGCCGGAGGAGAGAGTCCGGCGGCGCGTGGCTCCACCTGGGGGGGGCAGGCGGAGCGCGGGGGGCTCGCGGCGACCCTGGCTAACGCCCGGGCCGCCTATGTTTCGGGCGATGCCCGAACGGACTGTAGATAGGTAGGAAACGAACAACTTGAAGGCCCTGGTTTTCAGACTTTGGGTTCACGCTTGCGTGACGTTGAGGCGCGTGGTTGCACCGCCGGCTTTTCGTGGTGCGCGTCAGGCTGGTTTTCCGGCTGACCGTCGGCTGACATCAGGATCGCCAACCAACGCGAGCCGTTGAACTGGGCCAGGATGACCATCGCCATCACGGTCAGCGGCGTCGACAGGAACATGCCGGCCATGCCCCAGATCGCGCCCCAGAACGCCAGGCTGAGTAGGACGACCACGGGGTCCATGTTCAAGGTGTTGCCCTGCATGCGCGGCAGGATGATGTTGCCGACCACGAACTGGATCGCCTGCAGCACCCCGAGCAGAATGAGCGCCGGCCAGAAGGTGGGGAACTGGATCAGGGCGAAGATTGGCGGCGCCAGGATGCCTACCGCGCCCCCGATCACCGGGATGTAGGACGCCATGAAGATCAGGAAGGCCCAGAATATCGCGTTGTCGAGCCCGATGGCCCACATGGCGAGCCAGGATGAGACCGCGATGATAAGGCCGGTCACCGTCTGCACCCACAGATAGCTCTCGACGCCGTCGCGAATGCGTCGGAACGCCTGGGTCGCCTCGTGGCGTTCGGCGCTGTGCGGAAACAGGCGCACGACCTTGCGCTGGAAGCCTCGGCGCGAGGCGATGATGAAGCCCAGATAGATCAGGATGAAGAAGGCGTCGGTGGCGAAGCCCTGGAGGCCCTTGGCGGCGTTCGCCAGATAGGAGCCGAGATTCAACTGGGCGAACAACTCGTTCACCGTGGGCGGAACCGGGACGTCCACCATGCCCGCGACCTGGGCGATGAGGCCGTTCAGTCGTGGGGTGTAGGCGACGAGTTGGCTAATGAACGTGCTGGCGTTCTCGGCGATCACGAAGGTCGAAATGCCGAACAGCAGCACCGACAGCACGATCGCCATCGGCAGGGCCGCACGCTCGGTGACCCAGGGCAGGCGTGTACGGATCATCCGGGCGAACCCATCGACCATGACCGCCAGGAAGACGGCCAGCGCCAGGGGCGTCAGTATGCCGCGCAGCCAGAAAAGTGCGGCGCCTGACGCTATCACCGCGAGGATGACGAGCGAGACGCGGGTGGTGTTGGACTCTAGAGCACGGACGGACATTGGTTCTTCTTGCAGCCTCGGTTCACCAGCGACTGTCAGCGCGGGAGCGGGCTACGTCAATTTTGGCCATCCCTACCCTGGTTCGCGGGGTAATGGGAGTGTCCATGCCAAGGATTGTCTAAAGAACGACGTAACGCGATCTCCGAGCGGCGATATTCGGCAATCATCTTTCGTTCGAGGAACAGCGGTGGAAGCCGGACCATGGTGCGGTTAGCTTCGCCGGGTGAGCTAGTTTGCGGAGCGGCCTATGTCCGAAGACGTCCTGATCGGTTTCTCAGAGCAACCGGAGCTGTTGCGGCTCGACCGCACCAACCGCCACGGATTGGTGGCGGGGGCGACGGGGACCGGCAAGACCGTCACCTTGCAGATATTGGCCCAGGGCCTGTCGGACGCCGGGGTCCCGGTGTTCGCGGCCGACGTGAAGGGCGACCTCAGCGGCATCGCCATGATCGGCGCCCCCAATGAGAAGATGCTGGCGCGGGCCGCATCGATGAACCTGACTCTCAATCTGGCGGCCGCGCCGACTGTGTTCTGGGACCTGTTCGG